>CAMVAV010000165.1 GCA_947165595.1 uncultured Clostridia bacterium | reverse complement strand
GACAAGTTCGTCGGCGACTGCACGATGGCGTTCTGGAACGCGCCGCTGCCGCAGGAGGACGCGGTCTACCTCGCCTGCCGCGCCGCCATGGACATGGTGGAGGGCTCCAAGGCGGTCGGCGAGGAGCTGATGGAGCGCTTCGGGCGCACGGTCTCCTTCGGCGTGGGCGTCAACTTCGGCCCCGCCGTCGTGGGCAACATCGGCGCGCCCAAGCGCATGGACTACACCGCCATCGGCGACACGGTCAACACCGCCGCGCGGCTGGAGGCGAACGCCCCCGGCGGCACGATCTACATCTCCCGCGTCGTGGCGGACGCGCTGGGCGAGCGCGCGAAGACGACCTCGCTCGGCGGCAGCATTAAGCTCAAGGGCAAGGCGGAGGGCTTCGAGATCCTCACGCTGGACGAATTAAACTGAAGAAGGAAGGAAGCAATGATGAAAAAACGTGTATTCGCATGGGCGCTGGCGCTCTGTCTCGCGCTGTCCCTGCCCGTCTCCGCGCTGGGGACGGACGAGTTCTCCTCCGGTCAGCTCTCCGGCATCATCGCGCGGCAGGACGGTACATGGCTGGTGACGGACGTGTACAACAAGGTCGTGTGGAAGGTCGAAAACGGGCGCTTCTCGCGCTTCGCGGGCGCGGTCGGCGCGGCGGACGTCACCGGCGAGCCGGTGGGCGTCTATCGCGACGGCAAGGCGGACGAGGCGTACTTCATGGAGCCGTGGGACATCGCCCCCTTCCTGAAAGGCTATGCCGTCAGCGACGCCGCGGCGCACGTCGTGCGCTACATCGAGGACAGCAAGGTGCAGACCCTCGCCGGGACGGGCGTTTCGGGCGCCGCCTCCGGAGACAGCACAAAGGCGTCCTTTGAGCGTCCCACCGGCCTCGCCGCGGGCGACGACGGCACGCTCTACGTCGCGGACGCGCTCGCCGGCTCGATCCGCGCGATCTCGACCAAGGGCACGGTTTCCACCGTCGTCTCCGGCCTGTCGGAGCCGACGGGCCTGTGCTGGATGAAGGGCGAGCTCTATGTCGCCGAGACCGGGCGCAGCCGCATCTGCCGCGTCGTGAACGGCATGGCGCAGCCCTTCGCGGGCAGCTCGCAGGACGCGGAGGATGAGGGCGAATTCTACGGCGGCTATGTCGACGGCGCGCTCCAAAACGCGAAATTCGACCATCCGCAGGGCCTCGCCGCCGGCACGGACGGCACGCTCTATGTGGCGGACACGGGCAACTCCGCGATCCGCATGATCCGCGACGGACGCGTCTACACGCTGCACCGCTCCTCCGGCGCTCCGGACGAGGCGGCGGCGCCGCGCGGCCTCGCGCTCGCGGGCGATACGCTCCTCGCCGCCGACCGGCTCGCAGGCATCGTTCTGACGATCGACACCGCGCAGAAGCAATTTGCCGACGTTGCCGCCGGCGCGTGGTACTATGACGCCGTCGCAGAGGCGGTGAGAAGCGGCATTGCCTCCGGCACCTCCGCGACAACCTTCGAGCCGGACGCGCCGATGAACCGCGCGATGTTCGTCAAGATGCTCTCCGGGCTGCACCTCATCACCGACGGCACGACGGTCATCGACGGCGACGCGTCCTTCCCCGACGTGGCGGCAGACGCGTGGTACGGCGCGCCGGTGCGCTGGGCGGCGGACGCCGGGATCACGACCGGCGACGGCGGCAAATTCATGCCGCTGCGCAACATCAGCCGGCAGGAGCTTGCCGCAATGCTCTGCCGCTACGCCAAGGCGCAGGGGCTGACGCCCGCCCCGTCCGCCGTGCCCACCGCGCTGCTGGAGAGCTTTCCCGACGCGGGCGACGTCGGCGCGTGGGCGGTCGAGTCGATGCGCTGGGCGTGCGAGAACGGCATTCTGCGCGGCGACGAGCAGGGGCGGCTGAACCCCGGCGCGCAGGCGACGCGCGCGCAGGCGCTGACCATGCTGCGCAACTTCACGACCGCCTTCTCGATCTGAGGAGGCGGCACATCCATTCGATTTCCGAGGGGAGAAGGCGGGAGAGTTGTCCAAGTACATGACCAAACAGCGCCGGACGCTGCTTTCGTATCTTCGCGGCCACGCGGACGAGCAGCTGTCCGCGCAGGAGATCGCCGCCGCGCTCCGCGACGAACGCATCAGCCTCAGCGCGGTATACCGCAACCTCGCCGAGCTGGAGGCGGAGGGACTTGTGCGGCGCAGCGCCTCCAACGGACGCGAGGCGTCCTACCGCTTCGTCGGCGCGGAGGCGTGCCGCGGCTGCCTGCATCTGAGCTGCAAGCGCTGCGGCAGGACCTTCCACATGGACGCCGGCAGCGCGGAGCAGCTCACGCAGGTCGTCGCCAAAACGGAGGGCTTCGCGCTCGACAAGTCGGACACCGTGCTCTACGGGTTGTGCGAATTCTGTCAGGACGGCAAAAAAGAGGAATAAAATACAAGACCCGAAGCGATGTGATATGCTCCCTCTACAGGAGACAGTGAAAAAGAAAAACTGTCGCCTATGGAGGGAGCATTGCCATGTCATATAAAGAAAAGATCAGCTTTGAATATTTAAGGAAGCGCTGAATAAATCCCCGCGCACGTCTTGACGGCATCTTTTCCGT
>CAMVAV010000164.1 GCA_947165595.1 uncultured Clostridia bacterium | reverse complement strand
GGGCAGACCATCGAGAGCAGCAGGCCCGTGACGGCGGCGCTGAGGTCGCCGAGGGTCTGGGGCTTCTTGAGCGCCTTGCGGTACAGCCACTCCCAGCACAGCGCGGACGCGACGGAAACCAGCGCCGCCACCAGCGCACGCACGCCGAAGCGGTAGATCGACCACGCCAGCGCGGGACACAGGGCAATGATCACGTCGAGCATGATCGAGCGGGTATCCTCGTTGTTGCGGATGTGGGGGTTCGAGGAGGCGATGAGCTTCAAGCCCTTGTAATCACCGGTCATGTTCACTCACGCTCCTTTCTTCTCTTCCGCGGCCTTTGCGGCCTCGGCGGCCGCCTTCTTCTTCGCGGCGTCGTCCTTGACGAGCTGCTTGCCCGCCTTGAACGACTGCGTCAGGTGCAGGCGTCCGGGGCAGATGTACGCGCACGCGCCGCACTCCATGCAGTCCATGATGTGCGCCTCGTTGAGCAGCTCGACGTTCTTCTTCTGAACGTACATATAGAGATAGAGCGGCCGGAGGTGCATCGGGCACGCCTCCACGCAGCGGCCGCAGCGGATGCAGGTCGGGTCCTGCGCGACCTTGTTCTCGTCGCCCGCGAACGCCAGCAGCGCGCCGGTGCCCTTGGCGACGGAGATGTCCGCCGTGTACTGCGCCATACCCATCATCGGGCCGCCGGCGATGAGCTTGAAGGTGTTGTCCTTCAGGCCGCCGCACGCGTCGAACAGGAGGCCGACGGGCGTGCCGATGGGGCACTCGAGGTTCTTCGGCTCCACGACGCCGGAGCCGGAGACGGTGACGACCTTGCGCACCACGGGCATACCGGTGGTGATGGCGCGGTAAATCGCGCACACGGAGTTGATGTTGAACACGGCGCAGCCGATGGCGCTGGGCAGGCCGCCCGGCGGCACCTGCTTGCCGGTGATCGCCTGACACAGCTGCTTCTCGCCGCCCTGGGGGTAGCGCGTGCGCAGCGGCTGGACGACGACGGGCGCCTTCATCTCCTCGATCTTTTTGTTGAGCGAGTCGATGCCGTTCTGCTTGTTCATCTCGACGCCGATGGTCACCTTGTCCACGCCGAACATCTTCGCCAGATAGCAGCAACCGCCGATGATCTGCTCGGGGCGCTCCAGCATGGCGCGGTGGTCGCCGGTGATGTAGGGCTCGCACTCGGCGCCGTTGATGATGACGGTGTCCACCAGGCCGATGCCGCCGGAGATCTTGACGTGCGTCGGGAACGTGGCGCCGCCCATGCCGACGATACCGGCATTTTTGACGATCTCGATCATCTCCTCCACGGAGAGCGCGTCGGGATCGGCGGGGGCAACGACCTCCTCGCTGATCTCATCCTGGAAATCGTTGTCGATCACCACGGACATGATGTTGCCGCCCATGGAGAACGGACGGGGCTCCACCGCCACAACGGTGCCCGAGACGCTCGCGTGGATCGGCGCGCCGAGGCCCTTGGTCTCGCCGATCTTCTGGCCGATCTTCACGTGATCGCCCTTTTGCACGATCGGCGCGCAGGGTGCGCCGAAGTGCATCGACATCGGGATGACGACCTGTTTCGGCGGCGCAAGCTGCTCGATGGCCTTTTCATTGGTCGCGGCCTTCATGTCGTTGGGATGAACGCCGCCAAAGAATGCTTTTGCCATTGTCTCACCTCATTTTTCTACACGGACGGTACACACACCGCCCCATAATCGGACAGATTATACAACAATTCGCGCGGCTTGTCCAGTGAATTATATGGTATGTCCATGAAAAATATCCACAATATCTTTGCCCTTTTCGGGGTTTGCCTTTTCGCGTTTTTTGTGTTATCTTTGAGCTGTTCCCGGCAATACGCTTTTTTCACAGGAGGGGCCTTATGCCTGTTTACGATCCGATCGACGGCCGCGCCGTAAAGGAGGAGGCGCGAAGCCTGCTGCGCACGGCGCGGGTATCCCCGATCCGCATGACGGCGCTGCTGCTCGCCGTGACGCTCGTCCTCGACCTGATCGACGCCGCGGTCAGCAGCCTGACCGGGGGCGGGCTGGACGTGCTGAGCTTTTCCTTCTCCTTCGTCAGCATCCTCATCCTGCTGCTCAGCATGGTGCTCTCCGCCGGCTTTTCGCTCTACTGCCTCGGGGTCCAGCGCGGAGAGGCGCTGCCCTATACCAGCCTGTTCGACGCCTTTCCCTTCGCGGGCAAGGTGGTTCTGCTGCGGCTTTTGGAGGCGGTGATCGTCTTCGTGCTGACCGTCGCGTTCATCATTCCCGGCATCGTGCTGGCGCTGGCGTACTCCTTCGCGCTCTACCACCTGTGCGAGGACCCGGAGCTCGGCGTCATCGAGGCGATGCGCCGCAGCCGGCGGGAGATGGACGGCTACAAGATGCAGCTTTTCCTGCTGCTGCTGAGCTTCCTTCCGCTGCTGTTCCTCTTCGCGACGCCCGTGAGCCTGTGCCAATACTACCTGCGCGACGCCTTCCCCCAGACGCTTGCCGGCACGCTGCTGCGCTCGCTGGTCTTCGGGCTGCTGACGGCGCTCGCCTCGCTCTACGTCACGCCCTACCTGTCGCTCGCGCGCGCGGTGTTCTACCGCCGCGTGACGGAGCCGCGCGGCACGCCCGCCGCCCCGGGCGCCGGCG
>CAMVAV010000163.1 GCA_947165595.1 uncultured Clostridia bacterium | reverse complement strand
TGCTCTCGGCGGGCTGCGCCATCGGGTGCGGCAACGTATGGAAATTCCCGTGGATGACCGGCCAGTTCGGCGGCGGAGGCTTTGTGCTCGTGTATATCCTCTGCCTGCTCGTCTTGGGCCTGCCCGTCATGACCATGGAGTTCACCGTGGGCCGCGCCGCGCAGAAGAGCCCCGTCAAAATGTTCCAGACCCTGCAGAAGCCCGGCCAGAAATGGGGCTTCATGGGATACATCGCGCTGGTCGGCAATTTCTGCCTCATGGCGTTTTACACCGTCGTGTGCGGCTGGATCATCAACTACTTCTGCAAGTTCCTCGTGGGGCAGAACGGCGATCTCGGCTTCGTGCCCATGATCACGAACCCTGGCTTGAACGTGACCTTCCTGGCCGTCACCGTCGTCGTTGCCTTCGCGGTTTTGAGCTTTAACCTCCAGGGCGGCCTGGAGCGCGTGACGAAGTACATGATGGTGGCGCTGCTGGTCCTGATGGTGGTGCTTGCGGTGCACAGCCTCACGCTCCCCGGCGCGAAGGAGGGCATTGCCTTCTATCTCGTGCCCGATTTTTCCAAGATCGACGGCTCCGTCATCGTCGGCGCCATGAACCAGGCGTTCTTCACGCTCTCCCTGGGCATCGGCAGCATGGCGATCTTCGGCAGCTACATCGACAAGGAGCGCTCCCTGATGGGCGAATCCGTGAACGTGATCGTGCTGGACACGATCGTCGCCCTGCTGGCGGGCTTCATCATGTTCCCCGCCTGCTTCTCCTACGGCCTTGAGCTGGATGCCGGTCCCAGCCTGCTGTTCAACACCATGGCGACCGTGTTCAACAACATGCCCGGCGGGCGCGTCTGGGGCACGCTGTTCTTCCTGTTCATGGTCTTTGCCGCCATGTCCACGGTCCTCGCCGTGTGCGAGAACATCCTCGCCATGACCCGCGACCTGTTCGGATGGAGCCGGCCCAAGGGCAGCATCATCTGCGGCATTATCGTGTTCCTGCTGGGCCTGACCACCGCCCTGGGCTTCAGCGTGCTCACCTTCCAGCCCTTCGCGGAAGGCTCCGCCTGGCTGGACTTCTGGGATTTCATCGTCTCCACCAACGCCCTGCCCATCGGCAGCCTGGTCTTCGCTCTCTTCTGCTGCAACGACTTCGGCTGGGGCTGGGACAGCTTCGTCAAGGAGGCGAACGCCGGCAAGGGCCTTCAGGTGCAGGAATGGATGAAGCCGCTGTTCCGCTTTGTCGTTCCCGCGGTGATCCTGGTCATCTATATTTACGGCCTGGCAACCTTCAACTGGCGGTAAGCGGTCCGCCGCTCCGGCGGGTTCGCGGTTTTGATCCCTGAGACGATACAACAGAACGAAAAACATCCTCCGGCGGGTTCGGCTGAACCGCGCCGGAGGATGCTTTTTCACAAAAAACAAAAATCCCCCTTGACAAATCAAGGAGATTCCGGTAAAATAAAGCGCTTATATGCGAAAGTGGGGGATCAGCAAAACTCCACCTACTAACGCAAGTGTAGCAGATTGCTGTAAAAAAAGCAAGTGCGTCCGGCACGGTTCTATCAACAAATCCGTGCGTATCGGGAAAACCCATATTCCATGGGACGGCGGGGGAGCCGGGCGTCCCAAGAAAGGCGTGAAGAGCAAATGGCCCACGACAAGATGTACGGCAAAACCCTTCGCAAAAACTTCGCACGGCATGAGGAAGTCATGGAGATGCCGAACCTCCTCGAGCTGCAGAAGACCTCGTACCAGTGGTTTCTGGACTACGGGCTGCGCGAGGTGTTTGCGGACGTGGACGCGATCGCGAACTATGCCGGCAACCTCGAGCTGAGCTTCATCGACTACAAGATGGACGAGCAGCCCAAGTACGATGTTGAGGAGTGCAAAGCGCGCGACGTGACCTATGCCGCTCCGCTCAAGGTCAACGTGCGTCTCTACAACAAGGAGACGGGGGAGATCAAGGAGCAGGAGATCTTCATGGGCGACTTCCCGCTCATGACCCAGTCGGGCACGTTTGTCATCAACGGCGCGGAGCGCGTCGTCGTCTCGCAGATCGTGCGCTCGCCGGGCATCTACTACGGCAAGGAGATCGACCTCAAGACCGACCTGCCGCTGATGACGGCGCAGGCGATCCCTTACCGCGGCGCGTGGCTGGAGTATGAGACCGACGCGGGCGAGATCTTCTGGGTCCGCATCGACAAGAACCGCAAGCTGCCCGTGACCGAGCTGCTGCGCGCGCTGGGCGGCATCAAGGTCGAAAGCGTCCTGGACAAGGAAGTAAAGACCACGCCCTTTTCGGAGCTGAAAACCGACAAGGGGATTCTTGACCTCTTCGGCGACGACGACCGCGTGAAGGCGACGCTGGAGAAGGACGCCTGCAAGACCTACGAGGAGGCCATGCTCGAGATCTACCGCAAGCTCCGCCCGGGCGAACCGCCCACGGTCGAGGCGTGCGAGACGCTCATCAGCGGCCTGTTCTTCGATCCGCGCCGCTATGACCTGAGCATGGTCGGACGCTACAAATATAATAAAAAGCTGTCGCTGCGCGCGCGCATCCGCGGGCAGAAGCTGCTCAATCCGGTCGTCGATCCGCGCACCGGCGAGATCCTGTTCGACGCCGGACATGTGATGACCGGCGAGGAGGCGGACGAGCTGGACGCCATCGGCGTCAACGACGTGACGCTGGA
>CAMVAV010000162.1 GCA_947165595.1 uncultured Clostridia bacterium | reverse complement strand
AGGAGGTCCGCGCGCTCAACGAGAACCCCGCCGACGACAGCGTGGAGATCAAGGGCCTTGTCAAGATGCTCGACCCCAAGTACAATCCCGAGCACTATGAGGACGCGCGCTTCCTCGGCCGCGGCACCTGCACCACCAGCCAGATCTTCTACACCTCGCCGTCCCGCTGCGCCGTGGCGGATTCCTGCGCGATCTCGATCGACCGCCGCATGACCGCGGGCGAGACCTATCAGTCCTGCCTCAAGGAGATCGAGGACCTGCCCTCCGTCAAGAAGTACGGCGACGACGTCAAGGTCAGCATGTACTGGTACGACCGTCCCGCGTGGACCGGCGAGGTCTACAAGACCGAGGCGTTCTTCCCCACCTGGATCAACAAGGAGACCGCGCCGCATGTGCAGGCGCTGGTCGACGCGTATCACGGGCTCTGGGGCACGGAGCGCATTTGGGCGGACGAGCTTGCCAAGTCCAAGCGCGAGGGCCGTCCTCTGACCGACAAGTGGACGTTCTCGACCAACGGCGTGTCCATTCAGGGCCGCTACGGCATCCCCTGCGTCGGCTTCGGCCCCGGCGCCGAGTCGCAGGCGCACGCGCCCAACGAGGTCACCTGGAAGCAGGACCTCGTCACCTGCGCGGCGGTCTACGCGGCGGCGATCCCGCTCTATAAGCCCGAGAACAAGGACGGCAGCGCCACGAGCTTCCGTCAGGAGCTCACCGGCAACGATATCAAGTAATAATACTTTACAATAATTGAAAGGAGCTGTTTTCCCATGAGCAAGACTCTGGAGCTCGCGCGGCAGCTGGAGCTGCTGCACATCAACAATATGTATAAGAACGACTTCTACTGGACGTGGGACAAGACCGACGAGGAGCTTGCCGCCGTCTTCGCGGTCGCCGACGCCCTGCGCGACCTGCGCGAGCGCAACAAGTCCACCCGCGTCTTTGATTCGGGCCTCGGCATCTCCATCTTCCGCGACAACTCCACCCGCACGCGCTTCTCCTTCGCCTCCGCGTGCAACCTCCTCGGTCTGGAGGAGCAGGTGCTCGACGAGAAGGTGAGCCAGATCGCCCACGGCGAGACCGTGCGCGAGACCGCGAACATGGTGTCCTTCATGGCGGACGTCATCGGCATCCGCGACGATATGTTCATCGGCGAGGGCCACAAGTATCAGAAGACCTTCATGGACGCGCTGGAGGAGGGCTACCGCGACGGCATTCTCGAGCAGCGCCCGACGCTGGTGAATCTGCAGTGCGACGTCGACCACCCGACGCAGTGCATGGCGGATATGGCGCACATCATCCACCAGTTCGGCGGCGTGGAGAACCTCAAGGGCAAGAAGGTTGCGATGACCTGGGCGTATTCCCCGTCCTACGGCAAGCCGCTCTCCGTCCCGCAGGGCGTCATCGGCCTGTTCACCCGCTTCGGCATGGACGTCACGCTCGCCCATCCCGAGGGCTACGAGGTCATGCCCGAGATCGAGGAGATCGCGAAGAAGAACGCCGCGGCGACCGGCGGCAGCTTCAAGAAGTGCAACTCCATGAAGGAGGCCTTCGCGGACGCCGATATCGTCTATCCCAAGTCCTGGGCGCCGTTCGCCGCGATGGAGGAGCGCACGAAGCTCTATCAGAAGGGCGACAAGGCCGGCATCGACGAGCTGGAGAAGAAGCTTCTCGCGCAGAACGCCGAGCACAAGGACTGGGCCTGCACCGAGGAGATGATGAAGACGACGAAGGACGGCAAGGCGCTGTATCTGCACTGCCTGCCCGCCGACATCACGGGCCTTTCCTGCAAGGAGGGCGAGGTCGACAACTCCGTGTTCGACCGCTATCGCGTGCCGCTGTACAAGCAGGCGTCCTTCAAGCCCTACATCATCGCGGCGATGATCTTCCTCGCCAAGGTCAAGGATCCCGTCAGCGCGCTTATGGCGCTCGATTCCTCCAAGTGGCAGCGCAAGATTTTCTGACAGAATAGACAAAACAATTTTGTTTGTTTTGTCGTATGTGTCGTGTTTTTGCTGTTGTCTTTTTGAGCGAAATTCGTTATTATAAGTCTGTTGGGGCCGTCCGCCCGACGGTCCTGATAAAATAAAGAAGCGATTGGATCAAAGAAAGGAAGGAAAACTATGAAGAAGTACCTTGCATTGCTCCTCGCACTGGTCATGGCGCTCTCTCTGGTCGCCTGCGGCGGCGGCGGCACGACGCAGCAGCCCGCTGAACAACCCAGCGGCGGCGGCACGACGCAGCCGGCTGCTCCCAGCGGCGGCGGCGAAGCGTCCGGCAGCAAGCTGAAGGTCGGCGTCGTTCTCGTCGGCGATGAGAACGAGGGCTACACCTTCGCCCACATCGACGGCATTCGCAAGGCGATGTCCGCCTGCGGTCTGACCGACGCCGATATGGTCTGGTTCTACAGCATCCCCGAGAACGAGGAGTGCTACGACAAGTGCATCGAGTGCGTCGAGCAGGGCTGCACCCTCGTCATCACGAACTCCTACGGCCATCAGACCTACACCCAGCAGGCGGCTGAGGAGAACCCCAACGTCGAGTTCGTCGCCATGACCGGCGACACCGCGCTCAAGTCCGGGCTCCCCAACCTGCACAACGCGTTCAACTACACCTTTGAGTCCCGCTATGTCTCCGGTATCGTCGCGGGCATGAAGCTCAAGGAGATGATGGATCAGGGCCTCGTCACCGATCCGTACATCGGCTACGTCGGCGCCTTCCCCTATGCGGAAGTGGTCTCCGGCTATACCGGCTTCTTCCTGGGCATC
>CAMVAV010000161.1 GCA_947165595.1 uncultured Clostridia bacterium | reverse complement strand
GGCGCAAAGAAAGCCATCGACGAGATCGAGCGCGAGCAGGGCATCGAGTACGCGCCGCTCCAGCGCAGGGCGGTGGAGCTGGCAGCGGAGCAGGAGCTTTTGATTTTGACCGGCGGCCCCGGCACGGGCAAGACCACCTCCGTCCGCGCGATTTTGACGCTCTTTGAGCGCATGGGCCTAGACGTGCTGCTCGCCGCGCCCACGGGCCGCGCGGCGAAGCGCATGGGCGAGGTCTGCGAGCGCGACGCCCAGACCATCCACCGCATGCTCGGCATGAGCTGGGACGAGCGCACGGGGCAGGTGAAGTTCCAGAAAAACGAAAAAGACCCGCTCAAGGCGGACGCGGTCATCGTGGACGAAACCTCCATGGTCGACCTTGCGCTGATGCGGGCGTTCCTCGCGGCGCTGCGCCCCGGCTGCCGGCTGGTGCTCGTCGGCGACCCCGACCAGCTCCCCAGCGTCGGCGCGGGCAACGTGTTCTCCGACCTCATCCGCAGCGGCAAGGCGGAGACCGTCGCCTTGACTGAGGTGTTCCGGCAGGCGCAGGAGTCCGCCATCATCCGCAACGCCCACGCGGTCAACGAGGGGCGGGTGCCGGAGCTGCAAAATACCGCCGCCGCGGATTTCTTCTTTATGCCCCGCCGCGACAGCGTGCGGCTGGTGGACACGGTGGTGGAGCTGTGCAAGACGCGGCTGCCCGACAAAATGGGCATCCCCGCGGCGGATATTCAAGTCCTGACCCCCACACGCAAGGGCGCGACGGGCACTGCCGCCCTCAACCGCGCCTTGCAGGAGGCGCTCAATCCGGCATCGCCGGATAAGCGGGAGCGACTGTTCGGCGATATCGTATATCGTGAGGGCGATCGCGTGATGCAGACCCGCAACGACTACGACGTGGTCTGGGAGCGGGAGGACGGCACAGCGGGCACCGGCGTGTTCAACGGCGATGTGGGGCAAATCCTGCAGATCGACCCCGGCGGCGAGCTGCTGACCATCGCGTTTGACGATCGCGTGGCGACCTACACCGCGGATATGCTCGCGGAGCTGGACATGGCGTACGCCATGACGGTACATAAGTCGCAGGGCAGCGAGTACCGCGGCGTGGTCTTCGTCTCCGCGCCCTGCGCGCCGGGGCTTGAGGTGCGCGGCGTGCTCTACACCGCCATCACCCGCGCGCGGGAGCTGATGGTCGTCGTGGGCGACGACTCGACGTTGCGCCGCATGGCGGAAAACGACAGGCGCGCGCGGCGCTACAGCGGCCTTCGCCGGCGGCTGGCGGACGACGGCTAGAGAGGCTGGAAACAAGCCCCAATTTTCGCTTGCAATCCGTGGAATTCGTGATAGAATGTTTCCACGAATAGATACCGATCGTTCCAAACAATCAAATTTTTATTTCAAAGGAGAAGAGCTATGGCAATCGTAACGACAACCGAAATGTTCAAGAAGGCCTACAACGGCGGGTACGCCATCGGCGCGTTCAACGTGAACAACATGGAGATCATCCAGGGTATCACCGAGGCCGCCATCGACCTCAAGGCCCCCCTGATCCTCCAGGTTTCCAAGGGCGCGCGCAGCTATGCCAAGCACGTCTACCTGATGAAGCTCATCGAGGCTGCCGTGCAGGATGCCGAGCAGACCGCCGGCTTCGATCTCCCCATCGCCGTCCATCTGGACCATGGCGACAGCTTCGAGCTCTGCAAGAGCTGCATCGACGGCGGCTTTACCTCCGTCATGATCGACAAGAGCGGCCTCCCCATCGAGGAGAACATCAAGATCACCAAGCAGGTCGTCGAGTACGCCCATGACCACGGCGTTGTCGTCGAGGCCGAGCTCGGCACGCTCGCCGGCGTCGAGGACGAGGTCAACGTCTCCGCCGAGGATTCCTCCTACACCAAGCCCGAGGACGTGCAGCACTTCGTCGAGGAGACGGGCTGCGACTCCCTCGCCATTGCCATCGGCACCAGCCACGGCGCGTATAAGTTCACCGCCGCCCAGTGCACGCGCGACGCCAACGGCAAGCTCGTTCCCCCGCCGCTGCGCTTCGACATCCTCGAGGAGGTCGCAAGGCGCCTGCCCGGGTTCCCGATCGTTCTGCACGGCTCGTCCAGCGTGCCGCAGGAGTTCGTCGACACCATCAACAAGTTCGGCGGCAAGATGCCCGACGCCGTCGGCATCCCCGAGGAGCAGCTGCGCAAGGCGGCGAGCATGGCTGTGTGCAAGATCAACATCGACTCCGACCTGCGCCTGGCGCTGACCGCGTGCATCCGCGAGCACTTCGCCGAGCATCCCGACCACTTCGACCCGCGCCAGTATCTCAAGCCCGGCCGCGAGGCGATCAAGGCGATGGTCGAGCACAAGATCACCGACGTGCTCGGCTGCAACGGAAAAGCGTAAAGGAGAAGGATCATGGCTGAACTGAAAGGCGCGTGCATCATCGGGCAGTCCGGCGGCCCGACCTCCGTCATCAACGCCAGCGCGTACGGCGTCATCCGCACCGCGCTCGACAATCCCAACATCACCAACGTCTACGGCGCCGAGCACGGCATCGTCGGCGTGCTGAACGACCGCCTGTTCGACATGGGCCAGGAGGACCCGAAGGAGCTGGAGCTGCTGAAGTTCACCCCCTCCTCCGCCCTCGGCTCCTGCCGCTACAAGATGAAGGACCCCGACGAGGACGACACCGACTACAAGCGCATCCTTGAGGTCTTTAAGAAGCACAACGTCCGCTACTTCTTCTACAACGGCGGCAACGACTCCATGGACACCTGCAA
>CAMVAV010000160.1 GCA_947165595.1 uncultured Clostridia bacterium | reverse complement strand
ATTGAGGAGGTCGGCGAGAGCGCGGCGATCTGCAACTGCTGCTCCTGCTCCTGCTTCGGCCTGCGCGTCGGCATGCTCTACGGCGCGCGCGACGTCATCCGCTCCAACTTCACCGCCGTTATCGACGAGGAGAAGTGCGTCGCCTGCGGACAGTGCGTCGAGAACTGCCCCGCCAACGCGCTCAAGCTGGGCCAGAAGCTCTGCACGAAGGAGCCGCTGCCGGTCCGGGAATACCGCAAGATGAGCGAGCACAACATCTGGCACAAGAGCGACTGGAACGTGGACTACCGCGAAAACCGCGAGGACGTGGTCGAGACCGGCACCGCGCCCTGCAAGACCGCATGTCCCGCGCACATCGCCGTGCAGGGCTATCTGCGCCTCGCCGCGCAGGGCAAGTACAAGGAGGCGCTGGAGCTCATCCGCAAGGAGAATCCCTTCCCCGCCGTCTGCGGGCGCGTCTGCAACCACCGCTGCGAGACCGAATGCACCCGCGGCAGCGTGGACGAGGCGGTCGCCATCGACGAGGTCAAGCGCTTCATCGCCGAGCAGGAGCTCGATCCCAAGACCCGCGAGATTCCCAAGTTCGTCAACCAGATCGGCAGGCCCTATGACGAGAAGATCGCCATCGTCGGCGCCGGCCCCGCCGGTATGACCGCGGCATACTACCTTGCCATGAAGGGCTACAGGCCGACGGTGTTCGACAAGGCGAAGAAGCCCGGCGGCATGATGATGAACGGCCTGCCCGGCTTCCGGCTGGAGAAGGACGCCGTCGAGGCGGAGATCGACATTCTGCGCGAGATGGGCGTCGAGTTCAAGTGCGGCGTCGAGGTCGGAAAGGACGTCACCATCCCGGAGCTGCGCGAGCAGGGCTACAAGGGCTTCTATCTCGCCATCGGTCTGCAGGACGGCGGGAAGCTGAACGTCCCCGGCGACGACGCGGAGGGCGTGATCCCCGGCATCGACTTCGTCAAGCGTGTCAACGGCGGCGAGGACGTCAGGCTCTCCGGCAAGGTCGTGGTCATCGGCGGCGGCAGCATCGGCGCGGACGTCGCCCGCACGGCGGCGCGCTGCGGCGCGGAGAGCGTCACGCTCTACTGCCTGGAGAGCTACGACGAGATGCCCATGGGCGAGGAGGATCAGAACGAGTGCAAGCGCGACGGCGTCGTGATCCGCGACGGCTGGGGCCAGACCGAGGTCGTCGTGAGGGACGGCAAATGCGCCGGCATCAAGTTCCGCAAGTGCCTCTCCGTCAAGGATGAAAACGGCAGGTTCGCGCCGAAGTTCGACGACAGCGTGACCGAGACCGCCGAGTGCGCGACGGTGCTCTACTGCATCGGCCTCAGGACCGACTGGGGCAAGCTGCTCGAGGGCACGAAGGTCGAGCTCACCGAGCGCGGCTTTGCCAAGGCGGACCCGCTGACCTATCAGACCGCGGAGAAGGATATCTTCGTCGGCGGCGACGCCTACACCGGCCAGAAGTTCATCATCGACGCCATTGCCGCCGGCAAGGAGGCCGCCATCTCGCTCCACCGCATCGTCCATCCGGGCCAGACCCTGACGCTGGGGCGCGACCGCCGCAACTACCGCGCGCTCGACAAGAGCAACGTGCTCGTCGATCCCGGCAGCTTCGACCACGGTATCCGCCAGATCCCCGGCTACAACGCCGCCAAGGAGAAGACCTTCGGCTCCACGCGCGTCACCTTCACCGAGGAGCAGGTCCGGCAGGAGACCGCGCGCTGCCTCAAGTGCGGCGCCACGAAGGTCGACGCCTACCTCTGCGTCGGCTGCGGCCTGTGCACCACCAAGTGCATGTTCGACGCCATCCACCTTGAGAAGACCCGCGAGTGGCACATGGGCGAGTTTGAGACCATGCCCTTCAAGGTCGCCGAGCACCTGGTCAAGCGCACCGGAAAGATCGCCGCACGGGCGGCGGGGAAGAAGTAAACCGTAAAAACAATAGTAAACCCGAAGCCCCGCGCCGGCCGGGGCGGGGCTTCGGGGCGATGATCGGGAGGGATACATGAAAGATCTCAGGCATTTGGTCTACTTTGAGGAGCTGCTGCTGGAGGCGAACAACGAGCTGGTCCGGCAGGCGCGCAGGGAGGGCAGGGTCTGCGTCGCCTACACCTGCGAGAATACGCCGGAGCCGCTTTTGAACCTGCCCGGCTGCTTCTCCGCCCGCCTGCGCGCGCCGCGGACGGGGTCGATGGAGGTCGCGACCTACTACATGACGAGCTTTTTGTGCGAGTACAGCCGCGCGCTGCTCGAGCGCGCCATCGAGGGCGGCTTCAACTTCGCCGACTGCATCATCACGCCGGACGGCTGTTCGATGATGAACCGCTGCGTGGAGAATATGGAGCTGCTCAAGGCGCTGGGGAAGGACAAGGAGAAGTTCTTCTTCGAGTACATGGAGATCCCCATGAAGGGGGACGACAACGGTTTGAACCTCTATGTGGTGCAGTGCAGGAACCACATCCTCAAGCCGCTGGCGGAGCACTACGGCATCGACGTGTCCGAGGACGCGATCCGCAAGGCCGTGGCGGACCACAACCGCGTCTGCGAGCTGATCCGCGCCATCGGAGAATTCCGCAAGGGCGAGCGCCCCGCCATCACGGGCTACGAGTTCCACATCCTGACGCTCGCGACCTACGCCTGCCCCAAGTATCTGCTCATCGACAAGCTGGAGGAGACGCTGGAGGAGCTCAGGACCCGCGAGCCGCTGGAGCCGGGCGCCTACCGCGCCCGCGTCGTGGTCGTCGGCTCCGAGGTGGACGACCTCGACTTCATCAAGCTGGTGGAGGA
>CAMVAV010000159.1 GCA_947165595.1 uncultured Clostridia bacterium | reverse complement strand
GAACCCGCATCCCCAGCTTGGAAGGCTGGTGCCCTGGCCATTGTGCTACACCTGCGTCGGCGGTCGCCTGCGGCTAAATGGCCCACAAAACATGTCAGCCAAAGTATAATAGCACGACGAAGCGCCGCTGTCAAGCCGAAATTTTGCGGTTTTTTCGGCCTTTCAGAGACGGAGCGTTCATGATGGATTCCACTTTCGGATCTTCGCGACCAGCGCGTTCATCAGCTCCTCTTCAAAGGCGTCGGGGATCAGGCCCTCGTCCGCGGGCGGCGCGGCGGGGGCGGGCGCGTCCGTGCTCCGCTCGACGGTCATGTTCTCTATCGTTGCCTCCATGCCCGCCTGACGCACGGCGTCCTGCAAAACGGCGGTCAAACGGCTCTTGATCCGCTCGGAGTTGAGCAGGAGAAGGCCCTGCTTCTCGAGATTCTCGTTGGAAAGATGCGTCCCCATCTGGACGGCGAGCTTCGCCACGCTCTTGAGAATGCCGTTTTCCTTCCCGATCTGTTCGATCCCTTCCTCGACCGGGCGGCTGCGCAGCAGCTCGGGATAGTCGGCGTCCACCCGCGTCGCCAGCAGCGCGAGGCGGCTGCCCGGACGGTCCTGCGCCGAAAAGCGTCCGATGCGGATCAGCGGCGCGCCGAACAGCTCCGCCAGATGACGGTTCGCCGAGGCGCGCATCCGTTCCTCGTGGGCGGAGACGAGCCAGACGACCATCTTGTCCTTCGCGTCGGTGTCCATCTCATCCAGCAGCGAACAGGCGGCGGGGACGGCGTCCTGCCCGAGCTTGGCGAGGAAGCGGTCCAGCTCGTTCGGCGCGGCCTTTGCGGCGCAGTGCTCCACCAGCTGCGGGAGCAGCGCCTCCACGCATTTTTTATAGTCGACGCGGTCGATTTCCAAACGAATGTCCAGCATGGCGGAACCCTCCGAAGCACGTTTTCGTCTATCTTATCCGCGGGAGCGGAAAAAGGCAAGGAAAATACTTCGCCCGGCTCACTTTTTCCGCCGGCGGCGGTAGAGCGCCGTCAGCCGCGTCAGCGCCAGATCGCAGACCAGAAACAGCGCGACGCCCATCGCGGCGGTCGCCCACAGAAGAGCCGGCGCGGTTTCGGCAAACTCCTGCGCCACCGCCTCCAGCTGCAAGACCCAAAGCAGCAGCGCGTACATCGCGCCGACCGACACGACGCACACCAGTAGCTTCACAAAGACGCGGAGCGGGCGGGAGCGCAGCGCGTCCAGCCGGGGCTTCAACAGCGGATACCAGCCGAGAAAGGCGTAGAGCAGCGCGCCCTCCTTGTCCGGGGAGAGCAGCAGCCCCAGCGCGGCGGAAAATGCCCAGCAGCACCACGCGTAGGAGGGGCGGCATTCCTCGCGCACGGGGAGCAGCGCCGCGGAGGCAAGCACCGGCGCGGTGTAGGTCGCGAGCGGCACCGCGCCGCCGAGGCTCAGCAGCACCACGGCGAGCGCGCCGAGCAGCCCGGAGAGCGCAAGCTCACGGGTCCGCGTGCGCACGGCGATCCCTCCCTCCGCTATTTGTTCCTCTCCAGTATACCAGCAACGGCGCGGCTTGAAAAGCGGGTTGCCGTGTTTTTTTGCCTGCGTCGCCGATTTCGCTTGACAAAACGCGGCCTTTGCCCTATTGTCTCAATATATTAATACATTGGAACGGGGGGAGGAATCTTTATGGAGCTGACGTTTCGCGCGGGAGAGCCGCTGTATACACAGCTGCGCGACGATTTGACGCTCGCCGTCGCCTCCGGGGACTACGGGCCGGGTCAGCGGCTGCCTGCGGTGCGGGAGCTTGCCGCGGAGGCGGGCGTCAATCCCAACACGGTGCAGCGCGCGCTGAGCGAGCTGGAGCGGGACGGGCTGGTATTCAGCCGCCGGACGCTGGGGCGCTTCGTGACGGAGGATACCGAGCGCATCGAGGCGGTGCGCCAGCGGATCGCGGAGGAGAAGGCAAAGGAATTTCTGGACACGATGGCGCGCCTGGACTTCAACCGCATCCAGACGGTCCTGCTGCTGGAGAAGCTGCGCGGCGCGGCGGAGCAGGGATAGCGCTTCCCAAACGGCGCGGCGCGCAAAATACGGCAAACAAAAGGAAGAGGCCCCTTGCGGAGCCTCTCCTTTTTGCTTGCAATATCGCTTAGAAAATGCCCTGGCAGAGCATGGCGTCGGCAACCTTCTCGAAGCCGGCGATGTTGGCGCCGGCGACGAGGTCGTAGCCCAGGCCGTACTTTTCGGCAGCCTTGACGGAGGCATCATAGATACCGTTCATGATGCTCTGCATCTTGGCGTCGACCTCTTCCGCGGTCCAGTACACGCGCTCGGCGTTCTGCGCCATCTCGAGCTCGGAGACGGACACGCCGCAGGCGTTGACGGCCTTGGACGGGGCAACGAGGAGCTGCTTCTGGCCCTTCAGGAACTCAAGCGCATCGTTGGTCGTGGGCATATTGCCGACCTCGATGTAGTACTTGACGCCGGACTCGGCGATCTTCTTCGCCCAATCCATGGTGACGTCGTTCTGGATGGCGGCGGGCATATAGACATCGACGTCCTTGACGCCCCAGCACTTCTGGCCCTCGACGAACTCGCAGCCGAACTTTTCGGCATAGGGCTTGCAGTGCATCGGATCTTTGGCGCGCATCTCGAGCACGAAGTTGAGCTTCTCGTCGGTGCAGACGCCGTCGGGATCGTGGATGTAGCCGTCCGGGCCGGCGAAGTAGGTGACCTTCGCGCCGAGCTGGGCAGCCTTCTTCATGATGCCCCAGCCGACATTGCCGAAGCCGGAGATGGCGATCTTCTTGCCGGCGATATCGAGGCCGTCATGCTTGAGGACGTTGATGAGATAATAGACAGCGCCGTAACCGGTCGCCTCGGGACGGAGGATGGAGCCGCCCGTCTTGATGTCCTTGCCGGACATGGCGCC
>CAMVAV010000158.1 GCA_947165595.1 uncultured Clostridia bacterium | reverse complement strand
CTCGGCGCGGCTCCCGGCTACGGCGCCGCTCCTGCCGCCGCGGGCTTCGGCGCCGCCCCTGCCGCTGCCGCGGGCTTCGGCGCGGCGCCCGCCGCTTCTGCCGGAGGCCCCGTTGCCTGCCCGGTCTGCCACGCGAACACGACGCCCGATGCGAACGGCTGCTGCGAATACTGCGGCAGCAAGATCAGATGACAGCCGCCGCGGGGCATGAAACAACGATCGGGAGGAACAGCAATGAAAAACGTGGGAAATAAGCTCCGCAGGACGCTTGCCCTGCTGCTGTGCGCGGCGGCGCTGCTGTCGGTCACGGCTTTCGGCGCGACCTCGGACGTCAACGGCAGCCGCGCGGACGACGCGCGGGAGCTGCGCGGGGAATGGACGTCGGATCAGCGCTTTGCGCTCGCCGATCCCGCGCCGTGGAACCCGGACGAACTGAAGAAGGTCGTGGACGTGCAGGACCCCAGAAGCGTCGCGGCCTACTGGGTCTGGGCGGTCACGCGTCTCGCGGACAGCTATGACGACGGCATGGCGATGATGAAATACCTCTTCGCCGATCTGGAGGTCTACGGCCGCGGCTTTACCGAGGGCGGGATGTCCGGCCGCGCCGGCTGGGACCCCTATTTCAACGAGCGGCTGTCCGCCGATCTCTACAAGTGGCTGCCGCGCGCCTACTTTGCGGGCGCGAACGCGGCGAACGGCTTCCTGCCCTCCCGCCCGCTGACCGTTGAGCTGCACTACAACAAGCCCAACACCGAGGCGGCCAACAATCAATCGCTGCAGCAGCTCGGCCGTCTGACCGTCGTCTACTGGGTCAAGAGCAGCGCCGGCGGCAACCAGGTCAACATCAACCTCTGCAAATTCGCGGACAGCGACCGCTGGTACGTGACGAACGGCGCGGCGGGCACGACGCTGTACTACGACCAGCAGAACGGCCTCGGCGCGACGTCTGAGGAGCGGCAGGCGGCGCTGGCGCTGGCGGCGAAGACCAAGGGCGACGCGAGCACCGCGGAGGAGCACGCGGCGCGCTACGCCGGCAACGCGCAGCAGCCCGTCCAGCCGGAGCAGCCCGCGCGCTCCGTCCCCTTCACCGACGTACCCGAGAGCGGCCTGTACGCGGACGCGGTGAGTTGGGCGTACAACAAGGGCGTGACACAGGGCACGAGCGAGACGACCTTCGGCACGAAGGACAGCTGCACGCGCGGTCAGGTCGTGACCTTCCTCTGGCGCGCGGCGGGCTGCCCCGCGCCCAGGAGCTCCGACAGCCCCTTCCGGGACGTGAACCCCGGCGATTACTATTATGACGCCGTCCTCTGGGCGGTCGAGCAGGGCGTCACGGGCGGCACGTCGGCGGACGCCTTCTCGCCGGAGCAGACGTGCAGCACCGCGCACATCATCACCTTCCTCTACCGCGCGATGGGCGCGGGGACCGACGGCTGGTACGCGGAGGCGGGCAGCTGGGCGGATTCCAAGGGCCTGCTGGAGGGCACGGACCTCACGATCAGCCCCGACGCGACCTGTCCGCGCGGCGACGTGGCGGCGTTCCTGTTCCGCGCCTACGGACAGTAAACCGCCGGCGGGGTGCGGGCGGTCGGTCACTTTTGCCGTTTTTTCCGTTCTTCGCCTTGACAAAGCGCCCTTTCGTACCGTAAAATAAATGGCAAGATGAAGAATGAGGAGGGGATTCCAATGAACATCATTGACTCGATCAAGGGCGAGCTGGCCATGGGTCTCAAGCTGATCGCCTTCAAGCCCCTGTCCGTCACGATCCCGCCGATGGCCGTGCTGGACGACGCGATGCTCGCCGACGGCTGGAGCGCGGTGTCCGAGGTCGCGGACGACGGCAACGGCTCCTTCCACCGTTACTACTACGACACGGCGCAGAAGAACTATGTGCTGGCGACGCTCAATCCCGTCAGCGGCGTTTGCGACGTCGTCGTGGCGGAGGAGAGCGACGTGCTGGAGAAGCTCAGCTTTCCCGAGCTCAAAAAGCTTGCCGGCCTGATCGACAAGAAATCCGTCGCGTTCATCCGCATCTATTCGGAAAAGGAGCTTGCCGCCGCCAGCGGAGACGAGCTTGCCGCCCTCAACGAGCGGAACCAGAAGATGATCGACGAGGCGGAGGTCGCGCTGCGCAAGCGCTGATCGTTTGCAATGAGAGGAGGGGCGTCCGGCGTCCCTCCTCTGCTTTTGCGGCCGACCTGTTTGGTGTTTTTTTGCCGCGTCTATTGAAAAAACGAAAAGCAAGTGCTACTATGAAGGTAATATCAGGCGCGCATCCGCCGATATCACAATTTGTTGAAAACGGAGGAGATTCCCATGAGCTATCCTACTACCGGAAAAGAAGTGTACGTCAGCCTCAATCTTTCCAACACCATGCTCACCGGCATCGGAAAGGGCACGATCACCCGTGAGACCGTTTCCGTTGACTATCTGAAGGACCTGTTTGCCAAGTACGGCGTCATCGTCTCCTGCAAGCCGGAGCAGCGTCCGCTCCTCCAGCGCGTGAACGAGACCTATGATCTCGGGCTCAAGATTCCCGATACGCTCAAGCTCTTCCAGCTCTCCGAGCAGCATCGCCGTCTGGTCGTCGTCAACGTGCAGGGCCTCCAGCGCAAGAACGGCTCCCTGCTGGACAAGTACAGCGACGCCGATCTTGCCGAGGCGACCTTCACCTTCGTGAAGTACTATGTGCAGAGCAAGCACTATGACGATCTGGTCGCCGAGAACAAGAGGCTCCAGGCGGAGCTGGAGCAGGACGAGGCGTGGATCAACCGCGAGGACAGCATCTGATTTTCCGCATCGGCACAATATCGACCAAAGCCCCCGCGCCGCGGCGCGGGGGCTTTTGCATTTATAGCCGGAAAAGCAGTTTTTCGGCGCCGTTCCTTCCTTTTGCCATAGAACGAAACGCGACCCCATTTCTTCTTTTTCTTGAAAAGAAGAAACGGTGTCGCC
>CAMVAV010000157.1 GCA_947165595.1 uncultured Clostridia bacterium | reverse complement strand
CCACCTGATACGGCACGCCGTTGCGCTTGAACGCGTATTCCAGCGCGTTCGACTGCGCGTTCATGCGGTACAATATCGCGTTGTCGCGCCATTGCCTGCCGCGGTTGTAGTCCGACAGAATGCTGGAAACGACATAGTTCGCCTCGTCCGTTTCGTTGAACACGGTCTTGATCGTCACCTTGCCGCCGTCGCCCGCGTCGGTCCAAAGCGTTTTTCCCTTGCGGCCCGCGTTGTTGCTGATGACGGCGTTCGCGGCGCTCAGGATGTGCTGCGTGGAGCGGTAGTTCTGCTCCAGCCGGATCGTGCGCGCGCCCTTGAATTCCTTTTCAAAGTTGAGGATGTTCGTGATGTCCGCCCCGCGAAACCGATAGATGCTCTGATCGTCGTCGCCGACGACGCAGATATTGCCCTCCGGTCCCACAAGCTGCTTCATCAGAAGGTATTGCAGGCGGTTCGTGTCCTGATACTCGTCGATGAGCACATAGCGGAACCGGCGGCGGTAGAAATCCCGCACCTCCGGAAAGCCCTGCAGCAGATTCACCGTATGCAGCAGGATGTCGTCGAAGTCCAGGGCGTTCGCCTCGCGCAGCGTCTTGTCATAACGGCTGTAAATGGCGGAAATGCGCTCCTTCCGCCAGTCGCCGCTGCCCGACCAGTGCCCGGCAAAGTCGCGGGCGCTCTCCATCGCGTCCTTCGCCCTGCTGATGACACTGAGCACCTCGCGCGGCGGAAACGCCTTTTCGTCCAGGTCCATCTCCCGCACGATATCGCGCACGACGCGCCGGGAATCGTCGGTATCATAGATGGTAAAATCCAGCGAAAAGCCCAGCTTGTCGATGTCGCGCCGCAGAATGCGCACGCAGGCGGAGTGGAACGTCAGCGCCCACACGTCCTGCGCGCCGCGGATCCCGAACGCGTCGAGCCGCTCGCGCAGCTCGTTCGCCGCCTTGTTCGTAAACGTCACCGCCAGCACCTGCCAGGCCCTGGGCGGCTCCACGGCGCAGAGGCGCAGCATACGCCCGCGCTCCTCCGGCGCAGGGTGCTCGGGATAGCTCTCCAAAAAAGCGAGATCGTCCTCCGTCGCGCCATCCGGCACCTCCTTCGTGTCGCTGCCTCGCCCGTAGGTCAGGATATTGGCGACGCGGTTGATAAGGACAGTCGTCTTGCCGCTCCCCGCTCCGGCGAGCAGCAGCAGCGCGCCCTCCGTCGCAAGCACGCCCTTGCGCTGTTCCGGATTCAGTCTTGCAAAATCCCTCGCGATCGCAGCGCGGCGCGCCCTCGCGTAACGGGTATTGAAATCATCCATATCTTGTGTTCCTCTCTTTCCCCTACGCATTATAGAGGAAAGCGTGTAACATTTCAATACTTTGATTCGCATACCGGCAAATATTTTAGAAATAATGTTCGATTTTCTCTTGACAAGTACGTATGTTCGATTTATAATCATTATCGAACATTAGTTCTAAGGAGGAATTGGACATGGCTGCTTCCACGATGTTGTTCATTTTCGTCGGCGTGAGCGTCGCGACAGCAAACATCATGCGCTTCGTCGAGTGGCTCGACACGCCGCGCGGCTCCGCCGGCGACGGCCGCGTACGGCACGCCGCGTGACGCAAAATGGAGCTTTTAAGCAAGCTTACGATCCTCGCCGACGCCGCGAAATACGACGCCGCCTGCACGTCAAGCGGCGCGAGACGCGGGCACAGGGACGGTATGATCGGCTGCACCTCATCCTCTGTCATGGGATGCTGCCACACATTTTCGGCGGACGGGCGCTGCGTGACGCTGCTCAAGGTCCTGCTCTCGAACGATTGCAGCTACGACTGCAAATACTGCGTCAACCGCCGGACCAACGATACGCCGCGCGCCACCTTCGACGCGCGCGAGCTGGCGGAGCTGACCGTCGGCTTCTACCGGCGCAACTACATCGAGGGATTGTTTCTCTCCTCCGCGGTGATCGGCTCGCCCGACCGCACGACGGAGCTGATGATCCGCGCTCTCTCCCTGCTGCGCGGCGAGTATCGCTTCAACGGCTATATCCACGCCAAGGCGATCCCCGGCACCTCGGCGGAGCTGGTGACGCGTCTCGGGCTTCTGGCGGACCGGCTCAGCGTCAACATTGAGCTGCCCAGCGAGGCGTCTCTCAAAAGCCTTGCCCCGAACAAGACGAAGGGCGCGATCCTCACCCCCATGCGTCAGATCCGCGATCAGGTCATCGAGAGCAAGGCGGAGCTTGTCAAGTATCGCTCCGCGCCGCGCTTCGCCCCGGCGGGACAGAGCACGCAGCTCATCGTCGGCGCGACCCGCGAGAGCGACCGCCATATCCTCAACCTGACCGAGTCGCTTTACAGCAAGTATCATCTCAAGCGCGTGTTCTATTCCGCTTATGTTCCGGTCGTGGAGAATACGCTGCTCCCCTCGCTCGACACAAAGCCTCCCCTGCTGCGCGAGCATCGGCTCTATCAGGCGGACTGGCTTCTCCGGTTCTACGGTTTTCGCGCCTCGGAGCTGCTTGACGAGTCGCAGCCGGATTTCGACCCGAGGCTCGATCCGAAATGCTGCTGGGCGCTGCGGCATCCGGATTTTTTTCCCGTCGAGGTCGGCAAAGCGGACTATGAGGCACTGCTGCGCGTGCCCGGCATCGGCGTCCTGTCCGCGAAGCGCATCCTCATCGCGCGCCGGGCGGGCCCGCTCCACGCCGAGGACCTGCGGAAGCTTGGCGTCGTGATGAAGCGCGCGCAGTATTTTCTCACCTGTCAGGGGCGCCTCGCGTCCCCGCTGCGGCTCTCGCTCGCAGGCGTCGCGTCCAATCTGATGGCGGTCGAGCGGCTCTTGCTGCCGCAGGAGGAGGGCGAGCAGCTCTCGCTCTTCGACCGGGCGGTCTCTTAGGGAGGAATCTATGGCATGGCGCGGGATCATCTATCAATACGATGGCAGCTTCGACGGGCTTTTGTGCTGTATTTTCGTAAGCGTCAACTCTAGCAACGTCACAGTAAGCGTCAGCTCTAGCAACGTCACAT
>CAMVAV010000156.1 GCA_947165595.1 uncultured Clostridia bacterium | reverse complement strand
GGTTGACGCCGCAGACGAACATCGGGGTGTCGTCCTTCGCGGGAGCGCCCATGATAACGTGCTTGGCGCCGGCGTCAATGTGGGGCTGCGCCCTTTCCTTGGTGAGGTTGATGCCCGTGGACTCCGTGATGATCTCCGCGCCGACGTCGCCCCACTTGAGGTTGGAGGCGTCCTTCTCGCAGAAGACGGGGATCTTCTTGCCGTTGATGATCAGGGAATCCGCCGTCGCCTCCACGGTGCCGGGGAACTTGCCGTGCATGGAGTCGTACTTGAGAAGGTAGGCCAGATACTCCGCATCGCAGAGGTCGTTGATGCCCACGATCTCAACGTCGGGGTGGTTGAGGCTGTTGCGGAAGATCATGCGGCCGATACGGCCGAAGCCATTGATGCCGATCCTGGTACTCATAAATCACATTTCCTTTCATTGATGGATTGATGGAATATATCAAACATATGGTACATGTGCTATTATAAACCTTTTTTTCCGCATTGCAAGAAAAATTTAGGCGAAAAGGCCGGTTTCCACAAATTTGTTGTTTTTTCGACAGAACTCTGCTATCCTTGTAGCGGTACACAGGGCATTTGGACAACATTTCCGCGCTCGCAAGCGCACGCACGCGGAACAATAGAGAGAGCAAACACCCAAAAGAGGATCAAAGCATGAGAGAGTACACGGAAGAGGAGCTGCGCCTGCTGACGGAGGTGCTGCCGAATATTGCGCGCGAGCTGCGCGGAACGATGGCGAGCGTCTACGCCGCCGCAAACCGGCTTGCCCCGATGCAGGCGCGGGAAAAGGACCCGTCCGTCGACCGGAGCGCCGCCTACTTTACGCAGAGCTTTTATCGGATGTCCCGCGTCGTGGGCAACCTGAGCGACGCGCAGCTGCTCGCCGGGACGGGGAAGCTGCCGCTGCGCGCGGACGACATCGTCGGCGTCGTGCGCGGCGTGTGCGAGCGCGCGGAGGCGCTGTTCGAGTCCGAGGGCGTGACGCTGACGTTCGAAAGCGACAAGCCGGGACAGATCATCGCCATGGACCCCTCGCTCATCGAGAGGCTGCTGCTGAACCTGCTGTCGAACGCGCTCAAGTTCACGCCGCGGGGCGGGAGCGTCGCCGTGCGCGTCCGGGTAACGCCGCGCAGCGTCTTCCTCTCCGTCTCCGACACGGGGCGCGGCATCGCGGCGGAGGAGCTGGAGCACATTTTCGACCGCTTCCTCGACGTCGGCTCCCTGGCGCCTCCGCCGCACGGCATCGGGCTGGGACTCGCGCTCTGCCGCCGCATCGCGCAGGGGCACGGCGGCGCCATCGTCGCCGAGTCCGAGGAGGGAAAGGGCGCGACGTTCACCGTCTCGCTCCCGAACGTCCGGCCGGCGACAGCCACGCTGCGCGAGCCCATCGTGGAGGTCTCGGGCGGCTTCAACCGCACGCTGCTGGAACTGTCCGACGCGCTGGGCGCGGAGGCATTCTCCTATCGCTATCTGGACTGAGGGGCGCGGCGATGGAAAAGCGGGTTTTGGTCGCCATGAGCGGCGGCGTGGATTCGAGCGCCGCCGCGCTTTTGCTCCTGCGCGCGGGCTGCCGCTGCGCGGGCGCGATGCTGCGGCTGCGCACCGGCGAGACGGCGGAGGGCGGCTGCTGTTCCGCCGACGACGCCGAGGACGCCCGGAGCGTCGCCGCGCGGCTCGGCATGGATTTCTATGTGTTCGACGAGACGGAGCGCTTCGCGCGCGACGTGATGGACCGCTTCGTCTCCGAATACCGCGCGGGGCGCACGCCCAACCCCTGCATCGACTGCAACCGCTGCCTCAAGTTCGGCGCGCTGCTGGACCGCGCGCTGACGCTGGGCTACAGCCACATCGCCACCGGGCACTACGCCCGCGTCGCGTATGGGGAAGGGCGCTGGCATCTGCTGCGCGGCGTCGACCGGGGCAAGGATCAGAGCTATGTGCTCTACCGGCTCACGCAGGAGCAGCTCTCGCACCTGCTGCTGCCCGTGGGCGACTACGGCAAGGACGCCATCCGCGCGCTGGCGGAGGAGGCGGGCCTGCCGACCGCGCGCAAGCCGGATTCGCAGGACATCTGCTTTGTGCCGGACGGGGATTATGTAAACTTCCTGCGCGACTACGGGCACGTGACGCTTTGTCCGGGCGATTTCGTCGACAAAAGCGGGCGCGTGCTGGGCAGGCACCGCGGGCTGGAGGCGTACACGACCGGGCAGCGCAAGGGGCTTGGCGTCAGCGCGGACCGGCGGCTGTATGTCCTCTCGAAGGACGCGGCGTCGAACACGGTGCTGCTCGGGGACGACGGCGAGCTGTTCTCCCAATCGCTGCTCGCCTCACAGCTCAACTGGATCGAGCCGGAGCCGTCCGTCCCGCTCCGCGTCACCGCGAAGACGCGCTACAGCCAGCGCGAGGCCGCCGCGACGGTCACGCCGCTCGCGGACGGGACGGCGCGCGTCGATTTCGACGAGCCGCAGCGCGCGGTGACGGCGGGGCAGGCGGTCGTCTTCTACGACGGCGAGCGCGTCGCCGGCGGCGGCACGATCGAGGGAACGCTGTGAGGACGTTCCGCTTTTGACGACAAAAGGGGATGTGAAAAACGCGAGTTTTTTCACATCCCCGGGATTTTAATTTGCGCTGATGCGTCGAACGGGGGACTTTTTCACAGCCCCTTTCCGATCCGCTTACTTCTTCTCGTCCTCCAGCAGGCCCTTGAAGCTCGCGGCAAGGCCGGCGAGGCTCTGGATCTCGCTGGGAATGATGATCTTCGTCGCCTGCCCGTCGGCTGCCTTCTCGTACGCCTCGAGCGCCTTGATCTTGACGACCTGGTCGTTGGGGTTCGCCTCGTTCAACAGCTGGATGGAATCCGCCAGCGCCTTCTGCACCTTGCGGATCGCCTCCGCCTCGCCCTCCGCCTTGAGGATCGCCGCCTGACGGTCCGCCTCGGCGCGCAGGATCGCGGCCTCGCGCTCCGCCTCGGCGCGCAGCACCGCGCTCTGCTTCTCGCCCTCGGCGACGAGGATCTGGCTCTGCTTCTGGCCCTCCGCCTG
>CAMVAV010000155.1 GCA_947165595.1 uncultured Clostridia bacterium | reverse complement strand
AGTATCTCACAAAATCGGGCTTGCTTCTATCCGCCGCCGGAGTTGACGCTTACGGTTGGTGATTCAGTTTGCGGCGTTTGCCTGACGCAGCACCGTCTGGAGCGTCCTGCGCATATGGGGTACGTCCAGCGGCTTGGCGATGTGCCCGTTCATGCCCGCCTTTTCCGCCTCGCGGATGTCCTCGCTGAACGCGTTGGCGGTCATCGCGATGATGGGGAGCCGCGCGAGCGCGGGATCGGCGAGGCTTCGGATCTGCCGCGCCGCCTCGTAGCCGCCCATCACGGGCATCTGCACGTCCATCAGGATCAGGCCGTAGTAGCCCGGCTCCGACGCCGCCACCTTTTCGACCGCGCGCTTGCCGTTCTCCGCCGTGTCCAGCAAAAAGCCCATCTCCTCGAGCAGCGCGGCGGCGATCTCCCGGTTGATCTCGTTGTCCTCGACCAGCAGGACGCGGATCCTGCCGAAATCGGGGACCTCGCCGTTCTCCCGCGGCGCGGCGTCCGCTTCCCCGGACGGTTCCGCGTCCTCCCGCAGAGGGAGGTTCAGACGGATGATAAACTCCGTCCCCTGTCCCGGCTCGCTCCTGACCTCGATGGTGCCGCCCATCATATCCACGATGCTCTTGGTGATCGCCATGCCGAGCCCGGTGCCCTGAATGCCGCTCACGGTGCTGTTCCGCTCCCGCTCGAAGGCGTCGAAGACGCGCGCGGCAAATTCCTCGCTCATGCCGATGCCGCTGTCCCGGACGCGCAACTCATAGTCGCCGAAGCCCTCCTGCCCGCCGCCGCACTGCCGCAGCGTGACGGAGACGCTGCCCCCCGCCGGGGTGAATTTGTACGCGTTCGAGAGCAGATTGAGCAGCACGCGGTTGAGCCGGTTTTTGTCGCAGAGCACATGCCCGTTCCGCAGCTCCGCGTTCGAGACCTCGAAGGCGATCCCCTTCTCCCGCATCTGCGAGGCGAACATGTCGCGTATTTCGTCCAGCAGCGCGCGCAGATCGACCGGCGCGGGCTCCAACTCCAGCTTGCCGCTTTCGATCCGGCTCATCTCCAGCACGTCGTTGATCAGCGCCAGCAGATACTGGCTCGACGACTCGATCTTGTCGAGATAGCCCCGCACCTGCTCCAGATCGTTGCCGTCCCGCCGCGCGAGGTTGGTGTAGCCGATGATGGCGTTCATCGGCGTGCGGATGTCGTGCGACATGTTGGAGAGGAACACCGTCTTCGCGGCGCTCGCCCGGCGCGCCTCCTCCAGCGCGTCCTGGAGCCGCCGGTTCCTCTCCAGCTCCTCCCGCCGCGCGTCGGTCGTGTCGGACTTGAGCAGAAGGTAGAACCTCGCCTCCCGGTTGACCGTGTAGAACACGAAGCGCTTGTAGTACGTCTCGCCGCCGATCTCGCAGGCGAGATTGACCTCATAGGGCTCGCTTTCGGCCAGGCGCCGCTCGACCTCCGCCGCGTCCAGCGCCGCGAGCGCCGCCGCCTTCTCCTCCTCCGTGCCGCACAGCACGGGCGCGAGCTGCCTTTGGACGTAGTCCTCGTACCACCCGTCGTTGCGCTCGGGGAAGATGCTGCCCTTCTTCGCCGCACCGCGGTCGCCGATCACGACGCCGTAGCGCCCGTCGACCAGATAGGTGATCATGTCGAACTGCCCGACGAGCGCCTTGTTCAAAAGCGCCTCGTTGACCATCTCGTCGTTGTTCACGCGCTCCGTGATAAAGGCGATGACGTCCCCGGTCACGGGCTGGGTGGCAAGCGTCGCCTTCCGCCTGACAAAGCACGTCTGCCCCGAGGCGGCGCGAATGAAGCCGACCTCCTCCGCGGTCGTGTGCCCCTCCTGAAAATGCCGGATCAGGCCGTCCCGGGCGAACAGGCGGTCCTCGCTTTCCGACTGCTCGATCAAATGATATTCCCGGCGCGCGTCGGTCAGCTCCGTATAGCTCCGCGCGGCAAGGTCGCTGTCATAGAGCCCGCTCCCGTCGCGTTCCTCGATCAGGTCCTTCGTCAGGTTGACGCGGAACACGGAGAGGGAGTCCTTCGTCAGATCGTCCAGACTGCCGCGCAGCTCGGAGTAAAGCGCGCCGAGCCGCTCCTCGTTCCGCTCCGCCTGCGCGATGATGCGGTACAGAAACAGCAGGACCAAAGAGACGTAAATACTGCCGCCCGAGAGGATCAGGGCGATCACCAGGTCCGGCTTGCCGAAAAAGCCGACCGTGAGATAGCCCGCCAGAAAACAGATCAGAAGCACCAGCGGGATCAGGGCGGAGCGCCTCAGCTCCGCCATGCTCTCCATTCGCCGAAGCTGCCGCAAAAAGCCGCGGTAGCGAATGATATTGTAGATCATCAGGGTGCTGCCGAAATAAATCAGCACATGGATCAGAATTCCCATAGCAACCTCCGGTCATACTCTCGCGCAGGCTCTGCTGCTTCACCGCCGTCTGCCGATACTTTATCACGTTTCTTGTGCGTTGTCTACCGCTTCCATCGGATTGCCGAAGGATTTGCGCGGCGCGCCGCTCCACGACGCGTGGGTAGCTTTCCCGCGGCGGATGTGGTAGCATTGCCGCGAAAGGAGGCGAATGCCATGAACCGATATGTGACCGGGGCCGTCATACGCAGGCTGCGCGAGCGCAAGGGCCTGACGCAGGAGGCGCTCGCGGAGAAGCTGTTTGTCAGCGGCAAGGCGGTGAGCAAATGGGAGACCGGGGATTCACTTAGATAAAGATACCACACCATTCCCACGCTGACTTTTGCTCAACCGATACAGCCGGAGGGCTGGATAACAAGAAAAGGCGGTATGCGCCCCGTGGAGGGGTAGCGTACCGCCTTTTCTTGTGGGGGTTTCCAAAGGGGGCAACGCCCCCATTTGGCACACGACTTTGCGAAGCAAAGTGTAGTGTGTTATACGCTCTGTCGGCGTTGCCGTGAAAATGCCGTTGCCGCCGGGGAGGGGCGGCAGGAAAACAGGGCTGTGCTTGTGTGGCGTGGAGCCGCAAGCGCAGGTCTGTTTTCATCAGCAGACAGGGCGTATATGAAAGCCCCCGTCCCTCGTCCTACGCTCCG
>CAMVAV010000154.1 GCA_947165595.1 uncultured Clostridia bacterium | reverse complement strand
GATCTCATCGAGCTGCTCATCAAGAACCCGCGCCGCGTCTACAGCCGCGAAAACCTGATGGACCTGGTCTGGGGCTACACCTACGCGGGCGATTACCGGACGGTGGACGTTCACATCCGCCGCCTGCGCGAGAAGCTGGAGAAGGACCCCGCCAATCCGGAGTATATCCTGACCAAGTGGGGCGTGGGTTACTATTTCAAGGGGTGAGCTGCCGCGATGCTCCGTGCGAATCTGCAAACCAAATTCAGCATGAGCTACATCGTGATCATCATCGCGGTGCTGGTGCTGATGAATACCTATCCGCTGACCGCGTCGGAGGACCTGGTGTTCCGCTCGAAGGAGACGACGCTCAAAAGCAGCGTGTCCGTCATGACGACGGCGCTGACGGGGCTTTCCGAGCTCAACGAGGAGAACGTCTCCTCCGCGCTGACGGTGGCGGAGGAGACCGGCGTTTCGCGTATCCTCGTCACCGACGCCGCGGGCCTGATCCTCTATGACACCCGCGAGACGGAGAGCGCGCTGGGACGCTATGCCTTCTACACCGAGATCGTGCAGGCGCTGCACGGGAACGACGTGTTCTACGCCGCGTTTGAGGACGGGGCGTTCCGCAGCCGCTGCGCCGCGCCGGTCATCTACCGCAGCCAGACCATCGGCGCGGTCTATGCCTACGAATACGACACCGAGCAGGCGGCGTTGCTGCGCAGCCTGAAAAACACGCTTTTGCGCATCTCGGGCGCCGTGCTGGTGGCCGTCATGCTGCTCAGCGTGCTGCTCTCGCGCGTGCTGACGCGGCGCTTCGGCCTGCTGGCGGACGCCATCCGGCAGATGCGCGAGGGCGATTACGACCGCCGCGCCTCCGTGAGCGGGCATGACGAGATCACCGACATCGCGGGCGAATTCAACAGCCTCGCCGACCGTCTGCAATCGACGGAGGAGGCGCGCCGCCGCTTCGTCGCCGACGCGTCCCACGAGCTCAAAACGCCGCTGGCGGGCATTCGGCTGCTGTCCGACTCGATCCTGCAGACGGAGGATATGGACCGGGCGACCGTGCGCGAATTCGTCGGCGACATCGAGCAGGAGTCGGAGCGCCTGACGCGCATCACGGAGGACCTGCTGCGCCTGACAAAGCTGGACAGCGGCGCGGTGGAAACGGCGGAGCCGGTGGACGTCGCCCATGTGATCGAGCGCGCGGTGCACATGCTCAACCTGGTGGCGGAGGAGCGCTCCGTCGAGCTCTCCTGCGAGATCGTGCGCGAGGGCGTCGTACTCGCCCGGGAGGACGAGATGCATCAGGTCATCTACAACCTGACCGAAAACGGCATCAAATACAACCGCACGGGCGGCTTTGTCCATGTGCGCCTCGCGGGCGACGACGAAACCGTCGTGCTCACGGTGGAGGACGACGGCATCGGCATTCCGGCGGAGGACCTGCCGCGCATCTTCGACCGCTTTTACCGCGTCGACAAGATGCGCTCGCGCGCCTACGGAGGCACGGGCCTCGGGCTCGCCATCGTGTCCGACACCGTGCGCCGCCGCGGCGGCAGCGTGACCGCCGCCGCGCGGGAGGGCGGAGGCAGCGTGTTCACCGTGAAAATGCCGCGCGCGCGGACGGAGGGGGGTGCGACGGCGTGAAAAGACTGCTTGCCGTCCTCGCGGCGGCCGCGCTGCTGTGCGCCGCCTGCGCCGCGCCGGCGGAGACGCCGGACGGGGACGCCTACGAGCTCTACTATGCCGCCAGGCTGGACGCCTCGGACGGCGGGGACGCCATCCGCACCGGCGCGCTCAGCATTCCGGACAGCGCGTCGAAGGACACGGCGGAGCTGGCGACGATCCTGGTGACGGAGCTGCTTGCCCCCTCCGCCGACGCCGCGCTGCGTTCGCCGTTTCCGGCGGGGACGAGCCTTGAAAAGCTCAGCGTCGCCGGCGGGCGCGCGATGGTCGATCTCTCGGAGCAGTACGCGCTGCTTTCGGGCGTCGACCTCTCCATCGCGGACGCCTGCGTCACGCTGACGCTGACCCAGCTGCCCGGCATCTACGCCGTGCGCATCACGGCAAACGGGCGCGAGCTGCCCTACCGCAAGACGCAGCTCATGACCGCGGCGGACGCGCTGCTCTCAAGCGGCGAGGCGGCGCTGCGGCCCATCAACGTTTCGCTCTATTTCCTCGATATGACGACCGGCGGCCTGCGCGCGCAGGCGCAGACGCTGGCGCTCTACGAGGGACAGACCCGCGTGAGCGCCGTGCTGGACGCGCTGCGGCGCGGCCCGGAGGGCGACGATACGCTGCGGCGCCTGCTGACGGACGACTTCGACGTGCTGTCGAGCCGGACGGAGGACGGAGTATGTTATGTAAACCTAAGCGGAAGCGCGCCGCTGCCCGAGGACGAGACGCTGCGCGCGCTGACGCTGGAGGCGCTGGCGCGGTCGCTGCTCTCGCTGGACGGCGTGAACGAGGTGCAGTACCTCGTCAACGGCGAGGCGATGCCCCAGTGGGCGGTGGCGGCGCTCGCCCCGGCGGGGGAGCCGACCGAATCATAGACGGAGGAACGGCAGAATATGAAGCTGATGGTAATAGACGGCAATTCGATCCTCAACCGCGCGTTTTACGGCATTCGGCCGCTGACGACGCGCGAGGGGCTCTACACCCACGCGATCTACGGCTTTTTGAGCACGATGAAGCGCCTTTGCGACGAGGAAAAGCCCGAGGCGCTGTGCGTGACCTTTGACCGGCGCGAGCCGACGTTCCGGCACAGGGAGTTCGAGGGCTACAAGGCGCAGCGCAAGGGAATGCCGGAGGAGCTGGCGATGCAGCTGCCGGTGATGAAGGACGTGCTGGACGCGATGAACGTTCCGCGCTACGAGCTCGCGGGCTATGAGGCGGACGACCTGATCGGCACGATCTCGCGCAAATGCGAGGCGGACGGATGGGACTGCGTGATCGTCACGGGCGACAAGGACAGCCTGCAGCTTGTGACGGAGCATACGAAGGTGAAGCTGGTCTCGACCCGCATGGGGCAGACCACGACCCGGGACATGACGCCGGAGTCGTTCCGCGGGGAATACGGCTTCGATCCCATTCACATCATCGACCTCAAGGCGCTGATGGGCGACAGCAGCGACAACTACCCCGGCG
>CAMVAV010000153.1 GCA_947165595.1 uncultured Clostridia bacterium | reverse complement strand
CCACGACCTCGTCGTTGAGGCCGAGGTTGAGGATGGTGTCCATCATGCCGGGCATCGACGCGCGCGCGCCGGAGCGGACGGAGACCAGAAGCGGGTTCTTGAGGTCGCCGAACTTCTTGCCGTTCAGCTTTTCCATCTTGGCGACATACTGCATGATCTCCGCCATGATGTCGTCGTTGATGCGCTTGCCGTCCTCATAGTACTGGGTGCAGGCCTCGGTGGTGATGGTGAAGCCCTGCGGAACGGGAAGGCCGATGTTGGTCATTTCCGCGAGGTTCGCGCCCTTGCCGCCGAGCAGCTCGCGCATGTTGGCATTGCCCTCGGTGAACAGGTAGCAATACTTCTTCTTGCTCATTTGTTTTCCTCCGATTTATTTTTTCCTCAGGTTTCGCATGTGACAACATGACAACATTTTTATTATATAGTTATTTCCGCAACTTGCAAGAAGTTCTTCCGAAAAAGACGGAATTTTTTACAGGATTGCAAGAAGCGCTTCAACGTCCTCCTCCCGCGTCGCCCAGCTCGTGGCGAAGCGGATGACGGTCCGCCCGTCGGCGCGCCTCTCCCAGAACCCATAGGCGACGCGGCCCTCCAGCCTTGCGAGCAGCGCGTCGTCCACGACGGCGAACTGCTGATTCGTCGGCGAGTCGATGCACAGCTCGTAGCCCTTCTCCAGCAGCCCGGCCTTCAGCCGTTCCGCCGTTTCGACCGCGTGCGCGCCCAGCCGCTCGTAGAGCCCGCCGGTAAAGAGCGCGTCGAACTGCGCGCCCGCCGACCAGCCCTTCGCCAGCAGCGCCCCGTGCTGCTTGAGCCGCGAGAGGAAGCGCTCCGGCTCGTTCCCCCGCGGAAAGACCAGCGCCTCGCCGAAGAGCGCGCCGCACTTCGTTCCGCCGATGTAGAACGCGTCCGCGCAGCGCGCGAGCACCGGCAGCGTCACGTCCGCGCCGCGCGCCGCGAGCGCCGCCGCGAGGCGCGCCCCGTCGACGTAGAGCGGCAGCCCGTACGCGCGGCAGACCTCCGCGAGCGCCTCCAGCTCCGCGCGGGTGTAGAGCGTGCCGTACTCGGTGGGGTGCGAGACATAGACCATCCCCGGCTCGACGATGTGCTCGCGGTTGGCGTCCGCGCGCCACGCCTCCGCCAGCGCGCGCACGTCCTCCGCGCGGAGCTTCCCGTCGCGCTGCGGCAGCGGCAGCACCTTGTGCCCGCTCCACTCGATCGCGCCCGCCTCATGCGTCGCCACATGCCCCGTCTCCGCCGCGGCGACGCCCTGCCAGGGCTTCAGCAGCGCGTCGATGACGACCTGGTTGGTCTGCGTCCCGCCGGTGAGGAAGCGCACGCTCGCCTCCGGGCATTCGCAGGCGGCGCGGATCTTCTCCGCCGCGGCGGCGCAGATATGGTCCGCGCCGTAGCCGGGCAGGTGCTCCCCCGCCGTCTCCGTCAGACGGCGCAGCACCGCCTCGTGCGCGGTCTCCTGATAATCGCTGGCAAAATACAACATGTTGTGTCCTCCCCAAAGGCCTGAAACAACGGCAAAAATATTTGCCGCCCGCCTCGAATTTTCGCTTGACAACGCGATTTGTTTATATATAATAATAAAGCTTGTTCATTTTGGCAAGCATATCCTTGCTCACATCCCGAATGTGGGCCAAAGTCCAAAAGGAGGTGCAAACATGGCAAAAGTCACTGCCAACTACGAGGTCGTGTTCATCATCGACCCGGCACAGGGTGAGGAAGGCGTCGCGGCGCTGACCGAGAAGTTCAAGGCCCTGGTCGAACAGAACGCGAGCGAGGTCGTGGTGGAGGAGTGGGGCAAGCGCAAGCTCGCCTACGCGATCAACTACATCACGGAGGGCTATTACGTCCTGATCTCGTTCACCAGCGGTCCCGAGTTCCCCAGAGAGCTGGACCGTATTCTCGGCATTACCGACGGCATCATTCGCTCCATGATCGTCTGCAAGGACGAGTAAGGAGGCCGGAAAAATGCTCAACCGAATCGTCATCATGGGCCGCCTGACCCGTGATCCCGAGCTGCGCCGCACGCAGAGCGGCGTCGCCGTCACGACGATCACCGTCGCCGTCGACCGGGATTACCAAAGCCGGGATTCACAGGAAAAGCAGACGGATTTCATCGACGTCGTCGCGTGGCGCTCCACCGCGGAGTTCGTCAGCAAGTACTTCACCAAGGGCAAGATGATCGTGGTCGACGGCTCGCTCCAGTCCCGCAAGTGGACCGATAAGAACGGGCAGAACCGCATCTCCTGGGAGGTCCAGGCGGACAACGTGTACTTCGGCGAGTCCAGACGCGACGCCCAGGGCGGGGATTATGCCGCCCCGTCCTACGGCTCCGCCCCGTCGTCCTACAGCAATCCTCCCGCCGAAAACTATTCCGCTCCCGCGGGCGGAGGCTTCTCGGAGGTCGAGGAGGACGGCGAATTACCTTTCTGATTTTGAAATAAAGGAGGAAACTTCCTATGGCTATGGAACGCGAAAACAGAGCCCCCCGCGCCGGCGGCCCGAACCGCAAGCGCAGGAAGGTCTGCCAGTTCTGCGCGGACAAGTGCGAGACCATCGACTATAAGGACGCCGCGAAGCTGCGCCGCTATATCTCCGAGCGCTCGAAGATCCTGCCCCGCAGGACCACCGGCACCTGCGCGATGCATCAGCGCCAGCTGACGACCGCCATCAAGCGCGCCCGTCAGATCGCCCTGCTCCCGTTTGTCACGGAATAATCCGCAATCGAAAAGACCGCCCGTCCGGGCGGCCTTTTTTATTATCGGAGGCGCGGCGCGATCCTCATCAAAAAAGAAAGGCTTCCCACGGAAGCCTTTCTTTTTTGAATGATGTTATACTGAAATTTATTAAAACGATTGAAAATCGTTTTATAGCCGCGCAGCGGCGTTAAATTTCGCATGAGACGTGTTTTGCGCCTTTGGCGCAAAACCAGCGTGCGCAGCACGCGCCTTTCAAATTAAATCTTTTAATTTGAAAGTAGTATTATTCAGCGTCCTGAAGCGCCTTCGCGGCGGCGATCGCCTTGTCCTGCGCGTCCTGCGGGCACTGCTCGTAGCGCACGAAGTGCATCACGAACGAGCCGCGGGACTGCGTCATGGAGCGCAGGTCGATGGCGTAGCTCATCAGCTCCGCCTCGGGGCACTCCG
>CAMVAV010000152.1 GCA_947165595.1 uncultured Clostridia bacterium | reverse complement strand
ACGATGGACGCGCTGTGCAACGAGGGCGCGTGGTATCTGGTCTTTGCCCTCGGCGCGGCGGCGTACCTGACGAAGAACACGATCTTCGTCGTTGCCATTATCGTGCTGCTGGTGCTGACGCAGGGCTACGGCAAGAAGGGGATCGTCGGGAAGCTGATGGGCATTTTCGGCTCGCTCTACAGCAATGTGACGGGCTACTTCAGCGACATTCTCTCGTATTCCCGCCTGATGGCGCTGATGCTCGCCGGCGCGGTCATCGCGCAGGTGTTCAACACCATCGGGGCGCTGACGAACAACGTGGTGGGCTTTTTCATCATCTCGATGCTCGGCAACGCGCTCAACTTCGCGCTGAACCTGCTGGGCTGCTACGTGCATGACATGCGCCTGCAGTGCCTCGAGTTCTTCAACCGCTTCTATGAGGACGGCGGCAAGCCGTTCCGTCCCCTTGGGATCCAAACCAAATACGTCGATATTGTCAAAAACTAAAATACATTTTTGGGAGGAAACGATCATGGGATTCTTTGAACAAATGGGCGGTATGGCGCTGGCACTCTTCGGCGCCGGTCTTGCGGTGGGCCTTTCCTGCGTCGGCAGCGCAAAGGGCACGGGCATCGCGGGCGAAGCCGGTACGGGCCTGCTGAGCCAGGACCCGAGCAAGTCCGGTAAGGTCATGGTGCTGCAGCTGCTCCCCGGCACGCAGGGCCTGTACGGGCTGGTCGTGTTCTTCGTCTGCCTGACCCGCATCGGCATCCTCGGCGGCACGGCGCCCGCGACGGCGGCGGACGGCATGAAGTATCTCGCGGCCTGCCTGCCGATGGCGCTGGGCGGCCTTCTCTCCGCGATCGCGCAGGGGCGCGTGGCCGCGGGCTCGATCAACATTCTCGCGAAGAAGCCGGACGACTGGTCCAAGGGCCTGATCCTCTGCGGTATCGTTGAATTCTACGCCATCCTTTCGCTGCTTGCGTCGATGCTGATGCTGCTGTTCATGGTGTGATCGGTCGGGGAGGTTTGCCATGAACGGACTCGAACGAATCACGAGCCGCATCGAGGCGGAGGCGAAAAGCGAGATCGACGGCATCCTCGAAGCCGGCAAGGCGGAGACGCAGCGCGCCGTCGATTCGTGGCGCGAGCGCATCGACGCGGAGTCGCGCGCCCTGGCGGAGCGGAACGAAAAAGCCGCCGCCGAGCGCGAGGAGCGTCTGCGCAGCGCGGCGGAGATGGACGCGCGCAAGACCATCCTGAGCGCGAAGCAGGAGATGGTCGAGGAGGCGTACGCCCTGGCGCTGGACAAGCTCTGCTCCCTGCCCGAGGACGAGATGGTCGGGCTGCTCGCGGGCCTGCTGGCGCGCGCGTCGTCCACCGGCACGGAGGAGGCGCTCTTCTCCGCCGGGGACCGGGATGTGGGCGCGAAGGCCGTGGAGAAGGCGAACGCCGCCTCCGGCAAGCATCTGACCCTCTCCGGCGAGAGCGCGCCGATCCGCGGGGGCTTCATCCTGCGCGACCGGAACGTGGAGGTCAACTGCGCGTTTGAAACGCTGGTGCGCCTGCAAAAGACGGAGACGGCGGGAGCGGTGGCAAAGCTGCTGTTCTCCGCCTGAGCGGCCTTCCGATGGTAAGGAGGAAGCGCTTTGAGTAAAAAAATCAGAGACGTCGATTTTCTGTCCGCCTCCGCGCGCGTGCGCGCATTGGAGAACGAGCTGCTGACCGAAGAGCAGCTGGAGCAGCTCATCACCGCCAAATCCGACGAGGAGGAGTCGAAGCTGCTGCAGTCCTTCGGTTACGGCGAGCTGGAGCCCCGGCACCCGGAGGCGCTGGACGCGGACCTGACCGCGAAGCGGGCGGAGGAGCTGGTGGATCTCGCGGATTTCCTGCCGGAGCCCGGCGTCCTCGACGTGTTCCGGATCAAGTACGATTACCACAACGTCAAGGCTCTGCTCAAGGCGGAGGCTATGGACGTCAGCCCCGACGAGATGCTGACCGACCTCGGCCGCGCCAGCGTTGAGGAGATGTGCGTCGCCCACAGGGAGCGCGACGGCAGCCATCTGCCCGGACACATCGACGACGCGGCGCGCGAGGGGTACGACATCCTCAGCGCGACCCGCGACCCGCAGTTGAGCGACATGGCCGTCGACCGCTGGTACTTCCGCGATCTGCTGGAGACGGCGGAGGCGTCGGACAGCGCGTTTTTGACGGGCTGGGTCCGGCTGCAGATCGACGCGGCGAATCTGCGCGCGCTGGTGCGCACGCTGCGGATGGGCAAGAACGAGGACTTTTTGCGCGGCGTCCTGTTCGAGGGCGGCGTTGTGTCGACCGACGAGGTGCTGCGCATCAGCGCGAACGGCGGAAACGGCCTCGCGGAGTTCTACGCGCCCACCCGGCTCGCCGCCGCGGCGGAGGCGGGCGCGGAGACGCTGCGCGGCGGCGCGCCGACCGAATTCGAAAAGCGCTGCGACGACGCGCTGAGCGTCTATCTTGCGGACGCGCGGCTCATCCCCTTCGGCGGGGAGCCGGTGCTGGCGTATCTGGCGGCACTGGAGACGGAGTACACCAACCTTCGCATCATTCTGATGGGGCGCGCCGCGGGCGTGCCGGCGGACGTGATCCGCGCGCGGCTGCGCGCCGGAAGCGTGTAAGGAGGGGGAGAGATGGCAACGACCTACCGCATCGCCGTCATCGGCGACTGGGAGTCCGTGATGGGCTTCCGCGCGCTGGGGCTTGACGCGCATCCCGCCGCGACGCCGGATCAGGCGCGCGAGGAGATCAAGCGCCTCGCCAAGACCGACTGCGCGGTCATCTACCTCACGGAGACGCTGGCAAAGTTCATCCCGGACGTGCTGGACCGCTACAAGGACGAGCTGCGCCCGGCGATCATCCTGATCCCGGGGCGCGAGGGCTCGCTGGGCATCGGAAAGGAAAACATCCAGAGAGCCATTGAACGCGCCGTCGGCGCCGATATATTGTAACAAGCGGAGCTTGTTACAATATTACGATGCCATTTCGCTCGCCGCTCGCGCGGCAACCGCGAAATATGGCACGTTCCGCAGGACACGCCCGCGGAACGGAAGCACCCCATAACCTTTAAGAAAGAAGGGTTTTGTATTGGCTGGTAAAATTGTTAAAGTATCCGGGCCGCTGGTGGTCGCGACCGGGCTTTCGGACGCGAATATGTCCGACGTCGTGCGCGTCGGCCCCCAGCGCCTGATCGGCGAGA
>CAMVAV010000151.1 GCA_947165595.1 uncultured Clostridia bacterium | reverse complement strand
ACGGCGGCGGTGGGGAGGAAGTAGAGCAGGTTGATTGCCTGCGCCTCCGCCTGCCCGACGCCGAGGAACAGCGTCATGCAGAGCAGCAGCAGCGTCCCGCCGCCGACGCCCCAGGCGGAGAGCACGCCGGTCGCCGCGCCGCAGACAAAGGGGAGCAGCAGGCGGCTCATTGCGTCAGATAGCGATACGCGCCGTAGAACAGGAACAGCGCGAAGACACGCCGCAGCCACGCGCCCGGCACGCGGCGAAACAGCCTGCCGCCGAGCCAGCCGCCCAGCAGTCCGCCGGCGAGGTAGGGAACGGCGTCCGCGAGCGGAAAGCCCCCGCGCAGCAGGCATACGGCGGCGGAGACGGCGCACAGCGGCAGGATGACGGCGACGCAGGTGGCGAAGGCGGTTTTTTCCTCCAGCCCCGCCCAGCGCGTCAAAAGCAGCAGCAGCGGCACGCCTCCGCCTCCGCCGAACAGCCCGTTCACCGTCCCGGCGAGCATTCCCGCCGCACGATATTTGAAAGCATCGCCGCCCCGCGGCGGCGATGCTTTCTTCCGATGGGGGTCAGGAAAGCTTTTCAAAGCTTTGGCAATCGGTGCACTGGTCCATGGCGGGGTTCGCCTCGTGCGTGCCCACCTGAATGGCGTTGAGGCCGCAGTACTGGGCGTTCTCGCAGTGGTGAGCGCAGTTGGTGACGCTGCAATGGATCGAGGTGTTGGGCGTGCATGCGCCGCCGCGTTTGGTATGGTCGGTCATATCGGGCTCCTCCGAATTGAAGATTTGGCGTTTGCCGAGTCTAGTTTGCCTCACAAAATCAAAAAAATGCGCCGGGTGCGGCGCATTTTTTTGAATTTTTTGAATCTGACGGGCACGCTCTTGGACATGCTCACTTCTTCCAGACGCTCGGGAACAGCAGCACCAAAAGCGGCATGATCTCAAGCCGCCCGAGCAGCATGTTGAGCGTCAGCACGACCTTGCTCAGACCGGAGAGGAACGCGAAGTTGCAGGTGGGGCCGATGAGCGCGAAGCCGGGTCCGACGTTGGAGATCGTCGTCAGCGAGGCGGAAAGCGAGGTCGTGAGGTCCACGCCGTCGAGGGAGACGATCACCGCGCAGAGCATCATAATGACGATGTAGGCGAAGAAGAAGACCGAGACCGACGAAACGGTGCCCTCCTCCACGCGCGCGCCCTCGAGCGTCAGGGGGCGTACCTCCCGCGTGTGCAGGATGCGGCGCAGCTCGCGCTTGAGCCCCTTGAAGAGGATCACGATGCGGCTGACCTTGACGCCGCCCGCGGTGGAGCCGGCGCAGCCGCCGACGAACATGACGAGCAGCAGCACCGATTTGGAGAAGAAGGGCCAGAGGTCAAAATCCGCGGTGGCGTAGCCCGTGGTGGTCATCAGCGTCACGACCTGGAAAAAGGACTGCGAGAAGCTCTCATAGACGCCCTTTCCGACCGTGCGGACCAGATCGACCGTGATCAGGGCGACGGCGCCGAACGTGATACCGGTGTAGCTGAGCAGCTCTTCGCTGCGGAAGGCGTCCTTCCACTGTCCGCGCTGCATCTGGAACAGCGCGCCGAAGTTGACCGCGGAGACGAACATGAACACCACGATGATCCAGTTGATGACCTCCGAGCCGTAGTAGGCGATGCTCGCGTCGCGCACGGAGAAGCCGCCGGTGGAGATCGTCGTGAACGCGGTGGTCAGGGCGTCGAACACCGGCATTTCGGCGGCGCAGAGCAGCGCCGTCTCCGCCAGCGTGAGCGCGATGTAGATGATGTAAAGCGAGCGCGCGGTCTCGCTGGTCTTGGGGCGCAGCTTCGAGCTGATCGGACCGGGGCTCTCCGCCTTCATCAGGTTGACGCTGCCCTCTCCCAGGGACGGCAGCAGCGCCAGCACCATCACCAGCACGCCCATGCCGCCCATCCACTGCGTCAGCGCCCGCCAGAACTGAAGCCCGCGGGGCAGGGCGGAGGGCATCGCGACGATGGTGGCGCCGGTGGTCGTGAAGCCGGAGACGGTCTCGAACACGGAGTCGACGTAGGAAAAGCCGCAGAACGTATAGGGCAGCGCGCCGGAAAGGCCCAGCATGATCCAGCACAGCGCCACGGCGACGAAGCCGTCGCGCGTCTGGAAGCGCTTGCTTTTCGCCTTGATGCGGGTGAGCAGAAGGCCTGTCCCGCCGCACAGGGCGATCGAAAGGAGAAAGGCGTTGACGTCCGTTCCCCGCACGACGAGCGCGATCGCAAGACTCGGCAGCATACAAGCCGCCTCAATACAGAGGATCAGCCCGACCACGCGGGCTATCACAGCACGATTCATGGCGTCAGCGCTCCAGTATGTCGTTGAGGTCCTGCAGGAACAGCGTGCGCGCCACGATGATGACGCGGTCGCCCGCATGGATCTGAGAATTGCCGTCGGGGATCGTGACCTTGTTGTCATGTACGATGGCGGCGACCAGCAGCCCGCGCTTCAGATGCAGGTCCTTGAGCGGGATGTCGAGGAAGTGAGTGGTGTCCGCCGCGACGAACTCGACCGCCTCCATCGTCCCGTCCAGGATCTTGTGCAGGCTCTCCACCGCGCTTCCCTGCGAATTCGCGATGCCGCGGACGTAGCGGGAGATGAAGTTCGCCGTGATGTCCTTGGGGCTGATGACCGTCTCCAGCCCGAGCTGGCGCAGCACCTCCATGTAATTCGGACGCGACATTTTGGGCAGCACCTTCTTCACGCCGGCGTGCTGGGCGGAGAGCGCCATGAGCAGGTTCTCCTCGTCGCGCCCGGTCAGCGGCACAAAGGCGTCGCACTCGAAGATGCCCTCGGTGTCCAGCAGCTCGTGGTCGGTGCCGTCGCCCTGGATGACCGTCGCCTTGGGCAGCTTTTCCGCCAGCGTGAGGCAGCGGTCGTGGTCGCGCTCCACGATCGTCAGGCGCGCGCCGATGCCCTCCAGCGCCCAGGCGAGGTAGATCGCGATGCGCCCGCCGCCGAGGATGGAGACGCGGCGCACCGGGGCGACGTTCTTGCCCGTGCTCCGCAGGACGCGCGTCGTCTCGCCCGGAGAGCCGATGACATAGACCAGGTCGCCGGGCTGGGGCACGAAGTGTCCGTCCGGCACGATGACCTCGTCTCCGCGCTTCGCGGCGCAGACGAGGATGTTGCCGGGGTTGCGGCGGTTGTATTCGAACAGCGAAACGCCCGCCAGCGCGCCGCCCTCCGTGACCTGAAAGCCGATCAGCTCAACCAGCCCGCGGGCGAGACTTTCCACGCTGAACGCGGCGGGCACGCGCAGGATGCGCGCGATCTCCTGCGCCGCGG
>CAMVAV010000150.1 GCA_947165595.1 uncultured Clostridia bacterium | reverse complement strand
TGAACGGCGTGCAGAAGACCCGCGACGGCGAGCCGCTCGGCAGCAACATCACCGCTGAAGAGGCGTTCAGCGCGATCCCCGCCGCCGCGCCCGCGCAGCAGGCCGCGCCGGCATGGGGCGACGTACCCGTTGCGGTTCCCGCCCCTGCGAATCCTGGCTACGCGGTGCCGCAGGGCAATCCGTGGGCGTAAACGAATAGGGCTCCGCAAGGGGCCCTTTCCTCCTAAGAAGGAGAGGCGACTATGGCGCAGCATCATCTTTTTATCGACCTTGAGACCTACAGCGACGAGGACATCAAAAAGGTCGGTCTTTATAAATACGCGCAGAGTCCGGCGTTTGAAGTACTGCTGCTCTCCTACAGCTGGGACGGTCAGCCGGTGCAGACGCTCGACTTTACCGTGTATGACAACCACCCCGGGGACGGCTTCCCGGAATGGCTGCACAAGGCGCTTATCTCGCCCGACGTAATCAAACATGCCTACAATGCCGCTTTTGAGTGGTACTGCTTCACCCGCTGGTTCCGGTGGACTCCGCAGCAGGCGATAAAATATCTGCCGCAATGGCGATGCTCCATGCTCCACGCGATGTACGCGGGGTATCCCGGCACGCTGGCCGCCGCCGGCGCGGCGCTTGGGCTGCCGGAGGACAAGCAGAAGATGGCCGTCGGGCAGAGTCTGATCCGCTACTTCTGCAAGCCATGCAAGCCGACGAAGGTGAACGGCGGGCGCAAGCGCAATCTGCCGCGGCATGACCCGGCGAAGTGGGAGCTGTTCCGCCGGTACAACGCCCAGGACGTCGTGACCGAGATGGCCGTCGACGGCAAGCTCGCGCGCTTTCCCGTGCCGGAGGACGTGCAGCGGCAGTGGGCGCTCGATCAGGTCATCAATCTGCGCGGCGTCGCCGTGGATCTGAGCCTCGCCAACGGCGCGATCGAGCTGGGCGAGCAGGTGCGCGACGCGCTGATCCGCGAGGCGAAGGAGCTGACCGGCCTGCAGAATCCGAACAGCGTGAAGCAGCTGGTGACCTGGCTGGATACGGAGCTGGAGGACGAGGAGGTCGACAACCTGCGCAAGGAGACCGTGACCGATCTCCTCGGGCGCGAGCTTCCCAGCGCGGCGGCGAGCCGCGTGCTGGAGATCCGGCGCGAGCTCGGCAAGGCAAGCATCAAGAAGTATGACGCCATCGAGACCTGTATGTGCGCCGACGGGCGCGTGCGCGGCCTGCTGCAGTTCTACGGGGCGAACCGGACGGGACGCGAGGCCGGGCGGCTGGTGCAGGTGCAGAACCTTCCGCACGACACCGTGCCGGGCATGGCATCCGCGCGCGAGCTGGTGCGGCGGCGGGACATTGACAGCGTGCGGATGCTCTACGGCAGTGTGACGTCGACGCTCTCGGCGCTGATCCGCACGACGTTCATCGCGGCGCCGGGCATGAAGTTCGTCGACGCGGACTTCTCCGCCATCGAGGCGCGCGTGATCGCATGGCTGGCGGGCGAGGACTGGGTGCTGGACGTCTTCCGCACACATGGGAAGATCTACGAGGCGACGGCGGCGCAGATGTTTGGTATCCCGGTGGAGAAGATCAGGAAGGGCAACCCAGAGTACTCTTACCGCGCCAAGGGCAAGGTTGCGACACTGGCGCTTGGGTACCAGGGCGGCGCCGGCGCGCTGATCAACATGGGCGCGCTGCGCAGCGGGCTTACAGAGGCGGAGCTGCCCGACATCGTGACACGCTGGCGCAGCTCCAATCCCGCCATCGTCTACTACTGGTACGCCGTCGAGGAGGCGGCGAAGGCCGCGGTGACGAGCGGCGCCGTGACGGACGTGGGCCGCGTCCGTTTTGCCTATGAAGCGGACGAACAGAGCGGGCTCGCGTTCCTGGCGATACGGCTCCCGAGCGGGCGGAAGCTCTACTACGCCGCGCCGCACATGGGCGTGAACCGCTTCGGCAAGCCGAGCCTGTGCTACTGGGGGCAGAACCAGAGTTCGAAGAAGTGGCAGGTGCTGGAGACCTACGGCGGCAAGCTCGCCGAGAACATCACGCAGGCCGTCGCCCGCGACTGCCTGTTCTTCGCGATGGAGAATCTGGAGGCGGCGGGCTGGCGTATCGTCTTTGACGTGCACGACGAGGTCGTGATCGAGGCGCCGGCGGATCGCGCGGATCTCGACGCCGTGGTGCGCATCATGTCCCAGCCGCCGCCGTGGGCTGCGGACCTGCCGCTGAACGCCGACGGCTGGGTCGACGGGTATTTCAAGAAGGATTGAGACTTGCAGAATTAACTCGTCTTCACTTCGAATCCAAAATAACCGCAAGCATCTTGCATCACATCTAGGATCGGAACTCCGCTCTCGCGACTGAATATTTCAGCAAAGCTCTCAATCTGCCGAATGGAACATACTGGCTGTATGCTCCCGTCCTTGTTGTGGCAGTATGGGCAGTATATCTGCGGAGCGTATGCGCCGGATAACTTACGCAAAATCAAATCTGTGTGGCCTCGTGGACACGCCATGCGGTATCCATTTGGGGTCGCTCTGATACCAGGAAACATGGAATCACCTCCTTTCTGGGTCCGCCCGAATTGTAGCCCACAAAAATAGCGTTGTAAAGGTCAAAACGGCAAGTTTGTGTGTAATGTGCACAAAAAATGCGTTAAATATATATTATGGGGCGTTGTTGTGCAAAACAGCCAAAACAATTAGGGGATTAAACATAATGACCAATGACAGACAAATCACGATCACCGTCGGCGCGAGCCGGAAGTCGACACAATGGCTCCCTCAGAAGCTGATGCTCTCGGAGCTGTACGCAAGGCTGCAGGCTCCGGCGCGCAGCACCGAGACGCTGGCAGCCTACCTCGCGCTCCCCAAGGGGCAGCAGGACGACCTCAAGGACGTCGGCGGCTTTGTGGCGGGAACTCTGAACGGCAAGCGGCGCAAAGCGGGCAATGTGACCGGGCGCGACGTGCTGACGCTCGACCTCGACAACATCCCCGCCGGCGGCACGGACGACGTGCTGCGCCGCCTGGACGCCCTGACCTGCGGCTACTGCGTCTATTCCACGCGCAAGCACATGGCGGCTGCGCCGCGCCTGCGCGTGCTGCTGCCGCTGGACCGCACCTGCACCGCAGACGAGTACGAGCCCTGCATCCGGCGCATCGCCGAGATGATCGGGATGCCGCTCGCGGATCCGACGACCTTTGAGGCGAGCCGGCTCATGTACTGGCCGAGCTGCTGCGTGGACAGCGAATACATATACTTCGCGGCGGACAAGCCCATGCTCTCGGTCGACGGCCTGCTCGCCACCTACGCCGATTGGCACGACATGGCGCTGTGGCCCGTCCACGAGCGTGCGCCTAGCCCCGTCCGCGCGGCCGCCAAGCAGGGAGACCCCTTGAAGAAGGCGGGCGTTGTGGGCGCGTTCTGCAACGTCTACGAC
>CAMVAV010000149.1 GCA_947165595.1 uncultured Clostridia bacterium | reverse complement strand
ATCGTGTGGCCGTTTCCGATATCTACCTGGAATGTGGTGTTGGGCAGGGATTCGATCACCGTGCCCTCCACTTCGATCATGTCGGATTTTGCCAAGTGTTATCCCTCCTGGTCGGAATTCTCCGCTCCGCCGTGCGATGCGATCGCCTTGCGAAGCTCGCTGTTGGTGACTCGTTCGTTCTCTCTGATCTTCTCCGCTACGCGGCTGTTGTCGGCGGCGATAAAGCGGGCGTGCTTGCGCTTTTTCCGCTTCGGCGCCTCGACCCGTCGGCTCTTGCCGTCCGCGAGCAGCAGGTACTCCCCGTCCGTCTCCATGACGTAGAAGAGCTTTCCCTTCTCGCGCCCGGCCGTCGCCTCGACCAGATGCGCTCTCGTGATCTCCATAGCGCTTACCTCAAGGGGCGGGAACCGTCAGGATCTCCGGCTCGTCCGCCGTGATGAGCAGCGTGTTTTCATAGTGCGCCGCGTACTTGCCGTCCGCCGTTTTGACGGTCCAGCCGTCCGGCATCTGCCGGATGTCCGCCGCGCCCATGTTGACCATCGGCTCCAGCGCGATCGTCATGCCGCGCAGGAGCTTCGGCCCGTGCCCGGGCGCCCCGTAGTTCGGCACCTCGGGCGCCTCGTGCATCTTTCTGCCGACGCCGTGGCCGACATACTCGCGCACAACGGAGAACCCGTTCGCCTCCACGTACTCCTGTACCGCGTGGCCGACGTCCGAGATGCGGTAGCCCTCCCGGACGAACTTCGCGCCCTCGAAGAAGCTCTGTCTCGTGACGTCAATGAGCCGCTGCGCCTCGTCGGAGATCGCTCCGCAGGCGTAGGTGGCGGCGCAGTCGCCGTGGAACCCGCCGATAAACGCCCCCACATCGATGCTGACGATGTCGCCCTCCTGCAGGACCCGTTTTCCGGGGATGCCGTGGATGATCTCGTCATTGACCGAGATGCAGACGCTGGCGGGATAGCCGTTGTAGTTCAGAAACGACGGCTCCGCGCCCTGCGATTTGATGAAGCGGTATACTGCCTTGTCGATCTCTTGGGTTGTTACGCCGGGCTTTACCATTTCCCCTGCCAAGGCACGGGCAGCCGCGGTAATTTTCCCGGCCCGGCGCATCAATTCGATCTCGCGCGCGGATTTCAGTATAATCATGCGCTTACTCCTTCAGCGCTGCGAGGATCGCGGCGGAGGTGGCCTCGACGGAGCCCATATCCTCCACCGGAACCAGAACGCCGCGGGAGCGGTAAAACTCCTTGAGCGGTTCCGTTTCCCTGTGATAGACCTCGAGACGCGAGCGGACCGTCTCGGGCGCATCGTCCTTGCGCGTGATCAGCTCGGCGCCGCACACGTCGCACACGCCCTCCTTTTTGGGAGGAACGGCGACGACGTGGTAGCTCGCGCCGCACTTGGGGCACACGCGCCGCCCGCTCATGCGGTTCATGATCGTCTCATCCGAGACCTCCAAGGAGACCACATGGTCGAAGCGGATCCCGCTCTCCTCGATCGCCTCCGCCTGCCGGATCGTGCGGGGCACACCGTCCAGGATGTAGCCCTTCGCGCAATCGGGCTCGGCGAGGCGGTCGCGGATGATGCCAATGATGATCTCATCGGAAACCAACGCGCCGCTCTCCATGCAGGCCTTTGCCTGCTTTCCCAGCTCGCTGCCGCTCGCGACCGCGGCGCGCAGGATGTTGCCGGTGGAGATCGTCGGGATGTTCAGCTCTCGGGCGAGGATCGCGGCCTGCGTACCCTTGCCTGCGCCCGGAGCGCCCAATAAAATCAAATTCATTTCTCTCTCCTTTTACTCAAGGAAGCCCTTATACTGACGCATCAGCATCTGGTTCTCCAGCGCGCGCACCGTTTCGAGCGCAACGCCGACAACGATGATCACGGAGGTGCCGCCGATGGCGAGCGAATTGTTGCCCAGCGCCTTGCCGACGATCAGCGGCGCGATGGCCACGATGCCGAGATAGATGGCGCCGAACAGCGTGATCTTGCCGAGAACCTTCGCGATAAAGTCGCTGGTGGGCTTGCCCGGACGGAAGCCGGGGATGAAGCCGCCCTGCCGCTTGAGGTTGTTGGAGATCTCAACGGGGTTGAACTGAATGGTCGCGTAGAAATAGCTGAAGCCGATGATCATCAGGAAGTAGACGACCAGGTACAGCACCGACCTGGTGTCGATCGCCTTGAGGAAGCTCTCGCCGAAGCTGCCCTCGGCGGGCGCCGGCAGGAACGCCGCGACCGTCGCCGGCAGGGACGCGATGCTCTGCGCGAAGATGATCGGCAGAACGCCGGACATGCTGACCTTCATCGGCAGCGTGGACGCCTGGCCGCCGTACATCTTGCGGCCGACCTGACGCTTCGCGTACTGCACGGGGATGCGGCGCTCGGCTGCGTCCACGTGGGTGATGAGAACGACCATCAGCAGGATGCCGATCAGCAGCAGCGCCATGTGCAGCCAGCCGGTGCCGCCCTTCGCCGTGATATAGGACGCGCCCTGCTGCACGATGGTGGGCACGCGGGACAGGATGCCCGCGAACAGGATGATCGAAATGCCGTTGCCGACGCCGAACTCATTGACCTGCTCGCCGAGCCACATCACGAAGGACGAGCCCGCCACAAAGGAGACGATGATCACCACCGCGGGCCAGAAGCCGGTCTTCTCGAGGATGTTGTAGTTGCGCATCAGCATGTAGTAGCCGAAGCCCTGCAACAGCGCGATGCCGACCGTGGCGTAACGCGTGATGGATGCGATCTTCTTCTTGCCGGCCTCGCCGCCGTCCTTGGCAAGACGCTCCAGGGCGGGGATGGCGATGGTCAGCAGCTGGATAATGATGGAGCTGTTGATATACGGCTGGACGCCGAGGGCAAACACGGTCGCCTGCGCGAACGCGCCGCCGGACATCACGTTGTACAGTCCCAGCACCGTCGTGCTCATGCCGTCCAGATAGCTCTGGAGCAGCGTGGTGTTGACATAGGGCACCGGGATCGCATTGCCGAGGCGGAAGATCAGAAGGATCATTATGGTGAAGATGATCTTCTTCCGCAGCTCGGGGATGCCCCACGCCTTGCGTATCGTTTGGATCACTTAGACCACCTCTGCCTTTCCGCCGGCCGCCTCAATGGCTTCCTTCGCGGACTGGGAGAACGCAGATGCCTGCACAGTGACCTTCTTCTTGACGGTGCCGTTGCCGAGCACCTTGAAGCCATACTCGCACTTGGAGAGGATGCCCTTTGCAAGCAGGGTCTCTGCGTTGACCGTCTCGCCGTCCTCAAACCGGTTGAGCGCGCTGAGATTGATGATCTCATACGGCTTTGCGAAGATGTTGTTGAAGCCGCGCTTGGGGGTCGTGCGGGTCATGGGCATCTGGCCGCCTTCAAAGCCGATGCGCACGCCGCCGCCGCTGCGGGCCTTCTGGCCCTTGTGGCCGCGGCCGCCGGTCTTGC
>CAMVAV010000148.1 GCA_947165595.1 uncultured Clostridia bacterium | reverse complement strand
GCTTGCGGCAACGCACAGCGCCGCGCACACAACAGCGCAGCGCCAGCGGAAGAAGGGAATACCCGTATCGACAAGATGCGCCGGATGGTTTGCACGGCAGTTCGTGCAGCCATCCGGCGTTTTTCTTCTTTGACGGGCGACACCGTTTCTTCTTTTCAAGAAAAAGAAGAAATGGGGTCGCGTTTCGTTCTTTGACGGGAAACGGCGTCAGAAACTGTTCCCGTCAGTACTTGTCCGCGAACACTCCGTCGATGAGCGCGGCGAGCGTCCAGAGCAGCAGGAACGCCAGCAGCGAGAACGGCGTAAAGAGCGCGTAGGCGGCGACGAAGCTCAGGTAAAAGCTCAGCATCGTGCCCGAGACGGAGGCGAGCAGCGAGAGGAAATTGCCGATGCGCACCGCGCGGCACAGACGCTTCGCGCCGACCGCCAGCTCGGCGTAGGGCATCAGCCCCTCGCGGTAGATGAGGGCGCAGGGCTTCGCGCCCTGCTTCTCCGAAAGCGCGAGGCGCGTGGAGAGCTGCGGATAGACCGCGCGCGCGTCGGTGCCGAACTTGCGCTTGAGCAGCGCCGGGGTGATGTTGCCGTCCCGCACCGCCAGCACCGGCGTGATGCGGGCGCGGTGCAGCGCGTGCAGCGCCCAGTCCACGTTCTCCGCCGCCATGTACTTGACCGCGAATACCGCGATCAGCGTGCCGTCCACCGCCAGGAACATCCCGGTCTTGAGCGTCAGCCCGTGGGGCAGCGTCACGCCCATCCTGCGGCAGAACGACGCCGTGCCGAAGAGCACCGTCTCGCCGTGGATCGTGCCGCCGACGCCGCCCTCCTCGTAGAAATTGAGGTCGGAGAGGGTCTCGAGCTTGCCGCCCTCCGCCTCCAGCAGATTGTCGAACAATCGCGAGAGCCCGGTCTCGGACGCGTGCGCCATCGTGGCGGCGTAGGAGAAGACCTTGCCGCTCTCCTCGCCGAAGATCTTCAGCCCGTTGAGCGTCACTGTTCCCGGCGGGAAGAGGTCCGTGTCGGTCAGAATGAGGCAGTTGCTCCTGCGCATCGTGTCCGCGCCGCGAAAGCCGGCCAGCGCGCTGCCGCTCTTGGTGAAGCGGCGCGTCAGGCGGCGCAGGGGCAGCGAATACGCCAGCGGGAAGGCGAAGGTGTTCGCCCCGGCGAGGATCGCCGAGAGGTTCCAGAAGTAGAGCGTCCAGGTCTTTACCTGCACGGTCGAGAGCACCGAAAAGACCACCGCGCCCGCAAACAGCACGGGCAGCACGACGGTCTGCCAGCGCCCGGAGACGTCCTCCTTCTCCGCCGTCACGGAGAAGCCCGCGGACGAGCCGCTGCGCTTCGCCGCGCCGCCCGCCGTCACCGTGACGATGTAGGGCGCGTCTCCGATCGCCGCCACGCGGAACGAGTCGTAGAGCGCGCGGAAGAGCATCGCGCGCCCCCACAGCGCGCAGGTCATCGACAGCGCCGCCACGGAGTGCAGCGGCAGCGCGCCCGTCGCGGTGCGCGAGGGCATCAGGAACACAAGAGCCGTGTCGATGAGCGCGGCGACGCACAGCAGCGCCGTCATCAGCTCATAGGTCAGCTTGAACGAGGCAAGCTTTTCAAATCCGTAGAAGAACACCTCGCGCCCAAGCACGCACAGCAGCGCCAGCAGCACGAAGTACGGAAGCACGCTGAGCAGCGGCTCCGCCGCGTACAGCTCCGGCAGCACGTGAAAATGGTCCAGGATTTGCGGGATCCACATCAGCGCCGTGATGAGCGCGGCGTAACGCGAGACGCGGCGGCCGTTCTGCATCGCGTCGCGGTAGTCGGCGACCGTCTCCTCGATGGGCGGCTCCGGCTCCTCGGGCGGCTCCTCCGCCTTCGCGGGGGCAGGGCGCTGCGGCGTTTTCTCCGCCGGCTCCGGCCCGCTTTCATACAGCTCCTCGGTCTCCACGCGCGGCTTTTTGCGCGTAAACCATTTGCGCCGGGGGGGAAGCTCCTCCAGCACGGGCTCCTGCTTCTGCTCGTCGAGGACCTCCTGCACCGTGCGGGAGAGCACCTCCTGCAGGCTGAAGCTCTGCGGCGTGTCGAGCGAGGGAACGATATCCCCCATCGCGCCGCCGTCCGCCGTCTCCTCCGCTTCGTCGCCGCCCTCCGGTTCGTCGGCGCTCTCCGGCTCCGGCAGGTGCATCGGGATCGTCACCGCCGGCTTGGGGGGTTCCCCGCCGACGGGTTTTTTCTGCGCGGAGGCGCCGCCGAACTCGGCAAGAATGCCCTCGAGCGTGAACTCATAGTCCTCGTCCGCGACGCGCGAGGCGTCGTCGAGCAGCATCTTGCTGTCGTCCAGCGTCTTTTCAAATTCCAGTTCCTGCTGATCCATCTATTTCTCCTATCTGTCGCCGGCGGCAAAGCGCTCCGCCGGCGACAGGCGGTATTTTTTATGCTTCGCTCAGCCCCGCTGCCTGACCGCTTCATAGAGCAGCACGGCGGCGGCGTTCGAGGCGTTGAGCGACTGGATACGCCCCTTGAGCGGGATGCTGACCAGAAAATCGCAGCACTCGCGCACCAGGCGGCCCATGCCGTCGCCCTCGCTGCCGATGACGATGGCGGCGGGGCCCTTCAGGTCCGCCTCATAGAGCGGCGTCGCGCCGTCGGCGGCGGTGCCGAACACCCAGACGCCGCGCTTTTGCAGCTCGCGCAGCGCGGCGGGCAGGTTCGCCACCCGCGCCACGGGCACGAAGCTCACCGCGCCGGCGCTGGTCTTGCCCACGATGCTCGTCAGTCCCGCGCTGCGCCGCTTGGGGATGACGACGCCGTGGGCGCCCGCGCACTCGGCGGTGCGGATGATCGCGCCCAGGTTGTGCGGATCGCTGATCTCGTCGCACACGACGAGCAGCGGCGGCTCGCCCTTCGCCTCCGCCGCGGCGAGGATATCCTCCACCGTCGCGTACGCGCGCACGGCGGCGAGGGCGACGACCCCCTGATGCGCCTTGGTGGCGCTCATATAGTCCAGCTTGCGGCGGTCCGCCTCGACCACGACGACGCCGGCGGCGCGGGCGGCGGAGGCGATGTGGCCCAGCGTCTTGTCGGTCTCGCCCTTCGCGAGGTAGATCTTGTCGATCGGCGTCCCGGCGCGCAGCGCCTCGATTACGGCGTTGCGTCCCTCGATCAGCCCGTCGGCGTCCGCCTCCCGCTCCGGCTCGCGGGCCGGGCGGGGATTTTTCTTTTCCTCAGCCATGTGCGGCGTCCTTTCCGTCCCGCGCCTCCCGGATCCTCCGAAGCTGCTCGGCGTTTTCCTCGCTCAGCGCGTCGGCGATGGCGATCTTGCGCAGGATGTTTTTCATCGTCCGGTCGAGGATCGCGTCCTCGCGGTAGTCGGCGGGAAAGATGAAATCCACCCGCCCGTCCGCCAACAGCCCCTCGACGCCGGCGCGGTTGCTGTCCTGATACACCGCCACCGCCTGCCCGCCGTAGGCGCGCATCA
>CAMVAV010000147.1 GCA_947165595.1 uncultured Clostridia bacterium | reverse complement strand
CTGCCCTATGAGTATTACGAGAAGGACAAGGTGCGCCGCTACGGCTTCCACGGCACGAGCCACAAGTACGTCTCCCAGCGCGCGGCGGACATGCTCGGCAAGCCGATCGAGGACCTCAAGCTCATCTCCTGCCACCTCGGCAACGGCTCCTCCGTCACCGCCATCAAGGGCGGCAAGAGCGTCGATACCTCCATGGGCTTCACCCCGCTCGCGGGCGTGCCGATGGGCACCCGCTCCGGCGACCTCGACGCGGGCATTCTGGAATATCTGATGAACAAGTACGGCATGAACATCACCGAGATGCTCACCATTCTCAACAAGAAGTCCGGCGTGCAGGGCGTCAGCGGCGTCAGCAGCGACTTCCGCGACCTCGGCGAAGCGGCGGCGAAGGGCAACACGCGCGCCGGCCTGGCGGTCGATCTGTTCAATTACGGCGTCAAGAAGCTCATCGGCGCCTATGCCGCCGCGATGGGCGGCGTGGACGCGATCATCTTCACCGCCGGCGTGGGCGAGAACAGCGCCGAGCAGCGCATGGCGATCGCCTCCGGACTCGAGTTCATGGGCGTGAAGATGGACGAGGACGCGAACAAGGTCCGCGGCGAGGAGCGCGTGATCTCCGCCGCCGATTCCAAGGTCAAGGTCCTGCTCATTCCGACGAACGAGGAGCTTATGATCGCGATGGATACCGCCTCTCTGGTCAAGTAAGGCTTCTGCCGAATTTCATACAAAAATCACCCTGGAGCGCCGCTTTCGGACTCCAGGGTGATTTTTTTCGGTATTACTGCTTTGCCAGGAGCGCCGCGCCGATGAGGCCCGCCTGATAGCCCAGCGTACACTGCACCAGCCGCGTGTGCTTCTTGACATATTTGTGGCCGAACTCCAGACGGTCCACCTCCTCGCGCAGCGGCGCAAGCAGCGCCTCGCCCTGGTTGGCGACGCCGCCGGAAAACGCGATGATCTCCGGGAAAAAGATGTTGATGACGTTCGTCACGCCCGAGGCGAGGTACTTGACGTACTCGGCCACGACCGCCGTACCGGCAGCGTCGCCGCGTTCCTTCGCCGTGAAGGCGGTGCGCCCGTCCACCGCGCCGTTCTCCGCGGCAACGGCGTGCATGGCGCTCTCCGGGTTCGCCTCCATCGCCGCCTTCGTCATGCGAATGAGCGCCGTGGCGGAGGAATACGCCTCAAAGCAGCCCTTGCGCCCGCAGGTGCAGGGCTCGCCGTCCTCCCGGATAACCATGTGTCCCAGCTCGCTCGCCGCGCCCGTATAGCCGACGAGCATTCTGCCCTCGATGACCACGCCGCAGCCGACGCCGGTACCCAGCGTCAGGACGACGGTGCTGTGCGCGCCCTTGCCTGCGCCGACCAGCGCCTCCGCCAGCGCCGCCACGTTCGCGTCGTTGCCGAGACGGATCTCATAGCCCGTGCGCGCCTTGACCGCCGCGCGCAGGTCGTAGTGGATCAGGTTCAGGTTGAACGCACAGGCGACCTCTCCGCTCTCGTCGTCCACGGTGCCGGGACAGCCCAGTCCGATGCCGGAGAAGGATTCGCCTGCCTCAAGCTCATTAATAAGAGCGGCGATGCCGTCCGCGATCGCGTCGGGCCCCAGCTCCACATGCGTCGGGCGCGACGCCTCGCGCAGAATCTTTCCCGCCTCGTCGACGACGCCGCCCTTGATATTGGTCCCGCCGAGGTCGATGCCAAGATAGTTCATAAATTCTCCTCCGTCAAACCGCGTGTCCCTGCTTTTTTATGACCTCAACGACCTCATCCACATACCTGTGGCAAGTGGAATCGTCCGTCGCCTCCACCATCACGCGGATGAGCGGCTCGGTGCCGGATTCGCGCACAAGGATGCGTCCCGAGGCGCCGAGCGCCTTCTCCGCGCGCTTGACCGCCGCCTGCACCGCCTCGTCCGCCTGCGCGGCGGCTTTGTCGCGCACCTTCACGTTTTTCAGCACCTGCGGGTACATCGTGAAGCCCTCGCTGAGCTTGCTCATGGGCTCCTTCTTCGCGCACAGGACCTCCATCAGCTTCAGGGACGTCAGGATCCCGTCGCCGGTGCTGGCGTACTTCGTGAAGATGATGTGGCCCGACGCCTCGCCGCCGAGGCGGCAGCCGTGCTCCGTCATATACTCGTAGACATAGCGGTCGCCCACCTTGGTCTTCGCGTAGTCGATACCGAGCTCGTCGAACACCTTGTAGAGGCCGAAGTTGCTCATAACGGTCGTGACGACCGTGTTGTTGATCAGCTTTCCGCGCTCCTTCATGTACCTGCCGTAGATGTAGAGGATGTGGTCGCCGGTGACGACGCTGCCCTTCTCATCCACGGCGAGGCAGCGGTCGGCGTCGCCGTCGTAGGCAAAGCCTGCGTCGCAGCCGTTTTCCACGACAAATTTCTGCAGCCCTTCGATATGTGTGGAGCCGGCGTTTTCGTTGATATTGAGGCCGTTCGGCTCGGCATTGATTACGAGCGTCTTCGCCCCCAGCGCCTCGAATACGGCGCGCGCAATGCTCCACGAAGCGCCGTTCGCGCAGTCCAAAGCGATCTTTTTGTCGCGGAAGGAGTACATGCCCAGCGAGATGAGATATCCGATGTAGCGGTTGCGTCCCGCGACATAGTCCACCGTGCAGCCGATCGCGTCGCGCTGGGCGTAAGGCGCTTCCTCCTCGCCGTCCAGATACTCCTCGACCCGCGCAATGGTCTCGTCGTCCATCTTTTCGCCGTGAGAGTTGATGAGCTTGATGCCGTTGTCGTAGTAGGGATTGTGCGACGCGGTGATCATAATGCCGCAGTCAAACTCGTCGACGCGCGCGATGTGCGCCACCGACGGCGTGGTGGTGACATGCATGATATACGCGTCCGCTCCGGAGGCGACCAGCCCGCCGACCAGACTGTACTCAAACATGTAGGAGGAACGCCGCGTGTCCTTGCCGATGAGAACGCGCGCCTTTTCCGTTGAACCAACCTTGCGCCTTTGCTCGCTGTAATACCAGCCGAGAAAACGCCCGATCCGATACGCGTGCTCCGCGGTCAGCCCAACGTTTGCCTCTCCGCGGAAGCCGTCCGTGCCAAAGTATTTACCCAATTCTCTGTACCAGCCTTCCAATAATGTTGTTTCGGGGCCCGCCCGGGGAAACCGTTTGCCGTACCTCGCAGCCGTCCCGCGGGAGCGCGCGATCCGACGGTCGCGGCAAACGCCCCGTTTGTTTTTCGGGCTATGCCCGGTATCCGTCCGGATTCTGCCTTTGCCAGTTCCAGCTGTCGCGGCACATCTCCTCGATGCCGTACTCCGCCTCCCAGCCCAGCTCGCGCTTTGCCTTTTCCGGCGAGGAGTACATCCTCGCCACGTCGCCCGGACGGCGGGGCTTGATCTCATAGGGGATCGACAGCCCGTTCGCCTTCTCAAAGGCGTGTACCACCTCCAGCACCGAATAGCCGCGGCCCGTCCCGAGGTTGTAGACCGCGAGCCCGCAGCTGCGCTCCACCGCGGCGAGCGCCCTGACGTGGCCGCGCGCAAGATCGACGACGTGGATATAGTCGC
>CAMVAV010000146.1 GCA_947165595.1 uncultured Clostridia bacterium | reverse complement strand
CCGCTCCCCGGCGGTGGCGCTGATGCCGGACGTGACGCCCAAGCCCCTGCGCTCCAGGGCGAACGCCGTCATCAATCTGATGGGCGCGGTGGGCGGCATCCTCTACCTCGGCGTCGCGGCGGCGCTGTACCCCAACGCGAAGGTGCAGGGCCTCGCCCACGTCGATTATCAGCCGCTGTTCATCATCGTCTCGGCGATCATGGCGGTGTCGGTCGCGGTGCTGCTGCTGACCGTGCGCGAGCCGAAGCTGACGGAGGCAAACCGCGCGCTGGAGGCGGAGCATCCCGAGTGGAACCTCGCCGCCGACGACGGCAGCGGGAACGAGGTGCTGCCGCCCGAGGTGCGGCGCAGCCTGGGCTTTTTGCTCGCGTCCATCGCGCTGTGGTTCATCGGCTACAACGGCGTGACGACCTGGTTCACCACCTACGTCGACGTCGTCATGGGGCAGGGGCTCGGCGGCGCGTCGACCTGCCTGCTGATCGCGACCGGCGGCGCCATCGTCTCGTACCTGCCCATCGGCGTGCTCGCCTCGAAGATCGGGCGCAAAAAGACCATCCTGGGCGGCGTCGTGGTGCTGGCGGTCTGCTTTTTGCTCGGCTTTGTGCTGACTACGACCTATTCCTCCATCAACGCCGTCATGTTCCTCGTGTTCGCCTGCGTGGGCTTCGCGTGGGCGGCGATCAACGTCAACTCCCTGCCGATGGTCGTGGAGATGTGCCGCGGCAGCGACATCGGCAAGTTCACCGGCTACTACTACACCGCGTCCATGGCGGCGCAGGTGGTGACGCCCATCGCGGCGGGCACGCTGATGCGCCATGTGAGCTACAAGGTGCTGTTCCCCTACGCGGCGTTTTTCGTCGCCTGCTCCTTCGTGACGATGACCTTCGTGAAGCACGGCGACGCGAAGGCAGAGGCGAAGCGGGGGCTCGATGCCTTTGAGGACATGGGGGACGACTGACGTCATGAAACATTATCGCTACGCGCACCGGGGGCTGCACGACGCGTCTCTGGGCATCCCCGAAAACTCGATGGCGGCGTTCCGGCGCGCCGTGGAGCATGGCTTCGGCTCGGAGCTGGACGTGCATCTGCTTTCGGACGGGACGCTTGCCGTGTTCCACGATTCCGACCTCGCCCGCATGACCGGGCGCGGGGGGGAGCTCGAGGCGCTGGACGCGGCGGCGCTTGCCGCCTGCGCGCTCGGCGGCACAAAGGAGACGATCCCGCAGCTGCGCGAGGTGCTCTCGCTCTACGAGGGGACGCATCTGCCGCTGCTGGTGGAGCTCAAGTCCCACAAGGGCAACCACAGGGAGCTTGCCGCGCGCACGGTGGAGGAGCTGGACCGCTTCCGCGTACCCTACCTTATAGAGTCCTTCGACCCGCGCTGCCTCCTGTGGCTGCGGCGCAGCCGCCCGGAGATCGCGCGCGGACAGCTCGCCCAGGATTTTCTGCGCGGGGAGGAGTTCGCCTCCGGCATGGGACGGCGGGCCGACCGCATCCTGACGAGCATGGCGCTCAACCGTGCGACGAAGCCGGATTTCGTCGCGTTCCGCTATGAGCACCGCGACACCGCGAGCCTGCGGCTGGTGAAGCGGCTGCACACCGCCGATATCTTCTACTGGACCGTCCGCTCGCGCGAGGAGATGGAATCCGCCGAGGCGGAGGGCGCACAGGTCATTTTCGAGGGCTTTGTCCCTTAAGGAAGCGCTGATTAAATCAACGTGTGCGGATTGGCGAGCAGATTTTTCGTCTTGCAAGCCAAAAAGCCGCAGGAATACTAACGTATTTCAAGGATTTTTGGCGCAGTCAAGACGGAAAAGATGCCGTCAAGACGTGCGCGGGGATTTAATCAGCGCTTCCTTAAATATATTTAAGAAAGCACGAGGAAAGCTGTATGGCAGAAAACGCCAAGCCGAAAAAACGCTGGGGCGACCGCAAGGACGCGACGCTCCTGCGCCACGAGGACGCGCTGCACTTCATCATGGGCGTCATCTACCCCAACCGTCCCGACAACGAGGCGTACATCTCCGAGCGGATCGACCTGACCGCGATCAACGAGTATCTGGAAAAGCGCAACGCGGAGGGCGTGGATTTCAAGTACACATTCTTTCACGTGATCGTCGCCGCTCTGGTCAAGACCGCGATGCTGCGGCCCAAGCTCAACCGCTTTTTCGTCAACGGCAACTATTACCAGCGCGACAAGATCACCGCCGCGTTCGTGGTGAAGAAGGAGTTCAGCGACACGAGCGAGGAGAAGATGGCGTTTCTCGAGGCGAAGCCGGAGGACACCGTCGACACCATCCACAACGCCATCCGCGACATCGTGCGCGCCACGCGCTCGGGCGAGCAGAACACCACCGACGACAGCATGGACTGGTTCAACCGTATGCCGCGCTGGTTCGCCAAGCTTCTGCTGCACTTCGTCATGTGGCTCGATAAGCACGGCTGGGTGCCCGATTCCCTGATCGCGGACGACCCCAACTACGCGAGCGTGTTCATCTCCAACCTGGGCTCGATCAAGCTCAAGTGCGGCTATCACCATCTGGCGAACTGGGGCACGGCGTCGCTCTTCGTCATCATCGGCGAGAAGAAGTGGTCGCCGCTGTACGACAAAAACGGCTTCGTCAGAATGTATGAATCGCTCGACCTCGGCCTTACCGTCGACGAGCGCATCGCGGACGGGTACTACTACGCAAAGAGCATCCGTCTGCTCAAATACCTGCTCGAGCATCCGGAGGAGCTGGAAAAACCGCTGAGCGCGGAGGTCCCTTTTGAAGAAAAGCAGAAAGATATAAAGTAAGGAGTCAGTCAACATGAGTGAGATCACAGCCAAAACCCCGTGGAAGGATTCTATGGGCGAGGTACCCATGCATCTGGACTATTTTGAGGGCACGATGTTCGAGAAGATCGAGGCGGTCGCGAAGGCGTACCCCAACCAGATCGCCTTCGACTTCATGGGCCGCTCGACCACCTTCCGCCAGATGATCTTCGAGATCGAGCGCTGCGCCAAGGCGCTCAAGACCATCGGCATCCGCGAGAACGACAAGGTCACCATCGCCATGCCCAACTGCCCGCAGGCGATCTACCTGTTCTACGCCGTCAACCTCGTCGGCGCGGTGGCGAACATGATCCACCCGCTCTCCGCCGAGAAGGAGATCGAATTCTACCTCAACGAATCCGAGAGCGTGCTCGCCATCACGCTGGACCAGTTCTACGACAAGTTCGAGCACATCCGCCAGAACACCAAGATCGTCAACATCGTGATCGCCTCGGTGAAGGACGCGCTCTCCAAGCCCATCCGCGCCGGCTACATGCTCACCGCGGGGCGCAATATCCAGAAGATTCCCGACGACGCGCCCGTGCTGATGTGGAAGGACTTCATGCGCCTGAGCCGCTCCTGCTACTACAAGACCTACAAGGTCCCGCGCAAGTCCGACGACCCCGCCGTCATCCTCTACTCCGGCGGCACGACCGGCACGACGAAGGGCATCGTGCTGACGAACAAGAACTTCAACGCCCTGGCACAGCAGATCGTGGCGACGAACCCCATGTTCCTCCCCGGCGACAAAATGCTCGCCGCCATGCCGCTGTTTCACGGCTTCGGCCTGGGCGTGTGCATCCACTCGATGCTCGCCGGCGGCGGGCGCTGCATCCTCATCCCGCGCTTCACGCCCAAGAGCTACGCCAAGCAGATCACCAAGTACCACTGCAAC
>CAMVAV010000145.1 GCA_947165595.1 uncultured Clostridia bacterium | reverse complement strand
GCGGAGAAGCGAACGGCGATAGAGCGGGAACTCCCGCAATTCGCGTCTACCATTTGTCAAAGCCTCGGCTCTACGCGCGATATTGTGGCGATCCTGACCTCTTATCGCCGCGTGTGCGGCCCCGCTCTTGCGCGGGAGATCGACAAGACGGTCAACGACATTATGACCGGCAACGCGGAACGCGCGATACACGCGCTGGAAAGCCGCGTCGCGTCCGCGAAGCTCTCACAGCTGACGCGCGGCCTTTTGGCCGTGCTGCGCGGCGACGACCAGCGCCAGTATTTCGACGTCCTGACGGGCGAGTTTCGGAAGTCTCAGGATGAGGCCATTGAGCGCGAGCTGCTCCAGAGGCCGCAAAAGCTGTACCCGTACATGGGCGTCTTATTTGTGTTCTTGATTCTCATGATGCTCGCCTCGGTCGGCGTCGACCTCGTTCGCACCTTGCAGACCATTACAGGATAATCTACCGGTATTGTCCGGCTGATTATAAAAAATTATTTTTTTGAAAGGAAACACCAACATGAAAAACCTGATGAACAAGATCCGCACCGTCCTTCGCACCGTTAAGGACAAGACCAACTCCACCATGACGCGCGCCTATCTGCGCGTCAAGTCCCTCAGCGCCGACGCACAGCTGCGGCTTCAGTCGCAGTCCGGCGAGTTCGTCGTCAATCACGGCGTCGTCTTCCTCATCATTCTCGTCCTCGCCGCGCTGGCCATCACGGCGCTTACCGGCCTGATGAATGATACGCTCGTGCCGACGGTCAGGCAGAAGATGCTGGACTTCTTCAACTGAGATGCAACGACGGCAATCAGAGGCGGGCTCTCCGAGCTCGCCTCTACTCTCAGGAAGGAGGCGAGCATCTTGCCGAATATTCTCAAAGAACAGCGAGGCGAGTTCCTGCTTTCAAGCGCATTTAAGCTGATTATCGCCGCTGCCGTTATTGTTCTTGGCATTTCCATCTTTGGCGCTATCTCACAAGCGAATAGGCTTGCGGCTATGGCAAACGACCTTACGCGCTCCATCGAGATCCGCGGCGAGGTCGACAACGCCACGATCAACGCGGAGCTGACAAGGCTTTCCGAAGCTGCCGGCCTCGAAGGCGTGACGGTGGAGATCGACAAAACAGGCCGCGTCCAGTTTGGCGACTCGTTTACCGTTACACTCCGCTATACGGGCAATTTCGGCATTGGCGGCGTGGTCTCCGTTCCGCTGCCGTTCCACTCGACCGTCGTGGGAAGGAGTGAAAAGTATTGGAAATAGCGTATGCCCTCCGGAGCGACAGAGGCGAGTTTACCGTATCAACGGCAATCAAATTGATAATCGCCGCAATGCTATTTGCGGCCTTGATGTCAATATTCCATATTTACTATGTCATTGGCAGCGTCAGGGAAAAGGTCAACGAATCGGTCTTGGCCGTCGCCGCGGCTAATGTCGCGGAGTTCTACGGAGGCGCGCGCGAATCAGACGGCTTCGCGCGTCACGTTGACGGCACAGCCTTCGTGAGCACAATCAGCACCGATGATGTCGTCGATACGCTCGCGCGAAGCTGTGGCGCAACCGCGGTCGGCTCTGCCGGCACAATTGTCGTGGGCGATTCTTATCGTCTCTCCCAAGTCGCGACAGAATTTGTCAATGCGAGCGGAGCCGTCCTAAACTTCAAAACAACATTGACCGTGATTGTCCCGCTGAAGATAGGCACGGCGAGTTTCCCTATTAACAGAACGATTGTTGTGAGGTCGAGTTATGATCCAAGGTTTTAAGCGCTTTTTCTTCACGGTGGCTCATCAGCCCGGAAGAACGCTGCTCCTATCCGGAGTGGCGTTCTTTTTCCTCTCTCTTGTTACCGGCTCCGTTGCGTTGGATCTCCTGGCGCTCGTTTTTCTGACGCCTGCGGCAATCTGGCTTCGCGTGAAGCCACTGCCCGTAGGCGCTAACTTTGCCGTCTTGCCATCAATGCCTTTGCTAGATGGCAAGCCATACCTCTTTTTATACCAGCATCGCCGTGGCGACGCAAACAGCATGAGCTGCCGCGAGCTGCTGCGCTCGCTGATAAGCGACAAGAACGAGCTAAACGAGAGGCTTCCAAAAGGCGTCTACTGCACGATAACGCACGAGAGCGTGATACATGTGCTTCAGAAGTGCGGTAACGTGCAGTTGGATGACGAGCCAAAGCTGCTATATCGCGACACCCTGCGTCTGATACTTACGCACCAAACAGGCGGGCGCTGTAGGCGCTGCAAGACCCACTGTGCGGCTTGGAAGAGCGAGGCAAGGAATTTCTACCTTGTTCGTTTTACCGTCTCCTAGCGCGTTTTATGCGCGTCTCAACAAATGTAACGCTACCATGTCCCGACCGCTACATCCCTTTGCTACCAGGAAACCATGCCGCTGGACGCGGCAGGAAAGGCGTGATATTCTATGAAACGAGGAAACAACATACGGCGCGAACTGATGGAGATCGTGTCAACGCACTACAAGCCGCCAGACCACCACGCGGAAGCAAAAATTGCATGTGCGGAGCTGCTGGAGAGGCTTCTCGAAACGTCGCCAAACGAGGGCATCAGCTGCTGGCCAAGGCGGTGCTGGCGGCTCGGCTACTTGAACGAACTCTCTGAGCTGAAGGTGGCGCTGATGCGGGAAAACTGGTGTGACGCGGTTGCCGCGCTCATGGATCTGATACACTACCGCCCCGTCACGTTTGAACCCATACGCAGCTCGACCATCAGGCTTCTTCGCCAATACCTTAATGGAGGATAGGTTTATGCGCAAGCCGTTCGCACAACGCCTTTTTGAGCGCTTATACCGTTCAAAACTGGATTCGGATTTCTTTCTGCCCTACCACGGCGATTTCTCTAATGTGATGTCCTCGATTGCAAATTGGGCGGACTTCGCCGAGTTCCAGCTGGATCGACGGGCGCGGATCGAGCTACTCGACTTCCTGATCGAAGCGGTCAAGGAGGATCTGGGGAGCAGCGCTGCTGCGGAAGTCATCTATACGCCGCTTGGCAAAAAAACACGTGACTGGAGACAGGCTCTTTATTTCGCGCGCAGAGCAGGCGCGGCCTGCGCGGAGACGGTGCGTATCAGTTCTGCCGGAAATAAAGTCATAATCAGTCCGTATGACCAGGATAAAGTTTTTTTCGCGATTCGATCCATTCTGGACTACGGGTTTCGTGCCGATTACGGCACTTATGACGGCGCGTTTTATCCCGAGCTGAAGCTCATTGCGGTCTCGAACGGTCTTCATCATGCATGGGTGGCGGCGCAGCTGCGCCAAGAAGGCGAGTATAAGGTTGACGTGTATAAGCTGGAGGACATGTTTCCGACCATATACACGGACGGCGAGTTCTGGTATAACCGTGAGAGGCCGGACTTGAAGGAGCCGGTGCTGGACGTCCGCATGGCGATCCTATACGAGCTGGCGCGCATGAGACGCGAAGCCCAATGAACCACAACTCCATACACACAGCGGAGCAACCCGAACTATCGGGCTGCTCCGCATCATTTTATACGAAAGGATATAACGAACCATGAAACACAGCGACTGCTCTTTTTCCAAGTACCCCGACGCCCTGATGCAGGATAATCGCCTCGCCTACATCGCGTGTGCAAGAACCTCTAAACTGCAAAAGATAACCGGCGCAGCACGATCCCCCGTCTGCGCCGGTCTGAGGCTGCTCAAAAGGCTTCCCCTCCTTTTTGTGCAGCTATGCCCTAAGAAGAACGGAGCTTATATGATCCTCCCCTCACAAGCGGCAAATGAGGCCACCGGCGCGGGC
>CAMVAV010000144.1 GCA_947165595.1 uncultured Clostridia bacterium | reverse complement strand
GTGGCGGCGCTGCTGCTGGTGCTGTTGGTCGGAAGCGCAGCGGAACCGCCGCCTTCGCCGCCACCGCCGACGCTGCCGCCACCGCCGCCGCCGGCGCCCATCTTGTTTTCGGACGGCTTGCCCAGCTCGGTCCATTTGCCGCCGGTGGCGTCCCACGCGCGCTTGGCGAGGTTTTGGGCCGGCTTGGTGGTGAAGTCCGCCACCTTCCCGGTCGCCTTGAGCGCCAATCCCGCGGCGCCCTTCGCCGCGCCGGCCACCGTGCCGGTCAGCTTGCTGGCGCTGGCGCTCATGTCGCCCGCCTGGATCGCCTGCCAGCCGGCGCTGTCGGCAAGGATACCGGTCAGCAGACCCGTCGCCTTCTTCGCCGCCTCAAAGCCGCCGTAGATCAGCACGAACTTCGCCAGCACGTTCAGCAGCGGGCTGTTCTCAAAGAGAACCAGCTTCGGATCGATCACGATCGGCAGATAGATCAAAAGCATTCGCATGGAGATCACCGTGCCGAAAACGCTCAGCGACTGCACGACGAAGGCGGTGGTCCACTGCTTGAACTTTCCGCCTCCGTCCATCGGACCCGCGGCGATGACCGGCGGCGCGATGATGTAGAGGAACAGCGTGTTGAAAATGCGCGCCACACAGTTGAGGATAATGGTGACCAGATCCACGATCAGCGCGAGCGCCGCCATGAAAACAAGGATATAGTCCGTTTTGAAGCCGATGTTGAAATCGTCGTCCACATCGTCAAAATTGTAGATGCTTTTGCCCTCCCCGTAATAATACGGAGCGCGCAGCGCGTCCGTAAAGGACGGTTCCTGGTTATACGCGCCGTTCCGCGCCGCCCGCATCGACCCCATCAGGAAGACCATGCGGTCAAGGTGCGCCAAGCCGTCCGATTTATAGAACTCGCTGACATGCGAGACCGGCGCGATCGTCCCGCCGCTTTGCAGGTAATCCATGGCGGCGGAGATGCTGCTCATCACGCCCTGGTTATAGACGTCGATCTTGACGTCATAGCGCAGGTCGGCGCTGCGGGCGATCCTTGACAGGACGGATTGCCAGGATTGTTTTACGTTTCCGTTTTGATCCGTATCATAATAGGAATACAGAAACACGCCCTGCTGCTGTAGATAGAGCATATCCCCCCGTATCTCGTTATAACAGAGATTGACGTTATAGCGGTTCCTGCTGTTGGGGACCATGGACGCGTTGCCGATGGTGGCGAGCACGCGGCCCATCGCGGCGTATTCCTCCTCCGAGAAATCCCGCTCCTCGGGATAGCTGAGGTGGTAGGCGTTGTTGAACATGAAGTCGATCTGCTCCATCAGCGTGTTCGTCATCGTCAGCACCACGCTGATGATCAGCGTCATGCTGAGGATCAGGAAGATGCTTTTCAGGCCCGCGCCGGCGATCTGCCCCAGCGACTGCTGCTGCTTGCCGTCAGCGTCGAACATCTTGCGCGCCACCGACCAGATCGCGAAGCCGAACGTGAGCGCGATGCCGATGAGCGCCATCGCCCAGTAGATATTGCTGACGGCGGAATTCGTGAAAAACACGTTGATAAGATAATCGTACTTGTCGTCGTATCGGATGCGCACAAGGCCGGCAAATACCTCAAACATACTGTAAAGCTGGCTGATGATCCAGCACAGTCCCGTCTCCGCGTAATACAGGAGCTTGAAGATCGTCGCGTTGAGGACCGCCTCGAATACAGAGGTCAGGGTGTCGCCCAGGAATGATTTGATCCCTTCAAAAATGCTCTCAAGCATGCTCCTTACCCTCCTTTCGCCGGCGTTATCCGATCTTCAGGTTCTTTCTCTTATGCCGCACATACAGGAATACGGCGACGACGCACACCAGCACCAGCGCAAAGAACATCAGGCTCGTGCCGTTGAAGTACGTCAGGATGAAAAACTCGTACGTTGAGCTGTTTCCCGCGGCGTCGTAGACCGTCATCGTATAGCTGCCCATGTCCTTGAACGTGCCGCCCGTGCGGTCGTTGTTCAGCTCGGGCGTTGCCGGATCGCCGCCGTTCGTCGCCCGGATCGTGTCGCCCGGCTGCAGGCCCTCGAACGTGACCTCGCTGCGCGTGCGCATCTCTTCGTCGAACTTGCCGTGGAGCGTGATCTCCGGCGGCGTGCGGTCGATGGCGGTGTCCAGCGTGTAAGTGATGCCGGTGTCAAAGCAGGTATAGGCAATGTGATACTGCCCCTCCGCCTCCATGTTCACGCTGTAGCGGTCCAGGCTGACGTCCTCCTCGTCCCGGGTCGCCTCCTCCACATAGAAGCCGTCCGGCACGGTGAATGTCTTTATGGCGTTGGTGGCCGCCCCGACGATGGTGAACTTCAAAAGCTGGCGCGAGCGCCCCTCCGCCTGCGTGGCGACGGTGTATTCGCCGACGTCGCCGAACTCGCCCACCGACGTGTCCTCGATCTCCGCGCCGTCCTTGTAGACGGCGACGGGCGCGTCCTGCGAGGAGTGCACCGTGACCTTCGTCCCGCACAGCACCATGCCGTCCGCGGCGCTGCTGCGCACCTCGCCGGAGGCGTCGCCAAGGGAGTAGACGAAGCAGTGCGCGTCATAGTCGTAATACACGCCGCTGCCGATATAGACCCGCCCGCCGCTCTGGCTGCCGTCCAGCGGCTCGCCGACGTCCAGCGCCGCCCCCGTTGCCGGATCAATGCGGCCCGTATAGCTCGGGTCCGCGGCGTGGGCGGCGGCGCACAGCGCCGCGCAGAGCAGCGCCGCGAGCGCCCCTGTTCTCCAAATTCGCTTCATGCCGCCTCTCCCCTGTCTTAGGGAAGCGCTGAATAAATCCCCGCGCACGTCTTGACGGCATCTTTTCCGTCTTGACTGCGCCAAAAATCCTTGAAATACGTTAGTATTCCTGCGGCTTTTTGGCTTGCAAGACGAAAAATCTGCTCGCCAATCCGCACACGTTGATTTAATCAGCGCTTCCTTAGTTTGTTTCTCAACTGACCTTGACCAGCTTCCAGCGCTGGGCGTTGGTATTGTTGATGGTATAGAGCTGGACGTTTGCGCCCTCATCCTTGCTCACGCCAGCCGCATCCAGCACCATGCCCGCCTTCAGGGCGCTTTCGATGTAATAGACGTCGCCGTCTTTCAGTGTGGGCGCTGTTGCGCGGCTGCCTGCACGACGCTCGCGCCCTTGACGCCGTCGGTGAATTTCGCGGTGCCCGGATAGTACACGTCCGTCAGCGCGTCCTCGTCAAGGAAGCCCTGCGTCATTCCGTTGTACCAGTAGGCCTTGCTCCCGTCGGTGACATAGAAGTTATTCTTCGCCGGGGAGTAGTCCGCCACGCCCGCCGCGCGCACCGCCTTTTCGGCGTTCGCCGGGAAGATGTAACGCCCGCCGAAGTCGTAGCGGGTCATATTGCCGTTGCTGTACTCGAAGTGCGCGAAGTTATTGAGGCTGTCGTACCAGTCGTAGCGGTAGCCCTCGGCGTCGGTGACGTAATACACGCCGTTCGCGCTGTCCAGCACGGGCGAATAGGTGGCGGAGAAGGACTCGATTTCGGTGACGAAGCCCGTGCGGTTCGCCATGTCGGTCTGCTTCGTGACCTTGGACGCGCCGTTGATGTACACGCGTCCCGCGCCGGCGCCGTAGACCGCGTCCTTCGCCAGCTTGACGGCGGACGCCCTCTCGATGGTGCCCTGGCCGGGGAAGGTCGAGCCCATCTCCATTTTCTGGTTCGCCATGGCAAAGCCGCCGCCGGTCAGGCCCCAGCCCGCGTACACGGCGGAGAGGTCGCCCCGGTTCTCGATGGTGTGGTCGGTGTAGACCTCGAAGTTCTCGGAGACGAGCTGGCCGTAGTTGATGCACTGCGCGCCCGCGCCGAACTGGAGGCCGTACATGCCCGCGCCGAAGACCTTGCAGTCGCGGTTGACGATCATGATGCCGTCGCAGGAG
>CAMVAV010000143.1 GCA_947165595.1 uncultured Clostridia bacterium | reverse complement strand
GCGGCGTGGACGGCATGGTCCACATCTCCGAGCTGTCCTGGAGCCGCATCAAGCACCCGTCCGAGGTGGTGAAGATCGGCGACCAGCTCGACGTGTATGTGATTTCCTTCGACACCGAGAAGCACAAGATATCTCTCGGCGTCAAGGACCGCAACCAGAATCCCTGGGACGTCTTCATGAAGACCTACAAAATCGGCGACATTGCCAACGTCCGTATCGTGAAGCTGATGACCTTCGGCGCGTTTGCCGAGGTCGTGCCCGGCGTCGACGGCCTGATCCATATCTCTCAGATCGCGGATCACCGCATCGAGAAGCCCGGCGACGTGCTTTCCGAGGGCCAGATGGTCGACGCGAAGATCACCGCGGTCGACGAGGAGAAGCAGAAGATTTCGCTGAGCATCCGCGCGATCCTCACCCCCGCGGACAACGCGGAGGAAGAGGCTTCCGAGGGGGAGTGATCCGAACCCACGGAGGGCAGGCAGAAATGCCTGCCCTCTTTTTGCCCGTTTTTCGGAAAAGGTCTTTTCAAGGCGTTTCTGCTGTGATATAATTTTTTACACTGCGAAAAACAACAGGCAGAAAGCTGATTGAAACGGGAGGATGATCGTTATGGACTACGCAGCGCTCTATCAACAGAAGCTCACGACCGCCGAGGAAGCCGTCAAGGTCGTCAAATCCGGCGACTGGGTCGATTACGGCTGGTGCACCAACCATCCCTATACGCTGGATAAGGCGCTCGCCAAGCGGAGAGACGAGCTCAAGGATGTCAAGTTCCGCGGCGGCGTGACGCTTTGGATGCCCGCGGTGGCGGAGGCGGAAAACGGCGAGGGACACTTCGTCTGGCATTCCTGGCACTGCACCGGCGTCGACCGTAAGATCATCACGGCGGGGAAGGGCTTTTTCTCTCCGATGCGTTACAGCGAGCTGCCGCGCTTTTATCGTGACGGCAACGCCAAGGTCGACGTGGCGATGATCCAGGTCACGCCCATGGACAACCACGGAAACTTCAGCTTCGCGCTCGGCGCCTCTCATATTGCGGACATGCTCGCGCGGGCGAAGAAGATCATCGTCGAGGTCAATAAAAATCAGCCCTGGGTGTTCGGCCTGACCGGCACCGAGATCAATATTAAGGACGTCGATTATGTTGTCGAGGGCGAGAATCCCGCCGTCGGCGCGCTGCCTCCCGCTGCCGATCCGACGCCCGTGGATGTTGCGGTGGCCAATCTCGTGGTACCCGAGATTCCGAACGGCGCCTGCCTGCAGCTCGGCATCGGCGGCATGCCGAATACCATCGGCTCCGTGCTGGCGACCTCGGACCTCAAGGACCTCTCCGCCCACACGGAGATGTATGTCGACGGCTTTGTGGACCTCGCTCTCGCGGGGAAGATCACCGGCAAGAGCAAGGCGATCGACAAGGGCCGTCAGGTCTATGCCTTTGCCGCCGGTACGCAGAGGATGTACGACTATATGGACCGCAACCCCGACGTCATGGCGGCGCCGGTCGATTACACCAACGACGTCCGCGTGATTGCACAGATCGACAACTTTATCTCCATCAACAATGCCATCGACTGCGACCTATACGGACAGGTGAACGCCGAATCCGCCGGAACGAAGCACATCTCCGGGACGGGCGGCCAGCTGGACTTCTGCATGGGCGCTTACCTTTCCAAGGGCGGCAAGAGCTTTATTTGCATGTCGTCCACCGTCAAGGGCAAGGACGGCACGGTCAAGAGCCGCATTGTCCCCACGCTGACGCCGGGCTCCATTGCCACGGACCCGCGTTCGTGCACGCAGTACGTCGTTACCGAGTACGGCATGGTCAACCTCAAGGGCCTTTCCACCTGGGAGAGGGCGGAGGCGCTGATCGGTATCGCACACCCCGACTTCCGCGAGGAGCTGATTGCCGAGGCGGAAAAAATGCATATCTGGCGCAAGAGCAATAAATAAATTTTTTCTCATAAGGCGGATATCCGTGAGGATATCCGCCTTTTCATTGCTTATTACATGGAACTGCCTCAAATAATCGCAAATTGCCTCTTGAAAAATCTGGTAAAAAGCATTATACTATCAAAGGATTATTATATGCATTTTATATCCTGGCTTGAGCCATGACAGACGCATTGCACATTTCGTCTGTGTTTCGTCGGAAAGGAGGTGGGCATATCCATGTATCAGATCGGCGATAAGGTCGTACATCCCATGCACGGCGCCGGCGTGATCGAGAGCATCGTAGAGGAGAAGATCGGCGGCAAGCTGACTCCGTTTTATGTGTTCAAAATGCCCATTTCCGGACTGACCTTGAAAATTCCGACCTCCAACAGTGAAATGATCGGCATTCGCGCGGTGCTTCCCATTGAGGCGATCGAGGGCGTTATCGAAAAGATTCCCAGCCTCGGGATCGATATGACCGCCAACTGGAACCATCGTTACCGTGAAAACATGGAGCGCATCAAAAGCGGCGATCTGCTGGAGGTTGCCGGCGTTATCAAGGCGTTGATGCACCGCGACAACGAACGCGGCCTCTCCAACGGCGAGCGCAAAATGCTGCACAATGCCAAGCAGATTCTGATTTCGGAGATCGTTTTGGCGGAGAGCGTTGAATATCCGACCGCGGAGGCGCGCATCAACGCTGTCATGCTGACGAAGGAAAACGCGGTGTAAGCATCCAACCTGGAGGAAAGCTATGAAGCTCTGGAAAAAACTGTTCCCGAACCACCGTCCGGCGCACCCGTACTGCTCGGCGCTGATTGCCGCAGCCGGTTCCTCGCACCGGATGGAGGGAGAGAACAAGCTGCTCATCCCGCTCGGCGGAAAGCCTGTGCTCGTGCATACGCTGCAGGCGATGGAAGCGGCGCAGAGCATTCAGGAGATCGTTATTGCCGCGCGCGAGGAGGATATCGTTCGGTTTGCGGAGCTTTGCAAAACCTACGGCATCGAAAAGCCCGTTAAGGTCGTCATAGGAGGCAAAACACGCGCGGAGTCCGTTTTGCGCGCCGCGCTGGAGGCAAACGAGGAAGCCGACCTGCTCGCTGTACACGACGGTGCCCGCCCGTTTGCCTCGCCGGAGCTGATAGACACGGTCGTGGAGGCCGCGCGCGTCAACTATGCCGCCGCTCCCGCAATCCCGGTCAAGGATACAATAAAAGTCGCAACCGGCGGTATTGTGCGTGAAACACCCGACCGGGAAACACTTTTCGCCGTGCAGACGCCGCAGGTGTTCGACGCGCAGCTTCTGCGCGCCGCGCTTCAGTCCACGGTGGACTCCGGAAAGGCAATTACCGACGATTGCTCTGCTGTTGAGCTTCTTGGCAAGGAAATTTACTTGACAGAAGGTTCTGAGGAAAACATCAAGATCACAACCCCGTTGGACCTGTTTCTGGCGGAGGCGATCTTAAAAAGAAGAGAGGGGTAAGCCCCTCTTTTTCGTTGGGAGGTCAGCATGACAAATCTGAGAGTGGGACATGGTTACGACGTACACCGTCTGGTCGACGGAAGGCCGTTGATCCTCGGCGGCGTGAAGATTCCCCATACGCAGGGACTGGACGGCCATTCGGACGCGGACGTACTGATCCACGCTGTGATGGACGCGCTGCTGGGCGCCGCTGCGCTCGGCGACATCGGCCTGCTGTTTCCCGACACGGACCCCGCATACGAGGGCGTGTCGAGCCTGAAGCTGCTGCAGGCTGTGGGGGAGCGTCTCGGGAAGGCCGGTTATCAGATCGTCAATATCGACGCGACGGTGCTTGCGGAGCGACCGAAGCTATCGCCGTATCGCGCGGCCATGCGGGACAACATCACCCACGCGCTTGCGATCGAGCCGACCCGCGTGAGCGTGAAGGCAACGACGGAGGAAGGGCTCGGCTTCACCGGGCGCGGAGAGGGGATCGCCGCGCACAGCGTGGTATTGATTGAACAAACGAAAACTTTTGTTTAAAAAGGGCCTGTTGCAAAATAAGCCATGAAAAAGACGAGGTTAGGAGCCCGAAAGGGT
>CAMVAV010000142.1 GCA_947165595.1 uncultured Clostridia bacterium | reverse complement strand
GAGGAGAGATACTCGCTGCCGCGCACGACGTGGGTGATGCCCATGAGGTGATCGTCGATGACGTTGGCGAAATTGTAGGTCGGCATCCCGTCGCGCTTGATGAGCACCTGATCGTCCAGCGTTTTGTTCTCCACGGTCACGTCGCCGAAGGAGGCGTCATGGAACGTGGTCGTACCCTCGCGCGGGATGCGCTGGCGGATGACGTGGGGCTCCCCAGCGGCGGCGCGCGCCTTCGCCTCCTCGGGGGAGAGCGAGCGGCAGGGGTCGTCGGCGCGGTCGAACTCGCCGCTGTCCTCGGCGGACTCCGCCTTCTCGCAGAAGCAGTAATAGGCGTGTCCGCGCTCGACCAGCAGCTCGGCGTATTTGCCGTAGGTGTCGCGCCGCTCCGACTGGATATAGGGCGCGACGGGTCCGCCGACGTCCGGGCCCTCGTCGTGCGAGAGCCCGCATTCCTCCATCGTGCGGTAGATCACATCGGTCGCGCCCTCGACGAGGCGGCCCTGGTCCGTATCCTCGATCCGCAGGATGAAGGTGCCGCGGTCGTGGCGGGCGATGAGATAGGTGTAGAGCGCCGTGCGCAGATTGCCGACGTGCATGTACCCGGTGGGCGAGGGGGCAAAGCGGGTGCGCGTCTTGCCGTGCGGGATCTTGCGCTCCATGAGATCAAAGTATTCCATATCCGGTGACATAGGATGAACCTCCTGAAAAAACTCGCTGACAGTTTACCGTTTTGCCGCGGGATTGTCAAGCGCGTCAATAGTTTCCGTTCGTCTGATCCAGCTCCTCATAGTCGACGCCGAACTCCAGCGGGGCGCCTCCCGTGGAGGCGGCGAACCGGTCGGGGTACTGCGTGTTCTGATAGACGTGGTCCCACTGCGTGCTCGCCTCCACCACAGGAGGCACGCCATAGCCGGATTCTTTTGTGTAGAAGGTATTGACGCCGCGGATGGCTTCGGATTGCAGGTTGGCGACGTTCTGATGCGTCCGCGCCGTACTCTCCCGCATCTCGCGCATGACCTGCGTGCCGTAGTCCGAGGTGCTCTGGATGATGCTCCGCTGCCGGTCCCACGACGCCATCCGGTCGCGGTTCATCTGGCTGAGCGCGTCGTTGATGGCGTTCGACTCCTGCATTCCCTGCGCCGTCAGCGCGTCGCGGATGCGCGCGGTCTCCTGATGGAAGAGCGGCAAAAGCTCAATGCTCTCGCGGATTTTGTCGTGAATGCGCATCGCCTCCGTAAAGGCGGACTCCTTTGCGGAGGTCTCGATGATGTAGTGCGAAATCCAGCGCAGCTTGGGCTGCGGCGCCGGCGGCATGCCGCTCGCCATGCCCATCAGGCCGCCGAGCAGTCCGCCCATGCCGAAGGTGCGCGCCTTCGATTGCAGCAGCATCTGATACAGCATCTGCTCCTGCTGGCTGACGGGAAGATAAGCGCAGGAGACCAGCGCCTCCACCTGCTTGTGCCACAGCTCGCCGCTCTGGTCGCGCACGGTGGCGTATTTTTTCGACCAGCTGCCGCCAGGGTTCAGCATGCCGGCCTGCTGATAGTCGGCGACGGTCTTGCGCAGCAGCTTTTCCGGCAACGCGTCCGGCGTGTTCGACTCCGAGAGTACGCGGACGTCCGAAAGGGCGGGGTTCCCGCCGAGCACGCCGTCGCAGATCGTCGCCGCGTCCCGATAGGCGAGGCCTATCATATAATCCGGCCGGACCATACGACCCTGCATCTGCGCGTTCTGCGGCGTCGGCTCCAGATGGTTGTACGCCCGCGTGCCGGTGAAGAGAATGCAGGCGTCCTGCCGCGGGGACTCGAATGATACCTGCATGGTCAACGGGCACAGCAGGTTCGATTCCGCCTCCGGCGCGTTTGTGGAGACGCTCCAGCCCTCGGGGATGTAGCTTTTGACCAGGGCGGCGCCCGCGTACCGCCCGTTTGTGGTCTGGATCGGCGAGACCGCGCCGACGCCCGTTCGGACGCCCGCCGCCCCGTTTCCGCGCGGGTGCATCCGATAGCGCATCCCGCAGTAGCCGCAGCGCACGATCTCACTCTGTCCGTCCCAGTCCAGGGACGCCATGCATTGACGGCAGATCAGCTTTTGCATACGAAACACCTCGCAATGTCAAAATCCTTATTTCAATATAGCATTGCGTCCGCCTTTTTTCAATGCCCGGGCGGACTGTTTTCCCAAGGTCCTTGTACTTTGGGAAAAAATATGTTAATATGATAAACAAGTTATTATGTCCGCATACTGCAAGAACAAGAGAGGAACCGACGCAATGGAAGAAAACACTGTAAAAAAGACCATGCTCTCCGGCATCCAGCCCAGCGGGGACCTGCACCTGGGCAACTATCTGGGCGCGATCAAAAACTGGGGCGGACGCTCGGACGAGTTCGACTGCTTTTACTTTATGGCCGATCTGCACGCCATCACCGTACGGCAGACCCCTGCGGACCTGCGCCGCCGCACGCTGACGCAGCTGGCGCAGTACATCGCCTGCGGGCTCGACCCGGAGAAGAATACGCTTTTCATCCAGTCCCACGTCCATCAGCACGCGGAGCTGGGCTGGGTGCTCAACTGCTTTACGATGTTCGGCGAGCTGTCCCGCATGACCCAGTTCAAGGATAAGAGCGCCAAGCACAGCGACAACATCAACGGAGGGCTTTTTACCTATCCGAGCCTGATGGCGGCGGATATTCTGCTCTACCAGCCGGATTTTGTGCCCGTCGGCGCGGACCAGAAGCAGCACGTCGAGCTGACGCGCAACATCGTGCAGCGCTTCAACGGCGTGTACGGTGACGTGTTCAAGATGCCGGAGTTCTACTCCACGAAGGAGGGCGCGCGGATCATGTGCCTGACAACGCCGGAGAACAAGATGTCCAAGTCCGCGCCGGAGGGCTGCGTGTTTCTGATGGAAAAGCCGGAGGAGATCGCCCGCAAGTTCAAGCGCGCCGTCACCGACAGCGAAACGGAGCACTGCGTGCGCTATGACGAGGAAAAAAAGCCCGGCGTTTCGAACCTCATGAACATCTACGCCGCCGTCACGGGCAAGAGCATGGACGAGATCGAGCGCGAGTTCGACGGGAAGGGCTACGGCGTGTTCAAGCCCGCCGTCGGCGAGGCAGTCATTGAGCTGCTGCGCCCCATCCGCGAGGAGACCGAGCGCATCCTTGCCGACAAGGCATATCTGGAATCCGTCTATAAAAACGGGGCGGAGCGCGCGTCGTACGTCGCGGAGAAGACCCTGCGCAAGGTCTACAAAAAAGTCGGCTTTATTGCCAGATAAGGAAGAACAGGCTATGACAAGTATTCCCGGCGAGCTGCTGCTCCGCGTGGGCGAGGCGCTGCTTTGCGCGATGGTCGTCAGCTTCATCATGTGCCCGCTCGTGAAGTCGTTCGCCTATAAGATCGGCGCGATCGACGTGCCGAAGGACAACCGCCGCATGCACAAAAAGCCCGTGCCGCGGCTGGGCGGGCTTGCGATCTTTCTCGGCTTCATCGTGAGTCTGCTGCTCTTTGTGCCGATCGACCGGCAGCTGCGCGGCATCCTGCTCGGCGCGGTCGTCATCGTCGTGCTGGGCGTGGTGGACGACATTACGCCGCTGCGCGCGTGGTTCAAGTTCCTCGTGCAGATCGCCGCGGCGCTGGTGGCGGTGTATCACGGCGTCGTGGTGAACGTGCTGTCGAATCCGAACGTGTTCAGCAGCGACCCGTACTGGGTACTGGGTTGGGCGTCGATCCCGATTACGGTGCTTTGGATCGTCGGCATCACGAACTCCGTCAATCTGATCGACGGGCTGGACGGCCTGGCAAACGGCGTCTCCACCATCAGCGCGATCACGATGCTGCTCATTGCGCTGCTGGTCTCCGAGGGGCAGACGGCGCTCGTCATGGCGTCGCTCGCGGGCGCGTGCATCGGCTTCATGCCGTTCAACCGCAACCCGGCGCAGATGTTCATGGGGGATACCGGCTCGACCTTCCTCGGCTTCGTACTTGCGACCATCTCGATCCAGGGGCTTTTCAAGTATTACGCGATCATTTCGTTCGCGGTGCCGTTCCTGATTCTCGGGCTGCCGATGTTCGACACGCTCTTTGCCATCGT
>CAMVAV010000141.1 GCA_947165595.1 uncultured Clostridia bacterium | reverse complement strand
GTGCTGCGCGTGGACGGCGGCGCGAGCGTCAGCAACCTGATGATGCAGTTCCAGGCGGACCTGCTGCGCATTCCCGTCGACCGCCCCGAGATGGTCGAGACGACCGCCTTCGGCGCGGCGGCGCTGGCGGGGCTCGCGGTCGGACTGTGGAAGAGCCTTGACGAGGTGCGCGGCGTGCGTGTGAGCGAGCATGTGTTCGCGCCGCAGCGGGACCAGTACGAATGTGAAGAGCTCTATCGCGGCTGGAAGCGCGCGGTCAACTGCGCGTGCGGCTGGATCGAGCGGAATTGACGAAACGGTCTGAAGGGAGGATAAAAGACATGCCGGATATGGAGGAGATCAAGCGCAAGGCGCAGAACGCCGCCTACACGGCGACGGAGAAGGCACAGGACGCCGCCGCTGCCGCGGGGGAGAAGACCGTGGCGATCCTCGGCTACGCCGGGGAGAAGGCGGAGGCGCTCAAGGGCTTCGCCGGCGAGAAGGCAGGGGCGTTCGCCGGCTACGCCGGCGAAAAGGCGGAGGCGCTCAAGGAGCTTGCCGGGGAGAAGGCAGGGGCGTTCGCCGGCTACGCAGGCGAAAAGGCGGAGGCACTCAAGGGCCTCGCCGGCGGCAAGGCGGGCGCATTTATCAGCTTCGCCGGAGAGAAGGCGGAGGCGATCCGGGACGCCGCCGTCTCCGGAATGACGGTGATGAGCGAGCGCAGGAGCCTTGAGAAGAACTATCAGGCGCTCGGCGAGTGGTACGCCGCGCAGTGCGGCGAGGACGCGCCGGAGGCGGTGGCGGACATCGTGCGCGCGATCCACGCCTCGCAGAAGAAGATCGCGGAGCTGCGCGAGCGCGGCGCGAAAGAATCGGAGGCGGACGCCGTGCCGGAGGAAGCGCCCGCGGCGGAGGCTTCCGCGCCGGACGGAAAGACCGAAGAATAAAACCGAAAAAAATCTCTTGCAATCCGGCGGGATGTGTGGTAGACTATCCTCCGCGATTGAAAAAACGGGGGAATCATGCCCTGTGACCGATACGGAGGAAAACTGCCATGTATACGTTTGTGATGATCCTGCAAGTGCTGTGCGGCCTGTTCGTGATCGCGGTCGTGCTGATCCAGTCCGGCAAGTCCGCCGGGCTCTCCGGCGCCATCGGCGGCGTGGCGGACAGCTTCATGTCCAAGAACAAGGCAAGGTCTCTGGACGCGAAGCTCGCGCGTGCCACCAAGTGGGTCGGCGCGGCGTTCATCGTGCTGACGCTGGTGCTGAACATGCTCTAAGCTTCATCCAAAAAGGCGGGCCGAAGGGCCCGCCTTTTGCATGTCCGGAGAAGGACGTTGTTTTTTTCCCCCTTGCATTTGAAAAAGTCTTGTGCTATTGTTTCAATGTTTCATGTGGATTTAATACATAATATGTATCGAGGGGGGAGAGGCATGACGGTCGAGACGATCACGAGCCGTCACAACGCGCTTTTGACGCATCTGCGCAAGCTTTCCTCCTCCCGTGCCTACCGCGACGAATGCGGGGAATACCTCGGCGACGGGATCAAGCTGCTCGACGAGGCGCTCCGATGGGGCGCGCCGCTCAAGACGGCTGTTTTCTCGGAGGGCGTCGAGCTTCCGGCGCTGCCGGAGGGCGTGCGCGCCGTGCGCGTGAGCGGGGAGCTGATGCGCTCCGTCAGCCCGTCGGAGACGCCGCAGGGCGCGCTCTTCACCGCGGCGCTGGAGCGTCCGGCGCTCCCGGAAGGGCTGGACGGCGGGCACTGGCTGGTGCTCGACGGGGTGCAGGACCCCGGCAACGTGGGCACGATCCTGCGCACGGCGGACGCCTTCGACTGCCGCGGCGTCTTTCTGGTGAACGGCTGCGCCGACCTCTACAACCCCAAGACCGTGCGCGCCGCGATGGGGGCGGTCTTCCGCATACCCGCGTATGCCTGCACGGTCGGGGAGCTTGCGGCGCTGCTCGGGCGCAGCGGCGTCCCGCTTTACGGCGCGGCGCTGCGGGGCGACGCGGTCTCCCCGCGCTCCGTGGAGCTGGGCAATGCCGCCGTCGCCGTCGGGAGCGAGGGGCGCGGCCTGAGCGGGGAGCTGCTGGCGCTGTGCGGCGGAACGCTCCGCATCCCGATGAGCGAGCGCTGTGAATCGCTCAACGCCGCCGTCGCGGCGGCAATCCTTCTCTGGGAGGCGTACCGGTAATGGCAGGGATCAAATACTGGGTCTGGCTGAGCGAATGCATGGGCCTGACCGTCAGCGACAGGCTCCGCCTGCTGGAGCATTTCGGCACGCCGGAGAACATCTGGTACGCCGAGCGGGACGAATATCTGCTCGCGCCCGGCATGACGCCGAGGCTTGCCGACGCGCTCGGGGACAAGAGCCTGGAGGACGCGGACCGCATCCTTGGCGAGTGCGAGCGGCTGCGGCTGCGCCTGCTGACGATGCAGGACGCGGACTACCCCGTGCGGCTGCGCAACATCTACGAGCCGCCGTGTCTTTTGTATGTGCGCGGCAAGCTGCCCGTGATCGACGAGGAGGTCGCCGTCGCGGCGGTCGGCACGCGCTCCGCGACGCCCTACGGCATCGAAACCGCGGAGTCGCTGTGCTGCGCGATGGCGAAGCAGGGCGCGCTGATCGTCTCCGGCGGGGCGAGCGGCATTGATTCCGCCGCACATCGCGGGGCGCTGCGCGCGGGCGCGAGGACCGTGGCGGTGCTCGGCTGCGGCGTGGACGTCGTCTACCCGCAGGAGAACCGCCGCCTGTTCGAGGACATTGCCGCCGCCGGCGCGCTGGTGTCGGAGTATCCGCCCGGAACGCCCGCCGTCGGAACGCATTTTCCGGTGCGCAACCGCATCATCAGCGGGCTGTGTCTGGCGACGCTCGTGGTGGAGGCGCCCGAACGCAGCGGCGCGCTCATCACGGCGAAGACCGCGCTCGAGCAGGGACGCGACGTGTTCGCCGTTCCGGGGCCGATCAACGCGCCGATGAGCCGCGGCTGCAACCGCCTGATCGCGGACGGGGAGGCGGCGCTCGCCGCCGACAGCCGCGACATTCTGTGGGAGTATGAGGCGCGCTATCCGCATAAGCTGCACTGCGTGAAGACAGAGCTTCCCAAAAACTACGGCTTTCAGGCGCGGCGCGCGGCGGCCGAGGCGAAGCGCTCGGAGCCCGAGCCGGAGAAGCTGCCGGCGCTCGACCCGCAAAAGGCGGGGCTGACCGACGACCAGATTCGCGTGCTGCGCAGGCTGCGCGAGGGCGAGCTGCAGGTCGACGACCTGATCGAGGCGGTGGAGCTGCCGACGCGGCGCGTGCTCTCGGCGCTGACGGTGCTGGAGATCGAGGGCTATGTCGTTCAGAGCGGCGGCAAGCGCTTTTCACTGAACGTAGAACTGACAGAGGAGTAGGAACGTTTATGGCAAAGAAGAATCTGGTCATCGTCGAATCCCCGGCGAAAGCGAAGACCATCGGAAAATATCTGGGCAAGGACTATACCGTGACGGCGAGCATGGGCCACCTGCGCGACCTGCCCAAGAGCAAGCTCGGCGTCGACATCGACAACGACTTTGAGCCGGATTATAAGCCCATCAAGGGCAAGGAGGCGCTCATTAAGGAGCTTAAGGCGAGCGCGAAGGAAAGCGACCTCGTCTATCTCGCGACCGACCCGGACCGCGAGGGCGAGGCGATCTCGTGGCACCTCAAGGCGCTGCTGGAGCTGGACGACAGGAAGGCGAAGCGCGTGACCTTCAACGAGATCACGAAGAAGGTCGTCAGCGAGAGCATCCAGGCGCCGCGCGACATCGACCAGGACCTGGTCGACGCGCAGCAGGCGCGCCGCGTGCTGGACCGCATCGTGGGCTACGAGCTCTCGCCGCTGCTGTGGAAAAAGGTGCGCCGCGGGCTCTCCGCGGGACGCGTGCAGTCGGTGGCGATGCGCATGGTCGACGATCGCGAGAAGGAGATCGCCGCCTTTGTGCCGGAGGAGTTCTGGACGCTGGAGGCGTCGCTGCGCGACAAGCCGCGGAGCAAGCCCTTCATCGCGCACTACTACGGCAAGGACGGCAAGAAGCTCGAGCCCGATTCCCGCGAGGCGGTGAACGCCGTGATCGAGGACGTCAAAAGCGCCGCCTTCGAGGTGAAGTCCATCAAGCGCGCCGACAAGCAGCGCTCTCCGTCGCCGCCGTTCACCACCTCGACGCTCCAGCAGGAGGCGTCGCGCAAGCTGAACATGACGCCGCGCCGCACCATGGCGATCGCCCAGCAGCTCTACG
>CAMVAV010000140.1 GCA_947165595.1 uncultured Clostridia bacterium | reverse complement strand
CCCCACCGGGCGCCGGTCCGGGCCTAGCCGCTCCGGGCGGCGCCGCTCCGGGATGCGCGCCCATACCGGGTGCCGCGCCGGGCCTCGCCGCTCCGGGAGGCGTTGCGCCGGGACGCACGCCCATGCCGGGCGCCGCGCCGGGCCTTGCCGTTCCCGGTGCCGGGGGCCTCTGTCCCGATTGCCCTGACTGTCCTGAATTGATCATTCCATCACGCCCAGCTTTCTCAACAGGAAATTCAGCGACCGGATATCCGGCGAGAGCAGCAGGCGGCAGGGAACTTCCTTCCCATCACACACGAAGTTGCCGCCGATCGTCATCAGATAGTCGGTCTGCCCGCCGTAGGCGACCATCGGGACCGCGAGGATCGCGCCCTGCATATCCACGGTGATGCTCGGCACCGTCAGGTCAATGGAGATATCCGCGAGCCCGGAAAGCGCGTTGGTGAACGTGGAAATCAGAATGTTGCCAATCTCGACCAGCGCGCTCAGCTCGATCTCGCCGAGCTGGCTGTAGTCGTCGATATGCTCCGAGAGCATGCTGTCGAGCACAAGGTTGATAAAATCCAGCGACTGCGTCGCCAGCATAACGCCGGACATCTGTCCGCTGATGTGGACCAGGACGCCCGCCGTGATCGCCTCCGGGCCGCCGATCCACTCGATCGCCTCGTTATACCCCATGATACGGACCTCGGGCAGCGTAATGCGGATCTCGCGATCCAGCATGGTCGAAAGCGCGCTTGCCGCGTTGCCCGTGCCGATGCTGCCGATCTCGCGCAGGGTGTCGATCTCCATTGAGGTCAACTCATCGTAATTCTTGATATCCACGTACATCCCTCCATTAACCGTTTATAGTAATTTGAATCGCTTTTCTTCATACCGCCCCGGCGCGGCCGGGGACCTCCGCGCCGGTACCGTCAGCGCAGGCCGTTTACGGTGGTCTCGATCTCGTCCGAGGTCGTTATCATGCGCAGCATATACTGGAAGGAGCGCTGCGACTCGATCACCTTGGTCAGCTCGTTGGCGAGGTCGGCGTTGGAGAGCTCCAGATAGCCCTGCACCGCCTCGCCGCTGCCGATGCCGACCTGCCGGTTCTTCTCGATCGGGATGATGCGATTGTCGCCCATGCTGAGCATACCGTCGTGATTGATGAAATCAAACACGCCCACCGGCAGCTCCGGGATATCCGTCCGCTCGGCGGTCTCGGCGTCGACCTCGATGCGCTGACCCGTCTTGCCGAGCACGAAGCGGCCCATACCGTCGGAGAGATACCACTTGCTGACCTCGCCCTGCTCCGTGCGCGTCACGCTGACGCCGTTTTCATCCAGCTCGGTCACCTGCGTCTCGCCCTGCTCCTTCATCTCGGAGAGCGTGAACGAGCCGTCGCGCGTGTAGGAGATCTCGCCCGTGCGCGGGTCCATCAGCGCAAAGAAGCCCTGTCCGTTGATTGCGTAGTCCAGCGCGCGCTCCGTCCCGGTCAGCCCGGACTGGCGGAAATCCGTCGCCGCGTCCTCCATCCGGGAGCCGACGCCGCGCATCAGGTCGCCCTCGATGCCGACGACGGGCCCCGTCATCAACTGGGAAAAGGAGGGCTGCTTGGCGCGAAAGCCGAAGGTGTTGACGTTCGCAATGTTGTTCGCGTGCACGTCCAGCCGGCTCTGCTGCTGCTGCGCGCCGACAGACGCGGTATAAAACGAAATATTCATGCTGTCGTCCTTTCTTTAACAAAGCCCCGCGGGGTTTAGAGGCGTCCGACCTCTTCCGTCGACTTGCGCATCACATCGTCATAAATCTTCGTCAGCTCCGCCGCGCTCTGATACGCGCGCTCGGCGGTTATCATGCTCGTCATCTGCTGGACCATGTCGATATTGGCGCGCTCGACGTACTTCTGGTGCAGGCGGATATCCGTCACCGCCTGGCCCTCGTTCTGGGAGGTGAAAAAGCCGTAGTTGTTCTTCTCCAGCGCGCCGTTGTCCTCAAAGCGGAACACGCCCAGCTGCGCGAGAAGGCCGCCGTTTTCGGTGTAGATATAGCCGGACTCGTCCGCCGTGATGCGGTCGGTGATCAGCTGGATGGTATTGCCCTGCGCGTCCAGCACGCGCCCGTAGCCCGAGAGCCACAGATAGCCGTCGTTGTCGAGGGAGAAGTTGCCGTTGCGGGTGTAGACGCGCTCGCCGTCGGCGTTTTCAAGGGCAAAGAAGCCGTCCCCCTCAATGGCGAAGTCCAGCGGCTGGCCGGTCTCCTCGATCGCGCCCTGCTCATAGTCGGTGTAGAGCTTGCTCGGCGCGGTGATCCAGCTCTGCTCGCCGAGATCGGTGTAGCGTTTGTCCGTATTGCCGGCGCGCTTCCACATCACCTCCTGAAAGGTGGAGAAGGTATAGCGGTCGGTCTTGAAGCCGGCGGTGGCGACGTTGGTCATGTTGTTTGAGATCACATCCAGATTCCGCCCCTGCGTCAGCATGCCGGAGGTCAGATTGTAGAAGCCCTTGAACATCGTTTGGTCCTTTCCGCTTCAAATCCCTTTGTCTGTCTTTCCGTTCTTTTTCCCCAAGCCCCGTCAGGGGGCCATCAATACCTTGAGCTTTTGGATCGCCCTCGTGTGGATCTGGGACGCGCGCGCGTGGCTGACGCCCAGAATGTCGGCGATATCCTTCATTTTCATATCCTTCTGATAGTAGAGCGAGAGCACGATCTGCTCGTTCTCGCGCAGCTGGCCGATCGCCTCGGTCAGCGAATCGAGAAGCTCCTGCCGCTCGAGCGACGCCTCCGGCATCATGTCGGCGGCGGTCTCCTCGGGACCGGCGATCTGCTCGTAGCCCTCCAGCGTCTCCTCCAGCGAGACGACGCTGTACATCGAGGCGTTCGACATCGTCTCCTGATATTCCTCATCCGAGATGCCGAGACGCTGCGCGACCTCGTGCTCCGTGGGAAAGCGCCCCAGCTCGTTGTAAAGCTCGCTGTTCGCGCGCTCGATCTCCTTCGTGCGGCGGCGCACCGGACGCGGCACCCAGTCCTGCTGCCGCGCGAGGTCGATAATCATGCCGCGCACGCGCTTGGCGACGTAGGTTTCAAACTTGCCGATGGACGGGTCGTATTTGTCCACCGCCTTCGCCAGTGTGATGAGCCCCTCGTTGATGATGTCGTCAAGCTGGGCAAAGGTGCAGTAGACGCCCTGGATCTGCAGCGCGATGTTCCGCACGATCCCCGTGTGCCGCATGACGATCTCCCACTTGAGCTCGTCGCCGGGATTGCGCCGGTACTCCTCGAACAGCTGCTCCACAGTCATGTCCGCGTATGAAGTTTTCAGCGCAGCGTTGTTCATGCACCAACCGCCCTCTTTTCATCGGCGTTCATGCTGATATTGCCGATGGATTGGATCTGCACCGTACCCACGATCTCGTTGAAGGAAAGCACGTAAAGCCCCGGGAAGTACTGCGCCAGCAGCCGGCTCAGATAGACGCGGATGACCTGGCTGGTGAGCAGGATCGGCGACTGGCCGAGCTCCTGGAACTTCTTCATGCTGTCGGAAAGCTGCGTGATGATGGGCTGGATCAGCTCCGGTCCCATCGCGAGATAGATGCCGTGCTCGTTCTTCGTGAGCGAGGCGACGATGCGGCGCTCCACCTCGCCGTCCAGCGTGACGGCGCGGAGCTGCCCGTTCTCGCAGAAGCGCCGCGTGATCGTGCGCGCCAGCGCCCCGCGGACGCTCTCGGTCAGAAGGTCCGGGTCGCGGGTGTTGTTCATCGAATCGACCAGCGTTTCGAGGATCGTGCCGAGGTCGCGGATGGGAACGCCCTCCATCAGGAGGTTGCGCAGCACCTTCTCCAGCAGCGCGTAGCTGACGACCGCGGGACAGGTCTCGTCGACCAGCTCCGGCGCGGTGCGCTTGAGGTTCTCGATCAGCTGAATGGTCTCGGTGCGGCCCAGCAGCTCGTAAGCGTGGCGCTTGATCGTCTCGCTCAGGTGCGTGAGCATGACCGAAAGCGGATCGATGACCGTGTAGCCGTAGATCTCCGCCATCTCCTTGTTCTCCGGCAGGATCCAGCGCGACGGGATGCCGTACGCGGGCTCCACCGTCTCGATGCCGTCGATCTCCTTGACCGGCGTGGCGGGCTCCAGCGCGAGATAGTAGTCCATCAAAATCTCGCCGCGGGTGACCTCCTCGCCCTTGATGTAGATGATGTACTGGTTCGTTCCGAGCATCGATCCGTCGTGCAGCCGCACGGTCGGGATGACGAAGCCCATCTCCTGCGCGTACTGGCGGCGGAAAATGACGATGCGGTTGAT
>CAMVAV010000139.1 GCA_947165595.1 uncultured Clostridia bacterium | reverse complement strand
CGCCGAAGAAGTCGACCTCGAGATTGCGGCGTGTGCCGGAGTGCTCGATGAGGAAATCCAGCGCCCGCCTGCCGACCTCGGGCGGCATCACGGCGCGCTCGCCGCGGTACTTGCCCTGGCTCGCGAAGCAGTAGGCACAGTTCAGGTTGCAGGTGTGCGCGACGTGCAGGCAGAGCGCTTTGACGACGCCCGCGCTCTTTTCCTTGAGCCTGCCCGCCATCGGCGCGAAGGTGTCCGGCGCGAAGAGCTTGCCCGCGGAGCGCAGCGCCGTGAGCTGGTCATAGACCTCGCCGAGCTCCGCCTCCGACGCGCCGGGGTGCTTTTCCCGCGCGGCTTCGAGCACGGCGGCGCGCTCCCGCCCCTCGCAGAGCGCGGCCATGTCGTAGGCGAGCTCGTCCACGGCGTGGATGGAGCCGGAGCAGACGTCGAGCACGATGTTGTATCCGCCAAGCTTATATTGATGTATCATACTTTTTCTCCGCAACGAAAAGCGCCGCCCGACGGCGGCGCTTTTTCCGGTGTTGTTCAGCGATTTCCGTTCTCGCACTGCTGGTTCGCGATGCCGCAGCTCGTCTTGCAGGCGCTCTGGCAGGAGGTCTGGCACTCGCCGCAGCCGCCGTTTTTGGCGCTCTCGCAGAGATCGCGGGTCTCAAGGGTCACAATATGCTTCTGTTCCATGGTCTTGTCCTCCCAATGCTTGTTACTATGTTTATAACATGGATTTCCCGTTTCGTCAAGCGGTTTTACGCGTGCGTGTTGTAGATCGGGCGGATGGATCGCCGCCCGCCGTAGATGAACACGAGCGCCGCCAGGCCGACGATCCCCATGAACACGCTGAGCGTCGGGCGCATCGGCAGATAATTCAGCGCCGCGCCCGCCAGCAGCTCGCCGAGCAGCGCGCCGGAGGTGTCGAGCATGGCGAACGCGCCGTTGAACCGCCCGCGCATCCCGTTGGGGACGTACGCCTGCGTCGCGGAGATGCGGATGGTGTAGGACGTGACGCCGAGGATGCCCACGAGGAAGCACGCGAGGCGCATCACGTTCAGCGGCGTGTAAAGGTAGCCGCCCTCCAGCAGGTTGATGGCGAGGTAGACCGTCAGCGCAATGGCGAACTTTTTCTCCCGCGGCAGCTTCCAGCGGTAGTGGAGCAGCCCGCCCAGCGCCCGCCCGAGCACGGAAAAGCCCCAGACGGACATGTAGACGTATTCGCCGTTCGCGGATGTTCGTCCATAACGGCGCAATTATATGCGCGGTGCGGGGAAAAGTCAATGCGCGCTACGGCCGCCTTCCTTTGTCACGGACGCGCCCGGCGGCATAGGCTGAGGTGTAACCCATCTCGGCTTGGAGGCGTTTTTATGGATCATTCCCCACACATTTTCCTCGGCGCGAACAGCGGCGAGGGGTTTTTCCCGCTTTACGGGCAGCTTTTGAACGGGCGCTTCGACGATCTGCTCATCCTCAAGGGCGGTCCCGGCTGCGGCAAATCCTCCTTCATGCGCACAGTGGCGAAGGAGCTTGCCGCCGCCGGTGAGGAAACAATTTATGTAAACTGCTCGGGCGACCCGGACTCCCTCGACGGCGTGCTCTTTCCGGCGCTGAAGGCAGGCGTTGTCGACGGAACATCGCCGCATGTTCTGGAGCCGGACTACACCGTGGCAAATGAGCGTTATGTCGACTTGACGCGCTTTTACGACGTGGCGGCGGTCAAGGCGTCGCGCGCGCGGATCGTCGCGTATTCGGACGAGTACCGCGCGGCGTATGCCTCGGCGTACCGGCTCCTGCGCGCCGCCGGCGCGCTGTTTTCCGAGCGGCGCGCCCTTGTGCGCGCGGCGACGGACACGGAGCGGCTGGAGCGGCGCTTCGACGGCATCCTCCGCCGCGAGCTGCGCGGCGCGTCGGAGAGGAAGGGACGCGTGGACCGCGCGTTCCTCGGCGGACTGACGCATCGGGGCGAGCTGTGCCGCTTCGACGCCGCCCGGGCGCTCTGTCCGCGCGTGTATGAGCTTGCCGACGACTGGGGACTCGCCGCCGCGTCGCTTGAGCGGTTGTGCGCCGCCGCGACGGAGGCGGGCTGCGACGTGCTGCTCTGCCCCAACCCGGACCGCCCGCGCGAGGCGATGCACCTGCTGGTCCCGTCGCGGGGCGTCGCGTTCGTCACCTCGACCGCGCGCGTTCCCTATCCGGAAAAGCCGTACCGCCGGCTGCGCGTCGACGCGCTGGCGTCCCTCACGCGCGCGCAAAGGGCGAGCCTGCGCTTCACCGGGCGGATCGAGCGGGCGCTGCGCTCTGAGGCGGAGGAGGCGCTGCGGCACGCGAAGCGCGCGCACGACGCGCTGGAGGCGGTCTACAATCCCTGCGTGAATTTCGGCGGCGTTTACGCGTTGGCGGCGGAGGAGGCGCAACGGCTTTTGAAAGCGCGAAGGCAGCCCGAATCGGAAGCGGATTCCAAATAAAAAAAGAAACTGCGGGGTTATCCTTAATTCTTCTTTTTTCCTGCCGATATACTATATGCAATCAAGGACGATTGCCCGACGGAGGCAATCAGTATCGTGCGGAAAGGAAGGAGACACTATGGAGCTTGATATGAACAGCATGCGTGTCAGCCAGAGCGCGAGTTACGCAAGGACGAACGCGGCGAGCGGCAAGGCGGAGACCAAGGAGGCGGAGGAAACCGCCAAGACCTCGCAGGACGGGGCGGAGGCCGCGTCCTTTGAGGCGGACGGCGGGCGCACCTACAGCGGCGGCTCGGCGATACGCACAGGCTACACCATGGACGCGGATACGGTCGAGCGGCTCAAGTCGGAGAGCGAGCAGCGCATGGTCAACCTTGTCCGACAGATGCTCGGTCAGCAGGTCGAAAAAGCCGATCTCGCGGGCCTGATCAGCAAGGACAGCGTGATGGACGCGATCAAGGCCGGCAAGTTCTCGCAGGAGGACATCGAGCAGGCGCAGAAGGACACCGCCGACGACGGCTACTGGGGCGTCGAGCAGACCAGCGACCGCTTTGTGCAGTACGCGACCGCGCTGACCGGCGGCGACCCCGACAAGCTGGACGCGATGATCGATGCGTTCGAGAAGGGCTATGCCGAGGCGGAGAAGCAGTGGGGCGGCAAGCTGCCCGAGCTGACGCAGCGCACCCGCGAGGCGACGCTCAAGAAGTTCCAGGACCTCAAGGACCAGTATGCGAAGAACAACGCGCCCGGCGGCGTCGCGGCGCAGAGCCTGGTCGAGGGCAAGGCGCAGGAGGCGGCGTCCGCCGTCATCGGCGGCTGAAGGCAAAGCGCGCAAAAGGAAACCGTGGAGAGCGGAGGGGCATCCTCCCGTTCTCCACGGCTTATTATTCGTTGACGTTCAGTTCAGGAAATCCTTGAGCTTTTTCGAACGCGAGGGGTGGCGCAGCTTGCGCAGCGCCTTTGCCTCGATCTGGCGGATGCGCTCGCGCGTGACGTTGAACTGCTTGCCGACCTCCTCCAGCGTGCGCGGGCGGCCGTCCTCGATTCCGAAGCGGAGCTTGAGGACCTTTTCTTCGCGCGGCGTCAGCGTCGAGAGCACGTCGACCAGCTGCTCCTGCAGCAGCGTGAAGGAGGCGGCCTCGCTGGGCTCGCTCGCGCCCTCGTCGGGGATGAAGTCGCCGAGGTGGCTGTCCTCCTCCTCGCCGATCGGCGTTTCGAGGGACACCGGCTCCTGCGCGATCTTCAGGATCTCGCGCACCTTGTCGACGGACATGCCCATCTCGGCGGAGATTTCCTCGGGCGAGGGGTCGTGTCCCAGCTCCTGCAGGAGCTGGCGCGAGACGCGGATGACCTTGTTGATCGTTTCGACCATGTGCACGGGGATGCGGATCGTGCGCGCCTGGTCGGCGATGGCGCGGGTGATCGCCTGACGGATCCACCACGTCGCGTAGGTGGAGAACTTGTAGCCCTTGGTGTAGTCGAACTTTTCAACCGCCTTGATCAGGCCGAGGTTGCCCTCCTGAATGAGGTCGAGGAAGAGCATGCCGCGCCCGACGTAGCGCTTGGCGATGGAGACGACGAGGCGCAGGTTCGCCTCCGCGAGCTTTTGCTTGGATTCCTCGCCCTTCGCGACGGCGGCGTTGAGCGCTTCGCGCTCCGCCGCGTCCAGCTCAATGCCCTCCTCCTTTGCCTGTGCGAGCTTTTGCTGCGCCTCCGAACCGGCGCTCATGTCGCTGGCGAGGACGATCTCCTCGTCGGCGGAGAGCAGGGCGACCTTGCCGATCTCCTTGAGGTACATGCGCACGGGGTCGTCGATGGAAAAGCTGTCGACCAGCTCGTTCGGGTCGATGAGCTCCTCCTCCTCGA
>CAMVAV010000138.1 GCA_947165595.1 uncultured Clostridia bacterium | reverse complement strand
GCCGGCATCTGCGCCGACACGGATATCTGGGGCGTGTACCGCGGCGCGGCGAAGTGCGGCTGGGCGGTCATCCATGTCGAGGAGGGCAGCGTCACGGGACGCGAGACGGATGTGTTCACCGCGCCGACCGACGAGGCGGAGGCGGATATGCTCGCCGCGCTGCTCAACCAGTACTATCTGCCGCGCGCCGTGCTGCCGCGGGAGATTCTGCTGCCCTGCGAGACGCCCGACGCGGAGGAGCTGGCGGGCGTTTTGACCGAGCGGGCGGGACACAGGGTGAGCGTCCGCGTCCCACAGCGGGGCGACAAGGCGGAGCTGCTGCGCATGGTGGAGATCAACGCGCGCGAGGACGTGGAAAGGGTAACCACTTTACAGGAGCGCGAGAGCCGGACGCTCACGGCGCTGGGCGATATGTTGGGCCTGCCGGAGCCGCCGGCGCGCATGGAGAGCTACGATATTTCCAACACCGGCGCGAGCGACATCGTCGCCTCGATGGTGGTTTACGAGGGTGTACATCCGAAAAAGAGCGCCTACCGCCGTTTTCGGATGAAGACCGTCACGGAGCATCCGGACGACTACGCCTCGATGGAGGAGGTGCTGACCCGCCGCCTGCGGCGCTATCTGGACGGGGACGGGAAATTCGCCCCGCTGCCGGACGTCCTGCTCATCGACGGCGGCGTGACGCACGCGCAGGTCGCCGAGCGCGTCTGCGAGAGGATGAACGTGCCGCTGCCGGTCTTCGGCATGGTCAAGGACGACCGCCACCGCACGCGCGCCCTCGTCACCGCGGAGGGGCGTGAGATCGACCTGCACGCCAACCCGGCGGTGTTCGCCCTCATCGGACAGCTTCAGGACGAGACGCACCGCTTCGCCATCACCTTCCACCACGAGAGCCACACAAAATCGTCGATGCGCTCCGCGCTGGACGAGATTCCCGGCGTCGGCAAAACGCGGAAGGCGGCGCTTTTGAAGGCGTTCAAGAGCGTGAAGGCGATCCGCGAGGCGGATGAGGAAGCGCTGGCGCGGGTGGTCCCGCGCAGCGCTGCGAAGGCGGTGTGGGAGCATTTCCACCCGACGGAATAAAAAAACCGGCTCATCCGAGCCGGTTTTTTTACATTTGACGGATGCATGTGACCGTCAGACCGAGGGTGGGGGCAAGCACCAGCACCACCGCGACGGGCAGCAGCCATATGGGCAGGGGTATCGCCAGCGCGGAACAAACCGTCAGCACGGCGAAGAGCAGCATGAGAGAGAGCTGGGAGGCGCAGAGCCACAGCCGTCCGCCGGGGGACAGGGGAACGCGCCGCGTGCCGAGATTGACCGTGCATACCACCGTGCCGAGCAGGATCAAAAGGCTCAGCACATCCGCCACGATGCGGATGACCCGTTTTGTCATAAGCGTTCCCTCATTTGACGTCCAGCTCCGGGGGTACGTCGATCTCCTCGCCGACGTACTTCCCGTTTTTCTTTCTCTGTCTGACGCATTCCGAGAGCAGGTACTCGATCTGCCCGTTCACGCTGCGAAAGTCGTCCTCCGCCCACGCGGCGATGGCGGCGTAGAGCTTGGGGGACAGGCGCAGGGGCACCTGCTTTTTCTGATTGTCGTTCATGGATCAATACAGGCTGCCGGAGTTGACGACCGGCTGCGCGTTCTGGTTGCCGCAGAGCACGACCAGCAGGTTCGACACCATCGCCGCCTTGCGCTCCTCGTCCAGATCGACCACGTTGTTCTCCCTGAGCCGGTCAAGCGCCATCTCCACCATGCCGACCGCGCCGTCGACGATCATCTTGCGCGCGTCGATGATGGCGCTCGCCTGCTGGCGCTGGAGCATGACCGCGGCGATCTCCGGCGCGTAGGCGAGGTAGGTGATGCGCGCTTCGAGGATCTCCAGCCCCGCCTCCGTGACCTTGGACTGGATCTCGTCGCGGATGCGCTGCGCCACGACCTCGCTCGACCCGCGCAGGCTGCCCTCGTCCGCGACGCCGTCGCCGGTGGTGTCCACGTTCTGCGACACGTCGTAGGGATAGATGCGCACGATGTTTCTCAGCGCGCTGTCGCACTGAAGGGAGAGGTACTCCTTATAATTATCCACGTTGAATACCGCCTTCGCCGTGTCCGTCACGCGCCACATGACCGCGATGCCGATCTCCACGGGGTTGCCGAGGCAGTCGTTGACCTTCTGGCGGGAGTTGTTGAGGGTCATGATCTTGAGCGAGATTTTTTTGCTGGCCAGCTCGACATGCTGCGCCTGTCCGGCCGCGTTCGTCAGCACGGCGGTCAGCGCGCCGTTCTTGCCGCTGTCCACGTCGCCGCTCTGGTTGAGCTTGGTCTTCGCGGCGGGGTTTACGGACGAGCAGAAGGGATTGACGAAGTAGAAGCCCTCGCCCTTGAGCGTGCCGACGTATTTGCCGAACAGCGTCAGCACCAGCGCCTCCTGCGGCTTGAGGACCTTGAGCCCGAGAAACAGGATCCATCCCAGCAGCAGCCAGAGCACGGACAGCGGCACCAGCAGATAGCCCAGCGGCCCAATGCGCCAGAACAAGCCGGAGCTGCCGCCTCCGATCAGCAGCAGGATCGCCGCGATATACAGCGCGACGGTGAGCAGGAGCATGAACATACCGTTCTTTTTATTGCTGAGAATTCTTTCTTCCATGACGGATACCTCCTCGATGTGATATTAAAGTGATATCACTAAAATATCGTTTTGTCAAGAGGCTTCCGAATACACAGATTTGTTATGCAATTATTTGGCAAAATGCACAAAGGCGGCAGAAATCTTGTGTCGAAAAGTGCCATTCGGCGCAGGAAATAGTCGAAAAAGGTTGTGGAAAACCGGCAAAACGCCGAATTAAATTTACATAATGCAAAACATGTAACTTGACAAATCCAAAACGATGCGCTATACTGCGGAACGATTTGAAAAGTTACAATTTGTAACCTTCGATTACAGGACTGTAACTTTTCGCAGACAGGCGCCCGGGAACGGTAAACCGGAGCGCCGGAAAGAAAAAGGAGTTACCAAATCATGATAGAAAATCAGAAGCAAAGGGGCCGCGGCCGGGTAAGGCGATTGTGGCAGACGGCGTTCGCGCTGCTGCTCGCCGGCGTGCTGGCGGTCGGGGCCGCGCCGCAGCTGAGCGCGAGCGCGCTGTATCTCATCACGGACGGGCTTTCGACCGTGGTGACCGGCAAGGCGGAGCGCGTGAGCGCGGACCGCATCGTCCTCACGGGGGCGGAGAGCACGGACACGGACATGATCCTCGAAGCGAACCGGAAGGTGCAGATCCTCCACAGCGACGGTATGCAGTATGCGACGAGCCGCAGCGGCGAGAGCGTGAGCGACCTGCTCAAGCGCGAGGGCATCAGCGTCGGGCCGCTGGAGATGGTCCGGCTGGACGTCACGGGCGAGGATATCCTGATGGAGATCGCCTCCGACTTCACCTATTATGAGACCGTATCCGAGGCGGCGGCCTATTCCACCGTCTACACCACGGACTACACCATCCCCAAGGGCGAGACCGTCGTCAGGCAGGAGGGAGTCAACGGCACGCAGGACGTGACCTATGAGGTCGTCTACGCCGACGGCGCGTTCGTATCGCGTCAGGCGGTGGCGGAGACCAACAACAACTCGAAGAACCGGGTCGTGAGCACCGGCACGCTGGTCAAGACAGCCCGCGAGGGCGACACGATCGCCCATGTCATCCGGAACGACGACGGCAGCGGCTACCTCATTATGAAATCCGGCGATTCCCTGCACTTCACGCACACGATGGACATTCGCTGCACCGCCTACACGACCGGCGAGCCGGGCGTCGGCACGATCACCTACACGGGCACGCGCGTCCACGTCGGCGTCGTCGCGGTCGACAAGTCCGTCATTCCCCTGGGCTCGACGATGTTCATCACCACGGCGAACGGCGATTTCACCTACGGCATGAGCCACGCGGAGGACACCGGCGTACACGGCAGAACGGTGGACCTCTATATGAACAGCCTCAGCGAGTGCAACCGCTTCGGCGTCCGCAGCAGCATCGCGTACTTCCTCGACGATTGACAGGAAACGCAATAGAATTGCCCCCATGCTTGAGTCTATCAAGCATGGGGGATTTTGTTGCGATTTTTGATAGAATAAGAAAAACGGCGTCTATTTTCCGTGATCGCTTTTGCTAAACAGCATGGAGAGCCCGGCGAACAAAAGGAACAGACCGAACGGCTTTCGCAAAACCGTTAAATCGATCACTGTTGAAACGTACGCGGCGGCAAGGGCACAGAGCGTGCCGGGCAAAACGGCGGCGCGGAGCGCCCGCGTGTCGAGGTAGCCGTTTTTGCGGTGGGACAGGAGCGAGACGGCGGCGGTGGGGAGGAAGTAGAGCAGGTTGATTGCCTGCGCCTCCGCCTGCC
>CAMVAV010000137.1 GCA_947165595.1 uncultured Clostridia bacterium | reverse complement strand
CGCTTTCTGGTGCTTTGTCTTGCATCCGTTGTTTAATTTACAAGGTACTCGCTCCAATCGCGGAACAGTTGATACTATACTCGGTCTCTCGAAAAAAGTCAAGACCTTTTTTGCGGTTTTTTGAAAATTTTTTTGGCCCCCGCTGCAGACAAAAGAAACGCCTTGTGCTATACTATATAATATACGATTTACATGGGGCAAAAGGGGGTGAGCGGATGCGATTCCGCAAACTGGACGCGACCTTCGGCGCATTGGAGCGGCGCTCGCTCGCATTTTCTCCGGGGCTCAACATCATCGAGGCGCCGAACGAGTCCGGCAAGTCCACGCTTGCGGCGTTTCTGCGCACGATGCTCTACGGACTGCCCACGCGCGAACGCGGGGCGCTTGCCGATAAAAAGCGTTTTCTGCCGTGGTCGGGCGCGCCGATGCAGGGTACGCTGGAGCTTTCAACCGAGGAATTCGGCGAGGTCACGCTGCGGCGCGACACGCAGCGCGCCGACATCCCGATGGGGCATTTTACCGCGACCTATTCCGGCACGGGCGACGAGGTTCCGGGGCTGAGCGGCGCCGACTGCGGCGAGCGGCTGCTGGGCGTCCCGCGCGAGGTCTGCGAGCGCAGCGCGTTCATCCGCCAGAGCGGGCTGGCCGTCGATCCGGACGCCGAGCTGGAGCGCCGCATCGCCGCGCTGATCACCACCGGTGAAGAGGGCGCGTCGTATTCCAAGGCGTCGGCCGCGCTGAAAAAGCAGCTCAACCTGCGCAAGGCGAACAGCCGCAGCGGGCAGATCCCCACGCTTGAGCGCGAGCTGGAGGAGGGCAGCGCCGCGCTTGCGGAGCTCCGCACCCTGCAGGCGGAGCGCGGCGAAGCGGAGAACGCGATCGCCGCTCTGCGCGAGCGGGAAGCGTCGCTGCGGGAAGCGATCGCGGCGCATGAGCTTGCCGACCGGCAGGACCGCTATGCCGCGCGGGAGCAGGCGAAGCGCGCCGCCGACAGCGCCGCGCGCGAGGTGCGCGTCTTTCGCCGGATGCTCTCCGACTCTCACATCCCCGAGCGGGAGGTGCTGGAGGAAAACCGAAGCCGCCTGCGCTCGATCGAGGCTCTGGAGCGGCAACAGCGCGAGGCGGACGCGCGCCGGCAGCGGTCGGAGCAGGCGCTCAACCATTTTAATGCCAACATGCGGCGCATCTTCCTCCGCCCCATCGCGGCGGCGTGGCTCATTCTGCTGATCCTGTGCGCCGCTCTTCCGCCGCTTGCGCTGCTTCTTCCCCTCCCCGTCGCGCCGGCGGTCCTGTACGCCTGCGCCGCGGCGGTAGTCCTCTTCGCCGTGCTGTTCACGCTGGAAGCGCTGCGTGCGCGGAGTGCCCGGCTGCAGCACGAGAAGGAGCGCGCCGAGCTGGAAAGCGCCCTTCGTGAGGCGGAGGGCGCCTGCGCCGCGTTAAAAACCACAAGCCAGGAAACGCTGGAGCGGATTTTTGAGGACATTCCCGCCGGCGACCGCACGGGCGCCGCCAATTACATCCACGAAAGCCTTGCGCGCCGCGACATGCTCGCACAGCTGGAGGCGGAGGCGCTCCGCTGCCGGCAGGTCTACGAAAGCAGTCCCAGGCCCGACCTGACCGGCGTACCCGCGCGTCCCGTCGAGCGGCCGGCCAAAAGCCGCGAGGAGCTGCTTTCCGAGCTGAAGCGCACGACGGAGGCACGCGCGGAGGAGCAGAGCCGCGCCGATTACACGGCGGGGCGCCTGCGCGCCATCGGCGACGCGGACGCGCTGGAGCGCTCCATGGCGGAAAAGCGCGAACGGCTTGCCGAGGCGCAGAGCGACTATGCCGCGATCGCGCTGGCGATGGAAACGCTGGAGCACGCAAACACCGTGCTGCAAAGCCGTTTCTCGCCGCAGCTCGGCAAGCGCGCCGCCGCGTATTTTTCCGCGCTGACCGGAGGAAAATACGACGCCGTGGAACTCAGCCGCACCTTTCACGCACTTGCGTCCGAAGCCGGGGAAAGCGTGGCGCACGACGCGGCGCTGCTGAGCCAGGGCGCGCGAGATCAGCTCTACCTCGCGGTGCGCCTCGCGATCTGCGACATGGTGCTTCCGGAGGAGACGTGCGTCCCCCTGGTGCTGGACGACGCGCTCGTCAGCTTTGACGACGAACGCTGTGCCGCCGCGCTGGAGCTGCTGATACAAGAGGCGGAGCGGCGGCAGATCCTGCTGCTTACCTGCCAGCATCGCGAAGCCGCCCTCTTGACCGGACGCGAAAATGTCTGTATACTGTCCCTGACACCAACAAAGGAGTGAATACTATGCCCGATTGCAACAGCAACTGCTCCGCCTGCGGCGAGGACTGCCCCTCCCGCACCGCGCCGCAGTCCTTTATCAAGGAGCATCATCCCGACGCGATCGTGCGCCGCGTCTACGGCGTCGTGTCCGGCAAGGGCGGCGTCGGCAAGAGCATGGTCACCAGCCAGCTCGCCGTTCTGCTGCGCCGCCGCGGTTACGCCGTGGGCATCATGGACGCGGACGTCACCGGCCCGTCGATCCCGCAGGCGTTCGGCATCCACGAGCGCGCCGTCGGCACCGAGAACGCCCTGCTGCCCTGCGTCAGCGCCGGCGGAGTGCAGATCATGTCGATCAACGTGCTGCTGGAAAACGAAAACGACCCCGTCATATGGCGCGGTCCGGTCATCGGCGGCGTCGTGCAGCAATTCTGGACGGACGTGATCTGGGACGTCGATTTCCTGCTCGTCGACATGCCGCCCGGAACCGGCGACGTGTCGCTCAACGTGTTCCAGCAGATCCCGCTCGACGGCATCATCGTCGTCACCTCGCCGCAGGATCTCGTCGGCATGGTCGTGGAGAAGGCGGTGCGCATGGCGGAGCGGATGGAGGTCCCCATCGTCGGCGTCGTGGAGAACATGAGCTACGCCGTATGTCCCGACTGCGGCAAAAAGCTCTTTCTCTTCGGCGAGGGCAAGTCGAAGGAGGCCGCGAAGCGGCACGACCTCCCCCTGCTCGCGCAGATGCCCATCGACCCGGAGCTGACGAAGCTGGTGGACGGCGGCAAAATCGAGGACATGAAGTGCGACGCCCTGGAGTCTGTGGCAAACGTGCTGGCGTCGCGGTAACAGAAACATAAAAATATTAAGGAAGGGTGCGCCCTGCGCGGGGCATACCCTTCCTTTTCCGTTATTCCGGTTTCTCCGCCGAGGGCTCTTCAAAAACCGCGCCGAATTCCTCGGCGCTCATGGTCTCGTTTTTGAGCAGGAATTCCGCCACCGCGGTCAAATACCTCCGGTCGCGTGTCAGAATCTCCTCGCACCGGCGGTACGCCGCGTCGATGATCGCCTTGACCTCGGCGTCGATCTGCGCCGCGACCTCCTCGGAGTAGGGCTTCGAGCGCGCCATCTCGCGGCCGATGAAGATCTCGTCGTGCCCCGTCTCAAAGGACACCGCGCCGAGCTTGTCGCTCATGCCGTAGGCCGTGACCATCCTCCGCGCGATCTGCGAGGCGCGCCGGATATCGTTCGAGGCGCCGGTGGAGACGTCTCCGAGCATCATCGCCTCCGCGACGCGCCCGCCCAGCAGGGATACGATCTGCTCCTCCATATACCGCTTCGACTGGAAGGAGCGGTCCTCCTCCGGCAGGGCGATCGTCATGCCGCCCGCCTGTCCGCGCGGAACGATGGTGATGCGGTGCACCGGCTCATGGGTCGGCAGGGCGTGCATCACGACGGCGTGCCCCGCCTCGTGATAAGCGGTCAGCTCCCGTTCGTGCGGGGTAACGACGCGGCTCTTTTTCTCCGGCCCGGCGATGACCTTGATCTCCGCCTCTTCAAACTCCTCGCGTCCGACAAGCTTTTTGTTCCGCCGCGCGGAGAGCAGCGCCGCCTCGTTCGCGAGATTCTCGAGGTCCGCGCCCGTGAAGCCGGACGTGCCGCGCGCCAGCTCCCGCAGGTCCACGTCCTCGGCGAGCGGCTTGCTGCGCGTGTGGATCTTCAAAATCTCCTCGCGCCCCTTGATGTCGGGCAGCCCGACGTAGATCTGGCGGTCGAAGCGTCCGGGCCGCAGCAGCGCGGGATCGAGGATGTCGGCGCGGTTGGTCGCCGCCATGACGACGACGCCCTCGTTCGTGCCGAAGCCGTCCATCTCCACAAGGAGCTGGTTGAGCGTCTGCTCGCGCTCGTCGTGCCCGCCGCCGAGACCGGTGCCGCGCTGGCGGCCCACGGCGTCGATCTCGTCGATGAAGACGATGGCGGGCGCGATCTTTTTCGCCCGCTCAAAAAGGTCTCGGACGCGGCTCGCGCCGACGCCGACGTACATCTCCACAAAGTCCGAGCCGGAGATCGACAAAAACTCGACGCCCGCCTCTCCCGCGACCGCGCGGGCAAGCAGCGTCTTGCCCGTGCC
>CAMVAV010000136.1 GCA_947165595.1 uncultured Clostridia bacterium | reverse complement strand
TTTTTCATGGAGGACGTGCAGAACATCGTCCGCGTCCACTTTGCCAAGAAGGACGAGACGCTGCTTGAGGCGCTCAACCGTCTCGAGGGGCTCAAGACCAAGATGGGCTGACGCGCCGGGACTATCCTGAGGCACGGAAGCTTTGAACATGCTTAAAATGTAAGAGCTGCATTTCTGTCGGAGAAAGGGGGAAGACGGCATGATCGGCGCGATCGGTTCCGGCGGCATGACCGCCCTGCTGTGGCGGCAGGCGCAGTATTCTGCGCAATATGCCGCGCGGACGGCGCGCGGCGCTGCCGTCGCGGCCCCCGCCGCCGGGCAGGAGACAAAGGCTCCGCTGCCGGCCGCCGCCGCTGCGGGAGGTGCCGCCGCGGGAGCCGCGTTCTCCGGACCGGAGCTTCCCTATGTCCCGAACGGGTATGGACCGGTGGAGCTTGCCGCGCGCACGCGCCTGCTGTTTCCGTCCGGCGATCCGGCGGCGGAGGAGTCCTTCCGCTTTCCGTGGGAAAAGGAGGACGATGGGACGGAGGAGGATGTCCCCGGCGTGAAGGATACGAAATCGCCCGCCGAGACGATGGAGGAGGGCGAGTGCAAGACCTGCGAAAAGCGCAAGTATCAGGACGGCTCCGACGATCCGGGCGTATCCTTTAAGTCCGCCACGCATGTCGACCCCAAGGTGGCGGCGTCCGCCGTGCGCGGGCACGAGATGGAGCATGTCGTGCGCGAGCGCGCCAAGGCGGAGCGCGAGGGACGCAGGGTCGTGAGCCAGTCCGTCACCTACCACACCGGAATTTGCCCGGAGTGCGGCAAGTTCTACGTCTCGGGCGGGACGACCCGAACCGTGACCGCTGCGGACAAATCGGGCGAATTTCTCAAAAAGGCGCTGGAGGACAGCGAGCCCGAGCTTGACATCACCGCATAAGGGCGCGAGTATCGCGTCCTTTTCCCGTAAAGGAGCATACGATGGAGAAAGAGGACGCCGGGGTAATCCTGGAGCTGCGTGACATTACGAAAAGCTACGATAACGTCAGCGTGCTCAAGGGGATCACGCTCTCCGTCAGGGAGGGCGATTTTGTCACGCTGCTTGGCTCCTCCGGCTGCGGCAAGACGACGATCCTGCGCATCATCGCGGGACTGACGGAGCCGGACGGCGGACAGGTGCTGCTCGAAGGGCGGGACATGTGCGGCAGCCCGCCGGAAAAGCGCAATGTCAATACGGTCTTTCAAAGCTACGCGCTCTTCCCGCACATGACCGTTTTTCAGAATGTCGCTTACGCGCTCAAAATCCGGGGCGTCGACAAGCGCGAGATCGAGCGGCGCGTGATGGACTCGCTCGCTATGGTACAGATGGAGGGCAGCGCGAAGAAGACGCCCGCCATGCTCAGCGGCGGACAGCGGCAGCGCATCGCCATCGCGCGCTCGCTCATCAACCGCCCGAAGGTGCTGCTGCTGGACGAGCCGCTCGGCGCGCTCGACCTGCAGCTTCGCCGCCAGATGCAGTATGAGCTGAAGAAGCTGCAAAAAAACCTCGGCACGACGTTCATCTACGTAACGCACGATCAGGAGGAGGCCATTAACATGTCCGACCGGATCGTGCTGCTGCGGGACGGGAGGATCGAGCAGCAGGGCACGCCGAACGAGATCTACGACCGCCCGCGCACGAGCTACGCGGCGCAGTTTGTCGGCAGCGCCAATGTGCTGCACGGCGACGCGGTGCGCATCGAAGACGGCAGGGTGCTTCTGCGCTCCATGAACGGAACGATGCTCGCGCGGACGGACGCTTTGCCGCTTCGGGAGGGCGACGCGCTGACTCTCGCGGTGCGCGGGGAAAATATCGGCATCGGACGCGAGCCGAAGGAGGGGACCTGTGTGCGCGGCGTCGTGGAGGGGAACACCTTCGCGGGCGGTATGCTGCGCATCCCCGTCCGGCTGGAGGACGGCACGGAGGTCGTCATCACCCGCCAGGGCATCCACTTCGACTTTGCCGCGGGGGAGACGGTATATCTCGACTGGCCGCCGGAAGCCGCCGTCCTGGTGGACAGGGAGGCGAAGCCATGAGCGGAAATGCCGCCGTACCGGCGCTGCCGGGCGCCGGAAAGCGCGGCGGAAGGGATCGGCGGTGGCTGTGCGTCGTGCCGCTGTATGTCTTCACGCTGCTTTTCGTGCTGGGACCCGCGCTCTATATGGTCGCCATCAGCTTTGCGAAAAACACGGCGGGCACGGGCTTCCGCTGGGCGTTTACGCTGGACAACTTCGCAAAGATGCGGGACGGCGTCTATGTGAACTGCTTTCGGGAGTCGTTCCGCCTCGCGCTCTCCACGACGGCGCTCAACGTGCTCATCGGCTATCCCTACGGCTACTTCATGGGGCGGCTGGGAGCCAGGTGGAAGCGGATCATGATGTTCCTGATCATGGTGCCGTTCCTCACCAGCTCGCTGATCCGGCTCTATGGCTGGCTGATCCTGCTGCAGGCGAAGGGCGTGCTCAATAAGCTGCTGCTCGCCCTCGGCGTCATCGACGAGCCGCTGAAGATCCTCTACAGCTATCCGGCGGTGCTGATCGGCATGGTCTACGCGCTGCTGCCGTTCATGATCCTCGCGGTCTACACCAGCGTGGAAAAGATGGACTGGACGCTGGTGGAGGCGGCGCGCGACCTCGGCGCGACGCGCGCGAAGGCGTTTGCGACGATCACGCTGCGCCTGACGCTCCCGGGACTGATGAGCGGCGTCATCCTGACCTTTGTGCCCTCGATGGGCCTGTTCTTCATTGCGGACCTGCTGGGCGGAAACAAGATCGTTCTGGTCGGCAGTCTCATTCAGGACCAGATGACACGTGGCGCCAATCAGCCCTTTGCGGCGGCGCTGGCGCTTGTGCTGGCGCTGATGACGACGCTGATGCTCTGGCTCTACCGCAAGGTGACGCACACGAGCGAGCTGGAGGGGATGCTGCTGTGAAGAAGAGACGCTTTTCCTTTCCAGCGCTGTATCTGGCGCTTGTGACGCTCATTACCTATCTGCCGATCGCGGTGGTCGTGATCTTTTCCTTCAACGAGGCGAAGCTGCCGGTCGCCTGGAAGGGCTTCAGCCTGCGGTGGTACGAGACGCTGCTGCGGGACACCGCGCTGATGGAGGCGCTGCGCAACAGTATTCTGCTCGGCCTTGCGAGCTGTGCGTTCGCGGCGGTGATCGGAACGCTCGGCGCCATCGGCATGGCGCGCGTCCATTTCAAAAGCAAGGGCATGATGGAGTATCTCTCGACGCTCCCGATCATGCTGCCGGAGATCATCCTCGGCATGGTCTTTATGGCGTTTTTCTCCCTGCTGCGCCTGCCCTTCGGCTGGCCGACGCTGATCATCGCGCACACCTCGTTCTGCATCCCATACGTTTATTTGATGGTGAAGGCGCGGCTGGTCGGCATCGACAAGTCGATCGAGGAGGCGGCGCGCGATCTGGGCGCGTCTCCGGCGCGGGCATTCTTCGACATCACGCTCCCGCTGATCCTGCCCGCCGTGGCGTCGGGCTGCATTCTGTCGTTCGCCATGAGCTTTGACGACGTGGTCATCAGCATCTTCGTCACCGGAGCGACGCTTTCGACCCTGCCGATCAAGGTCTACACGCAGATGCGCACCGGCGTCACGCCGGAGATCAACGCGCTGTGTACCATTTTACTCACCGCTGTGATTGCTGCGATGCTGCTTTCCTCCGCTCTGCGGCGGAGGGGCGGACATCGGGAATAATACGAAGGAGGAAGCAATGAAAAAGAAAGTGGTATGGCTCTTGACCGCGGCGCTGCTCTGCGGGATGCTTGCCGGCTGCGCCGGGAAGCAGGAGACTCAACAGCAGCAAATGGTGCTCTATACCTGGGACGAGATGTTCCCGCAGGAGGTTCTGGACGAGTTCGAGAAGCGAACCGGCATAAAGATCGTATACTCCAACTTCGACTATGACGAGACGATGCTGGAAAAGCTGACGCAGGCGAAGGGCGGGGATTATGACCTCGTCATCGCGGACGACTACATCATCGAGCAGGCGATCCAGGCGGGCCTGGTCGGAAAGCTGGACAAGAGCATCATCAAGAACTTCGGCAACATCAACCCGCTTTATCAGGGGCAGTTCTACGATCCCACGGACGAGTACACCGTGCCTTACGGCTGCGGCATCCCGCTGATCGTCTATAACCCGGAGGCTGCCGGGATCGAGATCAGGGGCTACAATGATCTCTGGAACCCCGCGCTCAGGGACGCCGTCGCCATTACCGCGAACTATCGCGTCATCAACGGCATCACGCTGCTGTCCATGGGCAAGAGCATGAATGAGGAGGACCTTGACGTGATCGCGCAGGCGGGGCAGAAGCTGCTGGAGCTTGCGCCGAACATCCGCCTCATTCAGGACGACAACACGCAGAACGC
>CAMVAV010000135.1 GCA_947165595.1 uncultured Clostridia bacterium | reverse complement strand
AGTATCTCACAAAATCGGGCTTGCTTCTATCCGCCGCCGGAGTTGACGCTTACGTATTTTCGAAAGCTACACGCAAAAGGAAACCCCCACCGCATTCTTCTGCGATGGGGACGATGAGCCCTGCCTGTTCGAGGTGCGCGCCGTCGTGACCGACAGGGAGCATGCAAGGCGGGTGTACGACAGCCTCCGCAAAATCTCGCCGGAGGTCGGGCCGTTTCTGCGCCGGGTGTTTCTCACCTGTCTGGAGGAAAAGGAGCTTGCGATCTACCGCTTTGTCGTCAAGCTCTATCGCGAGGGCGCAGGCTATCTGTCGCGTTTGTCCGACTGCGACTACCAGCCCCTGCTCCGTGCCGCGCGGCAGCTCGCCGCGGAGGTCGAGCACCTGCGCGGCTTCGTGCGCTTTTCCATACGGGACGGGCTGCTCGGCGCGGAGATCGAGCCGAAAAACCGCGTGCTTCCGCTGCTGCGCGGGCACTTCTGCGAGCGCTGCCACGACGAGAGCTTCTTCATCTACGACCGCACGCATCGCGAGGCCCTGCTCTCTTCCGGCGGCATATCCCGTATCGTACCGCTTGACAGCTTTGAAGCCGCTCCGCCGGATGAAGAGGAAGCCGCGTACCGCCGGCTCTGGAAACGGTTTTACGATACGATCGCCATCCGCGAGCGGGAAAACCCAAAGCTGCGCATGACGCAGATGCCCAAGCGCTACTGGGGCACGATGACGGAATTTCAGACGGAGCGGGACACGGAGGCGCTGCCGCCCGCGTGAGAAAGGCTAAGAGAGCCTCTCGCGCAGCGTTTGCAGCGCCTTTTTTTCCAGACGCGAGACCTGCACCTGCGATACGCCGAGCAGCCGCGCGGTCTGATCCTGCGTCAGCCCCTTGAAAAAGCGCAGCAGGATCGTCAGTTTCTCCCGTTCCGGAAGCGCGTCGATGCTGCTGCGCAGAGCGATCCGCTCCACCATGCCGTCCTCTCCCGCTTCGCTGCACAGAACGTTTTCCAGCGTCAGTCCGTCGCCCAGCTCCTGCTGCAGCGACTCCGGCGGCGCGCCCGCAAGCTCCAGCTCCGCCAGCTCCTCCACAGTCAGGCCCGTCGCCTCGGACAGCTCGGAGAGGCTCGGCTCCCTTCCCCGCTCCATGCGCAGGCGTTCGCGCGCCCCGCATACGGCGAGCACCTTTTCCCGCATTCCGCGCTCGATCTTGACGGGACCGTCGTCCCGCAGAAAGCGGCGGATCTCCCCCGCGATCTTCGGTACGGCGTAGGTGGAAAACTGCGTCCCGTAGGTGAGGTCGAAGCCCCGGACCGCCTTGATGAAGCCGAGGCACCCGAGTTGGTAAAGGTCCTCGGACTCCACGCCGCGCCCGCAGAATCGCTTGACGACGCTCCAGATCAGCCCCTTGTTCTCGTCCAAAACGCGCTCACAGGCGGATTCGTCCCCCCGCTGGGCGCGTTCGAGCAGCGCGAAGGTCTCCGTGCTCATTTTCTCCCCGCGCGCTGCGAAATTCTGCGCTTCATGGTCACGACCGTACCCTTGCCCTGTCTGGAGCGCACGGAAAGCGAATCCATAAAGCTCTCCATGATCGTAAAGCCCATGCCGCTGCGTTCCTCGCCGCCTGTCGTGTAAAGCGGCTCGCGCGCCCGGTCGACGTCGGCAATGCCGCAGCCCCAGTCGCGCACCACGATCTCCAGCAGATTGCCGTCAAAGATGCTCGCGCGCAGGGAAATCTTGCCCAACGCGTCCGGGTAAGCGTGTACGATGGCGTTGGTGACCGCCTCGCTGACCGCGGTCTTGATGTCGCCCAGCTCGTCGAGCGTGGGATCGAGCTGCGCGGCAAACGCCGCCGTCGCCGTGCGCGCAAAGCCCTCGTTCGCGCTTCGGCTCAAAAACTCAAGCGCTATGTAATTGTCCGGTTTTACCTTCATACGTCCCTCCGTGCGCGATTCCGCGCAGAATTGTATTTGCTCCCGCCGCGCCTTACGCTTGGTCCGGCGGTCCCTCCATCCTGACATGCGCGCTGATCCCCGCCGCGTCGAAGACCCTTCTCGCCTGCTGCGGCACATTGACGAGCACCAGGCTGCCGCCGAGCGCGCACATGCGTCGCTCGGCGCGCATCACCACCGCGATGCCCGAGCTGTCCATAAATGTGACGCCGCCGAAATCCATCACGAGGCTCGACGGAAGCGCCGCGTCCGCCGCGCGCTCCATGGCTGTGACGACCTCCCGCGCGGAATGGTGATCCAGCTCCCCGCGAAGACCGATGGTCAGCTCGCGCTCCGTAGTTTTCGTTCGCACCTCCATGGCGTGCCCTCCCTGTCCGTGCGCCGTCCCAATGGGGACCGTGCCGAGATATGTCCTGATTATAGATTGTCCCGCGCGTCCCTTTTTGTCGGAACGCGCGGGATTCCTGATTTTTATTCTTTTTCTCTGCTCGCCGCGAGTATCTTCCAGTATTCCTCGTAGTTTTCCCGCAGCAGCTTCGGCGTATCCAGCCCGTAGGGACACTTCGACGCGCAGGCGTTGCAGTGCAGGCAGGTCTCGATCCTTTTCATCTTCTCCTGCCACTCCTCCGTCAGCCAGTCCGCCGCCGGGGCGCGGCGCAGCATCAGCGTCATACGCGCGCAGTTGTTGATCTCGATCCCCTGCGGGCAGGGCATGCAGTAACCGCAGCCGCGGCAGAACTCGCCGCAGAGCTCCGCGCGGTCCCTTTCGATCGTCGCCCTGCGCTCCGCGGTCAGCTCCGCGCCGTTTTTGACGCAGTCGAGGAACTGATCCAGCTCCCACTCGTGCTGCACGCCCCAGATCGGAACGACGCCGTCCTGCGTCTCCATATACGCCGCCGCCGCATAACCGTCGCGGATCAGGCCGCCCGCCATGCCCTTCATGGCAATGAAGCCCATTCCCTTCGCGCGGCAGCCCTCGATCAGCTTTTGCTCCTGCTCGCCGGAGAGATAGCTGAACGGAAATTGCAGCGTCGCGTAGAGGCCGGAGTCGATCGCCTCCCGCGCCACGGCAAGGCGGTGGTTGGTGATGGAGATGAAGCGGATCTTCCCTTCCGCCTTGAGCTTGAGCGCCTCGTCGTAAAGTCCGTCCGCGCCGCCCGGCTTCGGGCAAAACGCGGGGTTGTGGAACTGGTAGACGTCGATGTAGTCCGTTTGCAGCATGCGCAGGCTCGCTTCGAGGTCCTTCCGCAGCGCCGCGGCGTCTGACGCGCCGGATTTGGTCGCGATAACGACCTTGTCGCGCATCCCCGCGAAGGCATAGCCGACCTTCTCCTCGCTGTCGGAGTAGGCGCGGGCGGTGTCGAAATAGTTCATGCCGCCGTCGACCGCCTTGCGCAGCAGATACGCAGCGTCGTTCTTCGAGATGCGCTGGATCGGCAGGCAGCCGAAGCCGTTCTTCTCGATCTCGATGCCTGTGGAGCCGAGTTGGATGCGTTTCATCGCAAAGCCCTCCGTATTTCTTATTTTTTGAGCGCCTTTTCCGAGGCCTCAAGCTTTTCGAGCAGCGCGCGCAGCTTTTCCGCTTTCTCGCGCTCGGCGTTCACGACCGCCTCGGGCGCCTTGGAGACAAAGTTTTCGTTTTTGAGCTTGCCCTCGATCGCGGCAAGCTGCTTTTCGGCGTTTGCCTTTTCCTTCGCGATGCGCGCAAGCTCCTTTTCAAAATCGACCAGCTCCGCCAGCGGCATCAGCACACGCGCGGCGTGGGTCACGACCTCGACCATGCCCTCCGCGCTCGGCGCGTCCGCCTCCGCGACCGTCACCTCGCTCGCGGAAGCAAGGCGAAGGAAGAACGGAATACCCGCGCGGAACGTGTCGCCGTGCGCCGTCGCGACGGTATAGTGCACCTTCTTCGACGGCGCGACGTTCATCTCATTGCGGCGCGCGCGCACAGCGGAGATCGCCTCGATCACGCTGCCCATCGCCGCCTCCTCCGCCGGGAAGGCGAGCGCGTCGCTCCACTCCGGCCACTGCGAGAGCATGAGGAAGCTCACGCCCGCGTCGCGCGCCTCATGCGGCAGCGCCTGCCAGATCTCTTCGGTGATGAACGGCATGAACGGGTGCAGGAGCTTGAGCGTCTCGATGAGCACGTAGCAAAGGACGTTCTGCGCGTTCTTCTTCGCCGCCTCGTCGTCGCCGCTCAGGCGCGCCTTGGTCAGCTCGATATACCAGTCGCAGTAGTTGTCCCAGATAAAGTCGTAGACCTTCGCCGACGCGACGCCCAGCTCAAAGGCGTCCATGTTGTCCGTGACCTCCCGGATGAGCGTATTGAGCTTGGAGAGTATCCACTTGTCCTCCAGCTCCAGCTTCTCCGGCAGCTCCACCTTGTCAATGGTGAGGTTCATCATGACAAAGCGGCTGGCGTTCCATATCTTGTTGGCGAAGTTGCGCATCGCCTCGCACTTTTCGACATAGAAGCGCATGT
>CAMVAV010000134.1 GCA_947165595.1 uncultured Clostridia bacterium | reverse complement strand
TGTTCTACGCCAACGGCATCGGCCCCGTGGAGACGGCGCGCGACCGCGAGCGCGTGCGCGCCGTCTGCGAGCTGGCGGACGTCATCACACTGCGCGACGAGGAGTCGCTCCGCGCGCTGCGGGAGATGGGCGTCAAAAACGAACACATCACCGTCACCGCCGACCCGGTCTTCACGATGCCGGGCGGCGTGCGCGAGCGCGGGCTTGCGCGGCTCGCGGCGCTCGGCGTTCCGGCGGGACGGAGCGTGATCGGCGTGTCGGTGCGCTTCGCGGCGGGGATGGAGGCGAATATCGCGGAGTTTGCGCGCTTTTGCGACGCGGTGAGCGAGACGGCGTCGATCGTGTTCCTCGATATGCAGCAGAGCGCGGACACGGAGGCGATCGCCGCGGTGCGCGCGCGGATGCGCGCGGAGGCGTTCGAGCTTTCCGCCCCCTACGAGCCGGCGGCGATGACGGACGCGCTGGCGGCGATGGACGCGGTGGTCAGCACGCGCCTGCACAGCATGATCTTTGCAGCCTGCGCGCGTGTGCCGGTGCTCGGCGTGGAGTACGACCCGAAGGTCGGCGCCTGCGCCCGCGCGCTGGGGATGCCGCTGGCGGGGACGCTCGCCTCCTTCGACGCGGACGCGGCGCTTGCGGCGCTGCGGGAGGCGCTCTCCGACCGCGCGGCGTATGCGGAAAGGCTGGACGCCGCGGTGCGAGAGCAGCAGGCGCGCGCGAAGGGCAACGAGGAGGCTTTTTTGTCGCTTCTTTGAATCGTATGGCATTTCAATCACCTGGCGTTATATTGAGAGAAAGCGGAAAGGCAAGGGCGCTGGTCATGGACGATACGGCATTGGAACAGCTGGCCGACAAAGAGTGGGAGCGGTATCGCCGCGCCGGCCGGCGGGAAAAGCTTGATCTTCTTCGGCACAGTTTTTCGACGTATATTTCCCGTGCCGACAGAGGATATGATACTGAAATTTATTAAAACGATTGAAAATCGTTTTATAGCCGCGCAGCGGCGTTAAATTTCGCATGAGACGTGTTTTGCGCCTTTGGCGCAAAACCAGCGTGCGCAGCACGCGCCTTTCAAATTAAATCTTTTAATTTGAAAGTAGTATGAGTTCCTGCATATTGTTTTGGATGATCGCGCGGAACTGAAATACCCGGTCAATGAAGCGGCTGTGATCGGCGACGGCCACAGCGTAAAGGAATTTGCCCGCTTTCTATTCTCGCTGGGAGAGAGCGAAACGAAACCGTTCGCATGGGTCACCGCAGATGGAATTAAAGAATGGATACTGTCCCGTGACAATGCTGTACTCTGGGTGGACATTCCTGAGTTCGGTGAAGGCTTTTTCATCCGATATTTGGCTTTTAGGGACGAATGCTTTACAGCATATGAAAAGTATTACGGCTGGGGCTATAATTCCGATATTCGCAGGATTGAAGTTCCTGCACCTGATCTTGATTTTTTGAAAACGCTGGACGTGCAGGATGAATTTGAGCTGGTCCGCTTTCTTGACGACAGTCAGTCCTTTGAGACAACGGATGCGGATCGGCTGCTCCGGTACATTGATGAGCAGAAACAGCAGGAAAAATCGTCGGAGGAGCCGGACGAGGCTCGCCTTCGTTCTTTCCGCGACCTGCACGCAGCAATATGCTACTTTGTAACAGAGCAGAAACGTCTGAGGAGAGCGAAAAAGCTCCGCCCCGCCACGGGCATCAAGCTTTCATGGCTGAAAGACAACTGGGAGGAGTGTGACTTTCGCTATAACGTCTCCTCGGATCCGGACGACTGGCACTGCGCGGTCTACCGCCGTTACGGCGATCTGCCGGACGGCAGGCATTACGGCGTATATATCTGGCCGAAGGGCGAGGCCCGGCCGCCGGAATCGGTCATGATGATCGTCGGCAAGGACGGAGAAATGCAGGTCAATACGATCATAGACGATCGCTGGGACGCACGGGAGGACGACCGCTGGCCGCTGGCGGCAGCGGCTACCCCCAGCGGCAAAAGCATCGTCTGGCTCAAGGACGGCAAGCTGTGGGTCTGGCGTGAGGACAAACGGGACAAACGCTTTCTGCCGGATGACAGTGACCACCTGACGGATCGGATCGAAGGGCTCCCGGTCTATGACGCCTTTATGCGGACGGACGGCATTCTGGTCCTGTTTCTGAACTGCAATGAAATGAAGAATTACGCGTATCTCTGCGACGAGGATATCGTTCTCGTCCGGAACGTGAAAGAGGATTGCTGGGTACCTGCCAGCAAGGCGGAATCACCTTGCAGGAACGAGGCGTTTCCCAGTCAGGTGGAGTATTGGCCCGATTCGTTTGCCGTCATGATCCGAAGTGAGGACGACGATTATTACAGCTGCGGCGTGCGCCGCGTCTGCTTTGAGCCGGGGCTGGAGGTCATAAAGCCCGGCATGCTCGCGGGCAATCCGGATCTCGAATCGGTGACGATCCCGGCGTCGGTAAAGGAGGTCCAGACGTGGGCCTTCGGCTGCTGCACGAATCTGAAAAGCCTTGTGATCGAGGGCGACCTGTCCCGCGTTAAGAATTGGGCGCAGGACGCGTTCGACTGCTGCGCCTGTGAGAAACAATTTCTCCGCCTGCGGAACGCGGATCGGTAAAAAAGGCGAAGGTGAGGGAGCCGCTTGGAAAGCGCGGGTTAAAATTTTTGGGGATGTGAAAAAACGCGAGTTTTTTCACATCCCCTTTTTCAGCCATTCCTCTTTTTATAGGTGAGATATCCTTCGAGCATCAGCGACGCCGCCACCGCGTCGACGGTCTTTTTCCGCTCCCTCGCGCGTTTGCCGTTGGCGGCGAGGATGTTGTGCGCGTCGACGGTCGTGCGCCGCTCGTCCCAAAGCGTGACGGGAAGGCCCGACGCCGCGCGGAGCTGTTCGGCGAACGCCTCCGCCTTTTCGGCGCGCGGCCCGCGGCTGCCGTCCATGTTGATCGGGTGCCCGAGCACCAGCTCCGTGACCTCGTGCTCCGCGATAAGCGGCAGCAGCTTCTCGATCACCGCCTCCGGGCGGTACGCCGTGACGACGGCGGAGAAGCCGCACAGCGTCCCCGTCCGGTCGGAGACCGCGACGCCGGTGTGCGCGTCGCCGTAGTCGATTGCCATGATCTTCATGCTTCGTCCTCCGATCCGCCGTCGGGCGCGGGCGAAGGTACGGGCGCGGGTACGCTCTCCGCGGACACGGGCGCGCTCTGACCCTTCATCTTGAGCTCCTCCCACTGTTCGCGGGTGATGAGGAGCTGCCGCGGCTTGGAGCCCTCGAACGGGCCGATGAAGCCGCGCTCCTCCATCTGGTCGACGATGCGCGCGGCGCGGGAGTAGCCGAGCTTGAGCCGGCGCTGGAGCATCGAGGTCGACGCCTGGCCGGTCTCCATGACGACCTCGACGGCGGCGTTGAGCAGCTCGTCGGCGTCGTCGGCGGGCGCTTCTTCCGCAGCGGCGCCGCCCTTGCCGCCGCGCTCCTTCTCCGCGACGTTCTGCTCGATCTTGTCGATGACCTCCTTGTCGTAGCTCGCCTCGCCGTTTTCCTTGACGAAGCTGACGACGCGTTCGATCTCCTCCGCGGAGATGAAGCAGCCCTGCACGCGCTTTGGCTTGCCGACGCCGAGCGGCGCGTAGAGCATGTCGCCCTTGCCCACCAGCTTTTCCGCGCCCATGTCGTCCAGGATGATGCGCGACTCGAGCGACGAGGCGACGGCGAAGGCGATGCGGCTGGGGATGTTCGCCTTCATGAGACCCGTGATGACGTCGGCGCGCGGGCTCTGCGTGGCGATGACGAGGTGCATCCCCGCGGCGCGGCCCATCTGGGCGACGCGGCAGATCGACTCCTCGACCTCCTTCGCCGCGACGAGCATCAGGTCGGCGAGCTCGTCGATCACGATGACGACGGTCGGGTATTTGCGCAGCTCCGGATCGTTCTCCGCCAGCGCGTTGTATGCGGCGAGGTCCTTGACGCCGTGGTTCGAGAAGATCTGGTAGCGCTTCATCATCTCATAGACCGCCCACTGCAGCGCGCCCGCCGCCTTCTTGGGATCGGTGACGACGGGGATCAGCAGATGCGGGATGCCGTTGTAGGGCGCGAGCTCGACCATCTTCGGATCGACCATGATGAAGCGCACCTGCTCGGGCGTGGAGCGGTAGAGCATCGAGACGATCAGCGAGTTGGTGCAAACCGACTTGCCGGAGCCCGTGGTGCCCGCGATCAGCACGTGCGGGAACTTCGCGATGTCCCCGACGATGTTGCTGCCGCTGATGTCCTTGCCGACGGAGAACGCCACGGCGGACTTGTGGGCGGTAAACTCGCGCGAGGCGATCACCTCGCGGATGTGGACGGGCGTGACGAGCTTGTTCGGCACCTCGACGCCCACGACGGAGAGCTTGTCCGGAATGGGCGCGATGCGCACGCCGGTCGCGCCGAGCGCGAGGGCGATGTCGTCCTGCAAGTTCGTGATCTTGGAGAGCTTGACGCCCTGCTCGAGCGTGAACTCATAGCGCGTGACGC
>CAMVAV010000133.1 GCA_947165595.1 uncultured Clostridia bacterium | reverse complement strand
ACACGCTCTGGGCGCACCAGATCAAAACGCCCATCGCGGCGATGCGCCTGACGCTCCAGAACGAGGATACGCCCCTCTCCCGCCGCCTGACGGCGGACTTGGGGCGCGTGGAGCGCTATGTCGAAATGGTGCTCGCGTACCTGCGCCTTGACGCCGCCTCCACGGACTATGTGCTGCGGGAATACGAGCTTGATCCCATTGTACGCGGTGCGGTGAAAAAGTTCTCGGGCGAGTTCATCGAGCGGCATTTGGCGCTGGAGCTTCACCCGACGAACCTGCGCGTGCTGACGGACGAAAAATGGCTCGCGTTCGTGCTGGAGCAATTGATCTCTAACGCGCTCAAATATACGCCGGAGGGCAAGGTTTCGATCTATTTTGCGGGCGAAGCCACGCTCTGCGTCTCGGACACGGGCATCGGCATCGCGCCGGAGGACCTGCCGCGCGTCTTCGAGCCGGGCTATACGGGCTATAACGGACGCGCGGACAAGCGCGCGAGCGGGCTGGGACTGTACCTCTGCCGCCGCGTGTGTCAAAACCTCGGGCATACGATCTCCGTGGAGTCCGAGCTGGGGAAGGGTACGACCGTGCGGCTCGACCTTGCACGGAAAAAGCTGTCGGTGGAATGAGATATCTTACAAAACTGTAAGAATTGAGCGGGAAAATGTAAGCCAAATCGATGGCGAAACATTTTCCCGCTTGCTATGATGTGTACACCAAAAGGAGGAAGCAACATGAGTATTTTGGAAGTACACGATCTGAAAAAGGTCTACACCGTGCGCTTCGGCACGCAGCAGGTGGAGGCGCTGCGGCGCGTCAACTTCTCCGTCGAGCGCGGGGAATATGTCGCGGTCATGGGCGAGTCGGGCAGCGGCAAGACGACGCTTTTGAACCTGCTCGCGGCGCTCGATAAGCCGACGGGCGGCACGGTGCTGCTCGACGGCGTGGACACATCCTCGCTGCCGGAGAAGGACGTGGCGGCGTTCCGGCGCGACCAGCTCGGGTTCGTGTTTCAGGACTTCAACCTGCTCGACACCTTCACGCTGGAGGATAACATCTATCTCCCGCTCGTGCTCGCGGGAAAGACCCACGCGGAGATGGCGGAGCGTTTGCAGCCGCTCGCGGCGGAGCTCGGCATCACGGAGCTTTTGAAGAAGTACCCCTACGAGGTCTCGGGCGGACAGAAGCAGCGCGCCGCGGTCGCCCGCGCGCTCATCACCGAGCCGAAGCTGCTGCTTGCTGACGAGCCGACCGGCGCGCTGGACTCCCGCTCGACCGACGAGCTGCTGACGCTCTTCGCGGACGTCAACCGCAAGGGCCAGACGATCGTGATGGTGACGCACTCCGTCAAGGCGGCGAGCCACGCGACGCGCGTGTTGTTTATCCGTGACGGCGAGGTCTATCATCAGATCTACCGCGGCAAGGACACCAACGAGCAGCTTTACCAGAAGATCTCCGACACGCTGACGGTGCTGGCGACAGGCGGTGAGATCGCATGAAGCAGGGATTCTATCTGAAGCTTGCGCTTGACGGGATGCGCAAGAACAAACGGCTCTATCTGCCGTACCTGCTCACCTGTGCGGGCATGGTGATGATGTTTTACATCCTGTCCAGCCTCAGCTACTCGCCGCTGATGGAGACCATGCGCGGCGGCAGCATCATGTCGATGATCCTCAATCTCGGCACCTTCGTCATGGCGCTGTTCTCGCTTTTGTTCCTGCTCTACACCAACGCGTTTCTCTCACGGCGGCGCAACAAGGAATTCGGGCTATACAATATTCTCGGCATGAACAAGGCAAATTTAAGCCGCATTCTGCTTTGGGAGACGTTGCTTTCGGCGCTGTTTGCCCTTGTGATCGGTCTTGCCGGCGGGATCCTGTTCTCCAAGCTCACGGAGCTGTTTCTGCTGCACATGGCCGGCGAACAGGTGGGCTACGCCCTCTCCGTTGAGCCGAAGAGCATCGCGGCCTCGGCCGTTTTCTTTGGGGCGATCTTCGCTCTGATCCTCGTCCTCTCGGTTGCGCGGGTGGGCATTTTTAAACCGCTGGACCTGCTGAAAAGCGAGACGGCGGGTGAAAAACCGCCCAAGGCGAACTGGCTGCTTGCCCTCGCCGGCGTCATCATCCTCGGCCTGGCGTATTACATCGCCGTGAAGATCGACGAGCCGCTGACCGCGATCATGATGTTCTTTGCCGCCGTGCTGATGGTCATTGCGGCGACCTATCTGCTGTTTATCGCGGGCTCGGTCGTGATGTGCAGGCTTCTGCAAAAGAACAAGCGCTACTACTATCAGCCCGCGCATTTTGTCTCCGTCTCGTCCATGGCGTTTCGCATGAGGCGCAACGGCGCGGGGCTAGCCTCCATCTGCATCCTTGCGACGATGGTGCTGGTGATGCTGTCCTCCACCAGCTGCCTCTACTTCGGCGGCGACGACGCGCTGCACAGCGCACACCCCTACGATATGCAGCTTGAGGTCGACTATAAGAGTCCGGCGGCCTGCACGGACGAGGCGCGGGAGCGGCTGAACGCCGTCGCCCGTGATGTTGCGCAGGGACGTGAGGACGGCCTGCTCTCCTACACGCTGCTGGACACCGCCGGATACTTTGAAAGCGGCACGCTGGACGTCGACGGCGTGGCCAGGCGGGTGGACGTCTCCACCCCGGCGTCCCTGCTGGAGCGGCTACGCACGGTCTATGTTCTGCCGCTGTCTGACTACAACCGCCTTGCGGGCGCGGAGCTGAGCCTCTCTCTGGGCGAAGCGCTGATCTGGTCCAGCGGCGCGCCGTACGCCGACGACACCTTTGCGATCAAGGGCAGCCGGACCCTCCGCGTCCGTGACACGCTGACCGAGCTGCCCTTCAAGCTCTCGGCTTACGATACGATCGCGACGACCTACTGCGTGTTTGTGCCGGACTGGACGGACTATGCGACGGAGGTCACAGATTACGTCGAAGGCCTCAATGAAAAGCAGATCACCGCCCGCACGGCGCAGTGTTGCAGCTTTGATCTGCCGGGCGTCAATGAAGAGGAGCAGCTTGCCCTCGAGTCGGAGCTCCTCTCGCGCATGCAGGACCTGCCAGGCGCCGAGGCGGACGCGGTGCGGACCGACGTGGGCCTGGCGTGCCGCGCGGAGGCGCGCAGCGACTTCTTCAGTATGTACGGCAGCCTTTTTTTTCTCGGCATCATTCTTTCCATCGTGTTCATTGCCGCGGCGGCGCTCATTATCTACTACAAGCAGCTCTCCGAGGGCTACGAGGACCAGAGCCGCTTCGACATCATGCAGAAGGTCGGCATGACCAAACGCGAGATCAAAAGCACCGTCAACTCGCAGGTGCTCACGGTGTTCTTCGCCCCGCTCCTGCTCGCGGGCGTGCACCTCGCCTTCGCGTTCCCCTTCGTGCAGAAGATCATCCGGCTCTTCGGCGTGCAGAATACGCCGCTGCTCATTGTTACGAACATCGTCTGCTTTCTTGCGTTTGCGCTGTTCTATGTTTTCGTCTACCGTAATACGGCGAAGGCGTACTACGCCATCGTCAGCAATGGGGAGGAGCGGCGATGAAAAAGAAAATATGTATCATCCTTATTGTTGCTTTTCTTGCGGCGGCTCTGCTCGCCATTGACTATTTTGGACCGAGCTACGGTTTCTATCTGCGGAAACCAACGGTAAGGGCATATGGCGAGCGGGCTGTTATGCTGATGAACAACGGCTACTATGCCGGCTCCGAAGAATGGCGCGCAGCGAGTGCAAAGGCGTTGGAAGAGATAAAGGGCGTCAAGACCTATGAAGAAGCTTATCCCATTCTTTCTGAAGCGGTTATCGTCGCAGGCGGAAAGCATTCACGCATAGTCCCGCCCCAGAAGCTCACAGAGATGCATTCGGACGTGCAAATGCCGTCCGTCAGCGAGATGGATGGCATCGTGACCATTGCACTGCCGGGGTTTTTGGGTAACACGGAGCAAGCGAAGGAGTATGCGCGGATCGTCATTGACTTTCTGCGTTTGCATCAGGATGCGCGGGGCGTGATCGTTGATCTGCGGCACAATACGGGCGGCGACGTTGCGCCGATGGTACTGGCGGTATCGCCGCTGCTCCCGGACGGGGATGTGCTGTATGTGGAGAACGCGGGCGGCTCCCGCACCGCGATGACACTCAAGGATGGCACGTTCTCAGGCGGGAGCGGGATCAGCGTGGAGAGCTTCAAGCTGCGCGATCATATCCCAATCGCCATTTTGACCGACGAACTGACAGGAAGCTCCGGCGAAGCAACATTGCTGGCTTTTCGCGGTATGGAGAACACGCGCGTCTTCGGCGCGCCCACGGCAGGCTATGCCAGCGCGAATATGACATTTTCACTCTTTGACGGCGCGCAGCTTTGGCTGACCGTTGGAGCGGATGTCGCCGCGCGCACGGATGAAGTGTTCTGTGACGAGCCGATTGAGCCAGACGAGCCAACAGATACACCGCAGGAAGCAGCGTTGGCATGGTTGCATGAGCAATGGAGGACATAGCATGAAAGGTTGGGGACGTCAAGCCATTCTTTGGCTTGGCAGCGCGGTAATCTTCGCGCTTGCTATTCCGGCAACAGCATTGTTTGCCATGATCTACGGCGTTTCAGCGCTGGTGGATCGTGTAGTGGGAACGGCAGTGGCATAAGAAAATGTTACTCTTCGACTTAAAAAATGAGGAGCTTGAACAAAGAGAAACGACGTTTCTCAAGAATAGAATTGCGAACGGGCGACTCCCTAAACTGTGGGAGCCGCCCGCGCGGAGACCGGCGGCAAGTACGGCGGCACATGGGAGACCGCCACGGCAAGC
>CAMVAV010000132.1 GCA_947165595.1 uncultured Clostridia bacterium | reverse complement strand
AGCAGCACTTCACCCAGCCGCCCGTGCGCTACACCGACGCGACGCTGATCCGCGCGATGGAGCAGAACGGCATCGGCCGCCCGTCGACCTACGCGCCGACGGTATCCACCATCCTTGACCGCGAGTACGTCGTCAAGGAGGGCAAGTATCTCCGCCCGACGCCGCTCGGCACAGTCGTGACGGAGCTGATGGAGGACAAGTTCCCCGACATCGTGGACACGAAGTTCACCGCCCGCATGGAGGAGACGCTCGACGAGGTCGAGGAGGGGAAGACGCCCTGGAAGAGCATCCTGCGCGAGTTCTACGGCGGTTTTTCCGCCGAACTCAAAAAGGCGGAGACGGAGCTGGAGGGGCAGCACCTCAAGGTGCCCGACGAGATCAGCGAGGAGAAGTGCGACATCTGCGGGCGCAACATGGTCGTCAAGTCCGGACGCTTCGGCAGATTCCTCGCCTGCCCGGGCTATCCGGAGTGCACCTTCACCAAGCCGCTCGTCGTCGAAATGCCGGGCCGCTGCCCCAAATGCGGCGGACGGCTGATGAAGCGCACGGGCGTGAGCAAGAAGAACGGCAAGCAGTACACCTACTACGCCTGCGAGTTCCGCGGCAGCCGCGACGAGAGCAAGGCGTGCGATTTCACGACCTTCGACGTGCCGGTGAAGGACGACTGTCCCGCCTGCGGACAGACCATGTTCAAAAAGTCCGGCAAGGGCTATAAGCGCCCCTACTGCATCAATCCCGCATGCGAGCGGTTCGTGCCGGAGGAAAAGCGCGGCTATACCAAGAAGGCCGCGGCGGACGCCAAGGAGCAGCCGGAGGAGAAGGGCGCGGAGAAGAAGAGCGCGGCGAAAAAAACCGCCGCAGGGAAGCCGGCGGCAAAGAAGACGGCGGAGAAGGCTCCCGCGAGGAAGCCGGCAGCCAAAAAGACCGCCGGGAAGAAGCCCGCGGCGAAGAAGACAAAGGCCGTGGACGTCAGCGCCGAGGATTTTGACGACGAGACATGAACAAGGAAGCAACCGTGATCGGCGCGGGGCTCGCGGGCAGCGAGGCAGCGTGGCAGCTCGCGCGGCGCGGCGTCCGGGTGACGCTGTGCGAGATGAAGCCGCAAAAGCGCACCCCCGCGCATGTGACAGACGATTTCGCCGAGCTGTGCTGCTCCAACTCCCTGCGCTCCGACCAGCTGGAAAACGCGGTGGGGCTTTTGAAGGAGGAGCTGCGCCGCCTCGGCTCCCTGATCCTCGCCTGCGCGGACGAGACGCGCGTCGAGGCGGGCGGCGCGCTCGCCGTCGATCGGGAGGGCTTCGCAAGGCTCGTGACCGAGCGCGTGCGCAGCCATCCCAACATCACCGTCGTCCCCGGCGAGGTGACGGAGCTCCCCGCGCGCGGCGAGGTGATCGTCGCCTCCGGCCCGCTGACCTCCGACGCGCTGGCGGAGGCCATTGCGCGCAAGCTCGGCGGCGGGGACGACGCGGGGCACACCCTGCACTTCTTCGACGCCGCCGCGCCGCTTGTGACGTTTGAGAGCGTCGATATGGAGCGCGCGTGGTTTGCCTCCCGCTACGACCGGGGGACGGCGGATTATGTAAACTGCCCGATGACCGAGGCGGAGTACGCCGCCTTCTGGGAGGCGCTGACCACGGCGGAGGAGGCGCCGGTGCACGGCTTTGAGGACAAGAACGTGTTCGAGGGCTGCATGCCGGTGGAGGTCATGGCGCGCCGCGGGCGCGACACGCTCTGCTACGGGCCGCTCAAGCCGCGCGGGCTGAAGGACCCGAAGACGGGGCGCGAGCCGTTCGCCGTGGTGCAGCTGCGCCGCGACAACCGGGACGGCAGCATCTACAACCTCGTCGGCTTCCAGACGCATCTGCGTTTCCCGGAGCAAAAGCGCGTCTTTTCGATGATCCCCGCGCTGCACGACGCGGAGTTCGTGCGCTACGGCGTGATGCACCGCAACACCTATCTGGATTCCCCGCGGCTGCTGGACCGCTATTACCGCCTCATCGCGGAGCCTCGCATCGCCTTTGCCGGGCAGATGACGGGGGTGGAGGGTTACGTCGAATCCGCCGCCTCGGGCTTTCTCGCGGGCGTGGAGCTGGCGCGCCGGCTCGGCGGCAGGGCGCCGCTCGATTTTCCGCGGGAGACCGCGATCGGCGCGCTGGGGCTGTACGTCAGCGACCGGAGCGTGACGGAGTTCCAGCCGATGAACATCAACTTCGGCATCATCCCGCCGCTGGGCTACCGGGTCAGGGGCAAGCGCAACAAGAACGCGGAGCTGTCGAAGCGCTCGCTCGCGATCGTGGACGCGCTGCGCGGCGAGGTACTGTCGGACGTGGAAGAATGAAGAGCAAGGAGAAAGACCCATGAGAATAGCCATCGACGCGATGGGCGGCGATTTTGCACCGCTCGCCCCCGTAAAGGGCGCGCTGCTCGCAAGAGAGAGATACCCCGAGACGGAGCTGGTGCTCGTCGGACGGGAGGACGCGATCCGCGGCGCGCTGCGCGAGGCGGGAAAAACCGACCTGCCCGCGGGGATCACCATCCGCAACGCCTCGGAGGTCGTGGAGATCGCGGACGACCCCGCCAAGGCGTTCAAGAAAAAGCCGGATTCCTCGCTGACCGTCGGGCTGACGATGGTGAAAAACGGCGAGGCGGACGGCTTTGTCTCCGCCGGCAGCACCGGGGCGCTGCTCGCGGGCGCGACGCTGGTGGTCAAGCGCATCCGCGGCCTGCGCCGCGCGGCGCTCGCGCCGACGATCCCCACCGCGACGGGCCGCGCCGTGCTGCTCGACTGCGGGGCGAACGCGGAGTGCTCGGTCGAATATCTGCTGCAATTCGCCTATCTCGGCAGCTACTACGCCGCGAAGGTGCTGGGCGTGGAGAAGCCGCGCGTGGGCCTTCTCAACATCGGCGCGGAGGAGGAGAAGGGCGACGCGCTGCGGCGCGAGACCTATCAGAAGCTTGCCGAGGCGCACGCGCGCGGGGACCTGAACTTCGCGGGCAACGTGGAGGCGAAGGAGGCGCTGCTCGGCGCGTGCGACGTCCTCGTCGCGGACGGGTTCTCCGGCAACGTCATGCTCAAGAGCGTCGAGGGCGCGGGCAAGCTGATGAGCGGGATGCTCAAGGGAATGCTGCTGAAAAACGCGGGCACCAAGCTGGCGGCGCTGCTGCTCAAAGGCGGGCTGCGCGAGTTCAAAAAGACGCTCGATCCCAACGAGGTCGGCGGCACGGCGCTGCTCGGCATCTCGAAGCCCGTGGTCAAGGCGCACGGCTCGTCCAACGAGACCGCGTTCTGCAACGCGGTGCGCCAGGCGGTCGAGGTCGCGCGCAGCGGCATAGCGGACGACATCGCGCGCGACATCGACAAAATGCGCCTGGACCGCGCGGGCGGGGAAGCGAACGCTGCCCTGTGACATTTTTTGCGAAAGACTATTGACACGACATTTCCTTTGTTGTACCATTTTGCCAAGGCGGGGGCCCGAGGACCCGCGCGGCAATTCTATGTTCCTGTCAGGAGGAGATAGCTATGACCCCGGAAGAGATATTCAATACGATGCAAAGCCTGATCGCCGAGCAGTTTGCGCTCAATGCCGAGGAGATCACGATGTCCAGCTCCTTCACGGACGATCTCGGAGCGGATTCCGTGGACCTGGTGGAGCTGGTGATGGCGATGGAGGAGGAATTCGACCTCGACGAGATTCAGGAGGACGATCTTGCCCAGCTCAAGACGGTCGGCGACTGTGTGAAGTTTTTAAGCGGAAAGCTCAATCAGTAAACTATCCTGATGCCCCGCGGAAGCGGGGCATCGGTTTTCATCGGGGGAGGGAAGATCATGCGGGCTTTGGAGGACGCGCTGGGCTACCGGTTCAAAAACGCGGAGCTGCTGGAGGAGGCGCTGCGCCACAGCTCCTACGCCAACGAGCATCGCGGCGGGGCGGCGGTGAGCAACGAGCGCCTGGAATTCCTCGGCGACAGCGTGCTGGGCTTCGTGACCGCGGAGTTTCTCTTCCGGCGGCATCCCGACGCGCCGGAGGGCGAGCTGACCCGCACCCGCGCGCGCCTCGTGTGCGAGGACAGTCTGCACGAGGTCGCCAGGCGGCTGGAGCTGGGACGTTATCTCCGGCTCGGACGCGGCGAGGAGGCGGGCGGAGGACGCGAGCGCGCGTCGATCCTCGCGGACGCGACCGAGGCAGTGATCGCCGCGGTGTATCTCGACGGCGGCATCGAGGCGGCGAGCGCGCTGATCCACCGCGTTCTGCTCGACGACGTGACGGAGGTGCGCGCGGCGGAGAACCGGCTGGACTACAAGACCGCGCTGCAGGAGCTCGTGCAGCGGACGCCGGGACGGGCGCTGTCCTACCGCCTGACCGGGGAGAAGGGCCCCGACCACGCCAAGACCTTCACCGTGGCGGTGCTGCTGGGCGACGAGGTCGCCGGGAGCGGCAACGGCCACAGCAAGAAGGAGGCCGAGCAGATGGCGGCGCGCGACGCGCTGGAACGGTTTCAGAGGGAAGCAAAGGGCGGCTCGTGAGCGGGCCGCTTTTTCCCTGAAAAAAATCGAAGAAAAACAGTAAAAAAAGCTTGACCTTTTGCGGAGGCGTGTGTTATACTGCCAATTACCTGTGAAAGAGGGCTTTCTTTTTGTGCGCATTTTTCGCTTTTCACGCACGGGGAAGACCGCTCTTCAATTCCAACAGGGAGGCAATCGAAAGAGGAGGTGCCGCATATGCGCGTGAAGGTCACTCTGAGGTGCAACGAGTGCAAGCAGAGAAACTACAACACGGTGAAGAACAAGAAGAATACCCCGGACAAGCTGGAGCTGAACAAGTATTGTCCCTTCTGCAGGAAGCACACCGTTCA
>CAMVAV010000131.1 GCA_947165595.1 uncultured Clostridia bacterium | reverse complement strand
CTACGGAAGCCTGAAACCATTTCTTCCTTTTGGCAAGACAAAAGGAAGAAACGGTTTCAGAAAACGTCTCCCCGCGAGGGGCAAACGCGGTGTCACAAACCGCGCTCCCCGCGCATATACTGTGCGCGGAGGGGATCCCGCATGTTGCAGCTGACGCCCTACGACCGCGCCGCCGCGGTGCGCTATGCCCACGAGTGGGCGTATGGGAGGAACCCGCGCTATTACGACTACGAGGCCATCGGGGGCGATTGCACCAACTTCGCCTCGCAGTGCCTCTACGCCGGCGCGCGCGTCATGGACTACACGCCGACCTTCGGCTGGTACTACCTCGACGCGAACCGCAAGGCGCCCGCGTGGACGGGCGTGCCGTATCTCTACAACTACCTGACGCGGTCCCATGCCGCCGCCGGCCCCGCCGCGCGGGACACGTCGATCTTCGCGCTGGAGCCGGGCGACCTCGTGCAGCTCTCGTTCGACGGGGTCAGCTGGGCGCATACGCCGGTCGTCGTGGCGGCGGGCGAGCCGCGCAGCTATGAGAACCTGCTCGTCGCCGCGCACAGCGTCGATGCGGATTACCGCCCGCTGGCGAGCTACGAGATCGCGGGCGTGCGCTTTTTGCACGTTTTCGGCGTTTACAAATGAGCGCGTCTGTGTTAGGATGAAAAAAACGCCGGGGAGGAGACGCCATGGAGAACGAAAAACAGGAAAAGCAGGAGAGCCCGCAGAATCAGGAGCCGCAAAAGCTGATCCGCTATATGCGCCTGTGCGTCCTGCTGCTCACCGGGCTGTTCGTCGTCGCCTGCGCCGCGACGGTGCTGCTGGTCCCCAGGGCGGTGCAGATGCTTGACCGCCTGGACGCCACGCTCACCAGCGTGGACACCTTGGTCGGCACGGCGGACGCCGCCCTCAACAGCGCGAATCAGGCGGCGGATACGGCGAACCGGCTCGTCGCGGACAACGCCGACGCCGTGGCGGAGGCGATGGAGAAGTTCAATTCCGTGGACTTTGCCGCGCTCAACCGGGCGATCAACGACCTCGCGGACATCGTCGAGCCGCTGGCAAAGGTGACGAATTTCCTTGCCAAATAGCGCGGAAAAAGAAAAAAGGGGTGTGAAGCTTCACACCTCTTTTTATTTGCGCCTCCGCTTTCCGGCGAAGGTCCCGCGGCGGGGCGCCTTCATCGCCTCAAGCGCCTCCTTCTGCCGGCGGCGGACAGCCTGCTCGCCGGCGCGCCTGCGCTTCGTCACGGGGCGCAGCAGCAGCGCCGAGCCGACCGTCAGCGCGGCGTGCAGCAGCGACCGCCTGTCCGGAAGCGGGAGGGAGAAAAAGCCGCTTCCCGCCTTCCCGTGAAAGCCGAGGGAGGCGCCGCCCTCCGATTTTTCCGCGTAGACCTTGCCGAATTTTGTGCCGAATTCCGCCATGGTACCTTCCTCCTTGTTCCTTGCCCCGCAAACGCCTCGCGCCGCCTGCGATCAGCCATATCCCGCGGGGCCGCCTGCCTTACAGATCGCGCCGGTCCAGCGCCGCCAGCCCGAAGCGCACCGCGCGCTCGACGCCGCCGCGCTCCTCCGGCTCCGCCGCGTCATATTTTTCCCGCAGCTCGCGCAAAAAAAGCCCCCGCAGCGAATCCTCCTGCGCGCGTTCCCAGATATCGCGCCGCAGGCGCGTCTCGTCGCGCAGCTCGAGGTGGAAGAACTCCGGCGCGAAGCGCTCTTGAAGAGATTTTATGTCAACCAAAGGCGCGTCCGATTCCCCTGTGAAAACCACGCGGCAGAGGTCGTCGGCGGCAGTCGCCGGCATCACTGCGCGCAGCGCGTCCTCGGGAGAGCATCCGGTCACGTCCGCAGACAGCACCGCATAGCGCCGCAGGGCAAAGGGGACAAATGTTATGTCAACCTTGTCCGGCTCCGCCGTGCCCAGGAGAAAGCCCTTTTCGCCCGTCTCGTCGAAGCCGCGTCCCTCGGGGCAGCCGGCGTAGGCCCAGACGGTGCGCCCCTCGGCGCGGACGCCGCCGAAGCTGTGCACATGCCCCAGCGCGAGGTAGTCGAGGTTCGACGCCGCGACCTCGCCGGCGCGGATCGGGTCGTAGCGCGACGCCTCCTGTCCGAGGTCGCCGTGCAGCACCATCAGGTGGATGAGCCCGTCGTCCGGCGCGGAAAAGCCCGCGAGAAGGCTCGTCTCCTGCGCCGGATCGGTGAACGCCGCGCCGTAGACCGCGCAGCCGAGCTCCGCCAGCTCCACGCGCTCGATCCCGCGCGTTTGAAAGATATGCACGTTTTCCGGCCACGCGAGCGTCGCGTAGGGGGAGCGCGCGGAATAAAAATCGTGGTTCCCCGGCGCGATGAAGACACGCGCGCGCATGCCGCCCAGCGCCGCGATCAGCTGTTCGATCGTCTCGCGGTAGGTCGTCTCCCCGTCAAACAGGTCGCCCGCGAGCAAAACGAGCTGTACGCCGTTTAGGTTTACATAATCATGCAGCCGTTCCAGCAGCGCGCGGCCCTCGCGGCGGCGCAGCTTCGCCTGTTCGCCGGTGAGTCCGTTGTACGCGCTGTCGAGGTGAAAATCCGCCGCATGGAGAAATCTGATTGACATAATTATATATTTCCTTTAATTATGTTTCCTTATGCCGGGGCGTCCTTCGCTTTGCAGACGTCCACCCAGCCGGCAAAGTTGGAGGAATAGCGCTCCAGCTCGTCACAGGTCAGCTCGACGGCGCTGCTGGCGCTGCCCGCGGCGGGGAATACCGTCTCGAAGCGCCGCATCGATTCGTCCAGATAGACGGGCACGCCCTCCGGCAGGGCGAAGGGGCAGACGCCGCCGGGGTCGTGTCCGATCAGCGTGTGCGCCTCGTCGAAGGTGAGGAGCTTTGCCTTGATGCCGAAGCGCGCCTTGAACTTGGCGCTGTTGACCTTCTGGTCGCCCGCCGTTACGACGAGCAGCGCGCCGTCCGCGGTCTTGAAGCCCATGCTCTTGGCGATGCGCGCGCCGTCCACGCCGAGCGCCAGCGCCGCCAGCTCCACGGTGGCGCTGGAGACGTCGAACTCCCGGATGCGCTCCGCGAGTCCCAGCGGGGTAAAATAGGCGCGAACCTTTTCGATAGACATATGCCTTGCCTCTCCGTTTCGTTTTTCCCGCGCCGCGGCGCTCAGCGGATGTCGATGCGCTCCACGCCGGCGCACAGACCCGTAGCGTCGTCCAGCGTGAAGACCGCGCCCTGCAGCTTGCAGGGGCCCTCCGCCTCGCGGTAGCGTCCGGGCAGGCCGCCGAGGAAGCCCTCGACCGACTGCGCGGGCTCGACGCCGATGACGCCGTGCGCGGGGCCGGTCATGCCGAGGTCGCTGAGGTAGCCGGTGCCCTTGGGGAGGACCTCCTCGTCCGCCGTGGGGACGTGGGTGTGCGTGCCCCAGAGCGCGCTGACGCGGCCGTCGAGGTAGTGCGCCATCGCCAGCTTCTCGCTCGTCGCCTCGGCGTGGAAGTCGACAAGCGTGAACTTCGCCGGCGCCGCGCCGTTCAGGATGCGGTCCGCCGCGAGAAAGGGATTGTCCGCCTGGGTGCGCATGTCGATGCGTCCGATGAGGTTCACGACGCGGATCTCGATGTGCCCGCAGCCGAAGACGCCGCAGCCCCGTCCGGGCACGCGCTCGCCGAGGTTGGCGGGGCGCAGGATGTAAGGGCAGTCGTCCAGATAGGGGCCGATCTGCTGCTTCCCGAAGGTGTGATTGCCGAGCGTGACGACGTCCGCGCCGGCGGAGAACATCGCCTCGGCGTCCTCGCGCAGAAGGCCGACCATCCGGGCGTTTTCCCCGTTGACGACGGTGAAGCTCGCGTCGTACTGCTTCTGCACGGCGCGCAGATGCTTTTTGAGGAACTGGACGCCGCCCTGTCCGACGACGTCGCCGACGGCGAGAATTCGATAGAGCATAACGATCCTGCCCTTCCGTTTTTTCTCAGTATAGCAAACGCGGGGGAAAAACACAAGCGATACGCTCAGCGGAAATAGACGCGCTCCCACTCCGCGCCGCCGATCACAAGCGGCGGCTCGACCGCGAGCCCCGGCTTTCCGCCGCGCCGCGCCTCCGCCAGCACCAGAGACGGCGCGGCGCAGGCGTCCTGCACGATGAAGCGCAGCCGCTTGGGCTCCGTGCCGTGCGCGCGCAGCTCCGCGAGCAGGTCGGCGAGCCGCTCCGGACGGTAGACCAGCGAAAAGCTCCCGCCCCAGCGCAGCACGCGCGCGGCGGCGGCGCACACGTCCGCGAGCGAGCACTGTGTCTCCTCCCGCGCGTCGCGCTGTGCGGCGTCCGAAGCGCTTTTGCCGCTGCCGCTTTTGAAGTAGGGCGGGTTGCAGACCGCGCGGTCCATTGATCCCGCCTTCGGCAGCGCGCCGGGGTCGCGCAGGTCGCCGGCGCGCAGCGCGACGTCCCAGCCGTTGTGCGCGAACGTGCGCCGCGCGAGGGCGAGCGCCGCCTCGTTTTGCTCGACGCAGCAGACGCGCAGCGTGGGCTCGCGCGCGAGCAGCAGCGTCTCCAGCAGCCCCGTGCCGCTGCCGAGGCCGCAGACCGCGTCGCCGGGCTTGACGCGCGCGAAGTAGGCGAGCGCAAAGGTGTCGGTCGTCGGGGGAAACAGCGCGCCGTCGTAGAAAAAGGACGGGCCGCCGTTCCAAAGGCTGTCCGTTTTGACCATCCTGCCCTCCGCGTGAAGAACGTGTTTCCTCTCCGCCTGCCGGCGGGAAGGAGGGATAAAAGAAAACGGCGTCTCCCGCGAGACGCCGTTTTTACTGCATGTACTTATTCCTCGGGAGCGATCGCGCTGTTCGGGCAGGTGTCGGCGCAAGTGCCACAATCGAGGCAGGCATTGGCGTCGATCTGATACTGGGTGTCGCCCTGAGAGATCGCACCGACGGG
>CAMVAV010000130.1 GCA_947165595.1 uncultured Clostridia bacterium | reverse complement strand
TCCTGCGCGTTGGCGTTCGCCGCGTCCATGGCGGTGACGCGGGCGTTCTGCTCGGCGCAGAAGCTGTCAAGCAGGGCGGAGTAGATAAAGCCGCTCAGATAGCTGCGCAGTATGCCCTGAACCGCCTCCTCCGCCGAGGGGACGAACTCCAGCCGCGCGGCGTTCGCTTCCCCGGCGCGCGGGAACGGAAGCAGCCGCTGCGTGCGGACCGTCGAAACGATCGAGTTCTTCATGTCGGTGTAGACGATCATCAGCTCGTTGAACTCGCCGGCGTCATAGCGGTCCAGCAGCTCCGCGCTGATCGCGCGCGCCGCGTGCAGCGACGGGGTCTCCGCCGCGCCCAGAAAGACCGTGTCGTACCGGTGCGCGGTAAAATACCGGTGTCCCGCCTCGCCGACGGCGAGGATGCGCGCGTTCGGCTTCCCGCGGCACAGCGCCTCCGTCTCGTGGATGACGTTGAGGTTGTACGCGCCGGCGAGCCCCTTGTCCGAGGTGACGGACAGCACGCCGCAGACGCCGTCCGCCGGCAGCGAACCGTCCGGCGCGAGCAGGTAGCGGCTGCGAAAGTCCCGGTCCACGCGCATGATATGCTCCGTCTCCTCGCGCAGCGCGTCAAAATACGGCTTCGTGCGCGCCAGCTCCTGCTTGGCGCGGCGGAGCTTGGTGGACGAGATCAGATACATCGCGCCGGTGATCTTCCTGGTCTCCTTGACCGCCTTGATGCGGTCCTTCAGCTCCTTAGCGCTTGCCATCCAGGCTCTCCTCGATCTCCTTGATCTCCTCGATCACATCGCCCGCCGCGCCCTCGTCCGGCTCGCCCTCCCGGCCCCAGCGCACGGCGAATTCCTTCGCCGCCTTCAGCAAAAGCTCCTTGTCGCGGTCGAGCAGCTTGCCGTTGCGGTCCACGCGCCGGCAGATATCGGCGTATTTCGTCTCCAGCTCGGTGAGCATGTCCTCGCGGTAGGTCAAAACCTCGTCGAGCGGGATCTCGTCCATCGTGTGGTTGAGCGCGGCGAGCAGCAGAATGACCATGCGGTGCTGGGCGTAGGGCTTGTACTGGTCCTGCCGCAGCAGGCGCATCAGGACCTGCCCGTAGCGAAGCTGCTTTTTCGTCACGTCGTCCAGATCGCTGGAAAACTGGGTGAACGCCTCCATCTCGCGGAACTGCGCGAGGTCGATGCGCAGCGACCCGGCGCTCTGCTTCATCGCCTTGGTCTGCGCGTCGCCGCCGACGCGGGAGACGGAGAGGCCCACGTTCACCGCCGGGCGCTGCCCGGAGAAGAAGAGGTTGCTCTCGAGATAGATCTGCCCGTCGGTGATGGAGATGACGTTCGTGGGGATGTAGGCGGACACGTCGCCCGCCTGCGTCTCAATGATCGGCAGCGCCGTCATGCTGCCGCCGCCGAGCTCCTCGCTCAGATGCGCCGAGCGTTCGAGCAGGCGGGAGTGCAGGTAGAACACGTCGCCGGGGTACGCCTCGCGTCCCGGGGAGCGCTCCAGCAGCAGCGAGAGCGCGCGGTAGGCGATGGCGTGCTTGCTCAGGTCGTCGTAGACGATCAGCACGTCGCGTCCGGTGTTCATGAAGTGCTCGCCCAGCGCCGTGGCGGCGTAGGGGGCGATGTACTGCTCCGCCGCCGGGTCGGAGGCGGAGGCGCTGACGATGATCGTGTGGCCCAGCGCGCCGCGCTTTTCCAGATTCGCGGCGATCTGCGCGACAGAGCTCGACTTCTGCCCGATGGCGACATAGATGCAGATGACGTTGCGGTGGTTCTGGTTGATGATGGTATCAATGGCGATGGCGGTCTTGCCGGTCTGCCGGTCGCCGATGATCAGCTCGCGCTGCCCGCGCCCGATGGGGAACATTGAGTCAATGCACAGGATGCCGGTCTCCAGCGGGTGGTTGACCGGCTGGCGGTCCAGAATGCCGGGGGCGGCGACCTCAATGGGGCGGTAGGCGTCGTGGTTGATGGGGCCCTTGCCGTCGATCGGCTCGCCCAGCGCGTTGACCACGCGGCCGAGGAAGCGGATGCCCACCGGCATACCCGCGGTGCGCCCGGTGCGCTTGACGACGCTGCCCTGCGCCACGTCTCCGTTGGCGCTGAAGAGCACCACGCCCGCGCTGTCCGCGCGCAGGTCCTGCACCATGCCGCGCACGCCGTTGGAGAACTCGACCACCTCGCCGTACTGCACGCCGGGCAGCCCGCGCACGCGCGCGATCTCGTCGCCGACGAAGACCGCCTCGCCCTTCTCCTCGCGCACGACACCGGGGGAAAACTCGTTGACGGCGCGGCGGATCAGCGGGATAAAGACCTGCTCGCCGGCGTCCATGCTGTTGATGCGCTCCTGGAACTGGCGCATCCGGCCCTCGAGCGTCCAGTCGTAGACGTCGGAGCCGACCTCGAGCCGGAAGCCGTCCTGAATGGCAGACGTCTTCTTCCAGCGCAGGGGGATCCTGTCGTGATAGGTGCGCTCCAGGAACGACTCCAGCCGTTTGGTCTGCTCCTCCGTCGGCTCGGCGTCGCTGTACAGGTACGCGCGCTGCGTCTTATCGTTATTCATGAGGCGTCTCTCTTTCCGCCGCGTCGAGGAACCGGTCGAGCGCGTTGCCGTCGTTGATGATCAGCTTCTGCACCGCCTGCATGGCAAGGGCGCGCAGCTCCTCGTTGGAGTCCGCGAGAGCCTTTTTGCTGCGCAGCTCCGCCGTCTTGCCGGCGGTTTCAAGGATGCGCCGCGCCTCGGCGCGCGCCTCGGCAAACTGGCGCTGCTTCTCCGCCTCGATCTCGTCGCTCGCCTTGGAGCGCATCTGCACGATCTCGTCCTCCACCGCGTCGAGCCGCTCCTGCGCCGCCTTGCGCAGCTTCTCCGCCTCCTCGCGGTCCTTCCTCGCGGATTCGTCGATCTCTTTATACTGCTGCTCGCGCTGCGCCATAAAATCCTTCACGGGCTTGTAGAGCAGGAAATACAGCCCCCCCGCGAGAATGACGAAGTTGAGCAGGTGCAGCAGGATCTGCTGCCAATCGATATTCAAAGGCATGTCTATGCTCCTTTACGGGAATATTGCCGCTTTCGCCCGGTTCCCTTACAAAACGAAGATGATCAGGATCACCGCGAGCAGGGCATAGATAATGGCGGTCTCGATGAACACGAGGCCCAGCATCATGGACGAGCGGATCTGGCCCGCCGCCTCTGGCTGGCGGGACACGCCCTCGGCGGACTTGCCCACGGCGATGCCCATGCCGATCGCGCCGCCCGCGGCGGCAATGCCGATGGCGATGCCGGAGCCGAGGGACTTGCCGGAGACGGACTGCGCGTCCGCCTCGATCTGCGCGGTCTCCGGCGTCAGGGCGGTGTCGGCGGCAAAGATCGCGGTCGGCAGCATCACGGCGAGCACAAGGGTGAGCAGCAGCGCAAAGGCAAAGGTTTTCTTGCGGTTCATGTTGTGTTTCCTCCCAAATCTGTTTCTTTGATGATATCCGAATGATAAAGGTTACGGTTTAACGGCTTTCGTGCTTTTTGGGCCTCGCGGGAGCGCTCTCCGGCTTCTCGCTGACCTCGTGGTAGTACATGCCCACCAGCATCGTCAGCACGTACGCCTGCACCAGCGCGTGCAGCAGCGTGAACATCACGCCCACCAGCACCGGCAGCACGTAGCTCAGCGCGATATAGTGGTACACCAGCTCCGTCACCAGCAAGCCCGAGAGCAGCGCGCCGAACAGACGGAAGCTCATCGAGATCGGCAGCGAGAACTCCTTGAGCGTCGCCTTGACGCCGTGCATCCCCGCGTGGACGACGCCGCCGCCGAGGATCACCAGATAGCTCATGCAGCCCATGCAGATCGCGGCGTTCACGTCCGACAGCGGCGCGCTGAGCGCGATGGGGTGCCCGTTCGTCGCGACCGCCTGCACGCCGAAGAGCTCGAAGAGAGTACCGAAAAAGATGTAGACGCCGGCGGCAAAGACGTACGCGCCGATGAACGAGCACTTCCCCGGCTCCCTGACCAGCGCCATGTTGTCCAGCGTGCCGACCACGGTTTCCAGCACGAGCTGGAATTTACCCGGGACCGGCTTGAATTTGGGAATGACCAGCAGCCGGATCAGCAGAGCCGCGACCAGCAGGATCGCCGACACCATCATCGCCGAGATGAGCGCCGGATTGACGTCCTTGAGCCCGAACAGGCTCACGCGGTTGACGTCGTGAAGCACGGCGTCCCGCATGGCGATCTTCACGTCCTCGTGCGGGCCCGACGGCGGTCCGACGGTGATCGAGAGCACCAGCAGCACCGCCACGATGACGAGCCAGACGAGCAGCCCTTTCCTGTGTTGTTTCATAGAGACCTCCCGGACGGCTGAGAATGACAGAATATTACAATGGGAATTGCACTCTTTTTAACATACCACCTTTGTTCCGAAACTGCAAGCCAAAAAAACCGCGCCAGGCACGGCGAAATCTCTGTATTTCTGCTTGCAAAGCCGGGAGAAGGGGAATATAATCAACATTTATTATGATTACTATGATGTTTCTTTTCAACAGCATCCTGCTGGGCGTCGGGCTTGCCATGGACGCCTTTTCCGTTTCGCTCGCAAACGGGCTGAACGAGCCGGGTATGTCGAAGGGGCGCTCCTGCCTGATCGCGGGGACGTTCGCCTTCTTCCAGTTCCTCATGCCGATGCTCGGCTGGGTCTGCGTCCACACGCTCGTCGAGCGCTTCGCGTCCTTCCAGCGGCTCGTGCCGTGGATCGCGCTCGCGCTGCTGGCGTGGATCGGCGGCTCGATGCTGCGCGAGGGGCTGCGCGGCGGGGAGGCGGAGGAGGAAAAAACGTCCTCCGGCGTCGGCGCGGCCGCGCTGCTGCTCCAGGGCGTCGCCACGTCCATCGACGCGCTCTCCGTCGGCTTTACGATCGCGGAGTACGACGCGTTTGCCGCGTTCCTCTGCTCGCTCATCATCGCGGTGGTGACCTTCGCGCTGTGTATGGGCGGCCTGCACATCGGGCGCGCCGCCGGTACAAGGCTCGCCGGCAGGGCGTCGATCCTCGGCGGCGTGATCCTGATCCTGATCGGGCTGGAG
>CAMVAV010000129.1 GCA_947165595.1 uncultured Clostridia bacterium | reverse complement strand
AAGTCCTTCTCCCAGACCTACGGCGCGCGCAACCTGCGCCGCACCATCCAGAAGGAGCTGGAGGACGTCATGGCGGCGAGGATCATAGACTCCTACGAGAATCCCATCACGCAGCTCAAGGCGGTGATGGAGGACGACAAGCTCACGCTGCTGTCGATGTGAGGGGAGGCAAAGGACATGAAGCTGTTTCGGAAGAACATGGAGAAGCGCTGCGCCTACTGCGCGCACGGCAGCGTGCTCAACGAGCGCGAGGTCGCCTGTCCGTACCGCGGCATCATGGACGCGGCGAACCAGTGCCGCCGCTTTGCCTACGACCCGCTCAAGCGTATCCCGCCGCGTCCGGCGGCGTACAAAAAGAAAGCCTACAGCGCGGAGGATTTTAAGCTGTGAAGATCAACAGAGTTTACGCACTTTATTTCAGCCCCGCCGGCGCGACGCGGCAGCTCGCCACCAAGCTGGCAAAGGCCCTTGCGGATTGCTGCGAGGCGCCGATGGAGGTCATTGACATCACCAAGCCCGCCGACCGCGAGGAGACGCACGCCTTTGCTGAGGGGGACCTGGTCATCTGCGGCAGTCCGACCTACGCGGGCAAGCTGCCGAACAAGCTGCTTCCTTACTGGAAGGAGAGCCTGACCGGCAACGGCGCGCTCGCCGTCGCGCTGGTGACCTTCGGCAACCGCGCCTATGACAACTCGCTCGCGGAGCTGAATGCCTGCCTGACGGCGGACGGCTTCCACGTCGTCGGCGCGGCCGCGTTCGCGTGCCGCCATGTGTTTTCCGACACGCTGGCGGCGGAGCGTCCCGACAAGGACGATATTTCGGAGCTGGCAGTGTTCGGCGCCACGGTGGCGACGCGCGTCGTCATGGCGAGCGAGCCGCCCGCGCCGCCCGAGGTCCCCGGAGACGCCGCCGCGCCCTATTACGTACCCAAGGGGCTCGACGGGGAGCCGAAGAACTTCCTCAAGGCGAAGCCAAAGACCTCCGACGCGTGCATCCAGTGCGGCGTGTGCGCGGCGATGTGTCCGATGGGTTCCATCGACCCAAACGACGTGACGAGCGTGCCGGGCATCTGCATCAAGTGCCACGCCTGCGTGCGCGAGTGTCCGGTGAACGCGAAGTACTTTGACGACGAGGCGTTCCTTTCGCACAAGGCGATGCTCGAGCGCGACTTCCAGCGCCGGGCGAAGAACGAGTGGTTTACATAATATTTATTGGTTTACATAATTGTAAAGCAGGCGCTGCCGCGCATCGACGGCGCCTGCTTTGCGCAGGACGGCGGAAGCTGTGTGGGGAACCGGGAGCCGCCGAAGAATTTGCCAAACAGGGAGGAGCGACAACATGAAGGTTCTGATGATCAACGGCAGCCCGCACCGGGACGGGAACACCGCCCTCGCGCTGCGCGAGCTGGAGAAGACGTTCGCGGAGGAGGGCATTGAGACCGAGACGCTTTGGATCGGCAACCAGGCGATCCGCGGCTGCGTTGCCTGCGGCGCGTGTGTGAAGGCTGGGAAATGCGCCTTTGACGACGCGGTGAACGAGGCGTCGCCCAAGCTTGCCGAGGCGGACGGGCTGGTCGTCGCGTCGCCGGTGTATTACGCCTCGGCGAACGGCACGCTGGTCTCGTTCCTGGACCGGCTGTTCCAGTCGGGGCGCTTCGACAAGACGATGAAGGTCGGCGCGTCGGTGGCGGTGGCGCGCCGCGGCGGATGCAGCGCGACCTTCGACGAGCTGAACAAGTACTTCACCATCAGCGGCATGCCCGTCGCGTCCAGCCAGTACTGGAACAGCGTCCACGGCCGCGCGCCCGGCGAGGCGGCGCAGGACGGCGAGGGCCTGCAAACGATGCGCGCGCTGGCGCGGAACATGGCGTTTCTGATGAAATCCATCGCGCTCGGCAAGGAGAGGTACGGCCTTCCCGAGAAGGAGGAGCGCATCACGACGAACTTTGTCCATTAGTTGACATAAAAAAAGGCCCGAGGGAGATGCTTCGTCAGGAAGCGCCCTCAGCCGGCAAAAAGCCCACTGTCTCACACCGGGACAGTGGGCCTTGCTGTTTACTGTGCCTTTTTCAACTGCTCGACTTCTTCGGCATAATGATGCACAAGGCTCTTGAGCGTTGCGGCATCCTCCTCGATACGCTCGATACGTTCGACGGGAATGTGCGTTTCAAGGGCAAGGTCAAGCCCCTCCTTGATGACGTCGAGCTTTCTTTCCACCGTACTCTCCGAATAGGCGACGGCCTGCGACACCGCATCCCTCACAGCCTGCCTGCTCGCTTCTTCAATTCTTTTCGCGGTACGTTCCTCGCTCGCGGCGATAGCTGCTACGATCTTAGTGTCCATCAGCTCCGCGATGGCTTGTAAATCATTCTTATCCAGCATAAAGACAGCTTCCGTTTACTCTATGAGCGCAGTATATCCCTTTTCTTTGTATCATGCAAGATGGAAAAATGCCGAAATCCCGTTCATCAAAGCGCGAGGGCGTCACCGGGGCCCACAGGGCGGAGGACGCTCGCATACTCTTCGATGACGGACAGATGCCGCCCTGACATAACGATGTGCGCGGATCGCGGCCCATCAACCGTTTTTTGATCTTCTGTAACCGCCGACGCACAGAAGCTCAAAAACCATGGGGACGCACGCATAACCGGCACTGGCGCTTCCGCCGGTGTATAAAACATACCCGATGCCGCAAAAGGCAAGAACGGCAAACAGGATCGATAAGATCAACAGTATTTTTCCCTTTTTCATCGGTAATTGCCTCCCGTGCCGGCGTTTTTATCGCACGACCGCGACCTGCTCGATGCCGTAGTAGCGGAACGCCTCGACCGCCGGTCCGTCGATCCTTTCGCCGCAGACGAGGATCGGCACGGCGGGCGGGCAGCTGACGCCGGGGGAGGCGAGCACGCGCCCGAGCGCCTGTTCGACCGGCAGCGTCTCCGCCGGGGCAAGCATCGCCTCGCGGGGCGAGAGCACGCGATCTGGTTTACATAATATCGGGGGCTGCGCTGTGACCGGCGATTTCGGCAGCGTAGAAAGCAGCATGGGACGCAGAACGGCGTTGACCGCGGCGATGACGCGGTTGGTTACCATAAAAACAATATAGTCCGGGTCTGCGAACTCGCACACGATGTTCCGCCGCTCCAGCAGCCGCGCGACCTCCGTTCCGGTGTAGCCGTGGGATTTCGTGGCGAGCGTGAGCTTCAGCGGCTCATTTCCGACCGGTGTCCACTGTGCGCGGCGCAGGTCTTCACGCAGGGCATCCACCGCGGCGGAAGTAGACATAATATTATTTACATAACCTTCCGTCAGCAGAGGGTTCACGGCGTCGAGGGACTGGAGGATCAGGTAGGACGGGCTGGTGCTGGCAAAGAGCGCCATCGCGCGGTCCGCCGCTTCGCAAAGCGCTTGCGGAGCGGATTTTGATATGTGCAGATACGCACCGCCGGTCAGCACGGGCAGCGTTTTGTGCGCGCTGTCGCAGCACAGGTCCGCGCCGAGGTCGAGCGGGTGTATCGAGGTTGACATAAATTTCAAATACGCGCCGTGCGCGTTGTCGACCAGCAGCAGCGACCCGTGCGCGTGGCAGACCTCCGCGAGCGCGGGAAGGTCGGCGAGGTTCCCGAGGTAGTCGGGGGAAGTTATGTAAACCGCAACCGGCGCCTCCGGCAGCTCCGCGAGCCGCCGCTCCAGCGCCTCCGCGCCGACAGCGCAGGTTACGACGCCGCCCCCCGCGTTCTCGGAAAACAGCCATTCGATCTCGAAATCAAGCAGCGCGGCGGCGGAGAGGAAGGTCTTGTGCGCGTTGCGGCCCGCGAGGACGAGCGGGCGCCGGCGGCGCTCCTTCGCCCACAGCTGCGCGAGGTACAGCATCGCGCGGATGCACAGGGACGAGCCCTCGGTCGAGTAGACGGTTTTCGCGCTGCCGAAGATCGCGGAGGCGCTGCGCTCGCTTTCGGCAATGATGCCGCGGGGCGTGTAAAGCACGTCCGCGCCCGGGACCTCGGTGATGTCCAGCGGCTCCGCGCCGATGGGGCCCACGCCCTTGTGTCCGGGCATGTGCAGGCGCAGCGGCCCGCGCGCGGCGTATTCGCGTACAAAATCACAGATCGGCGCATTCATGCGGCCCTCCCCAGGTTTTCCTGTCAGCTCAGCCGGCGCGCGACCGCCAGCATGATTGCGCACTCCAGCCTCTTTTTGAACAGCTTGCAGCCGGTCTCATAGACGCCGGTGACGGAGCCGGTCGCGTGGTAAGCGTTCGCCGCGCAGCCGCCGGAGCACCAGAGCCTTGCCCAGCAGTCGCGGCACTCGGGCCTGGCGTAGACGTTGCAGGCGGCAAACTGCGCCTGCGTCTCCGGGCTCGTGACGCCGTGCCAGATGTCGCCGAGACGGAACGCCTCCTCGCCGACGAACTGGTGGCAGGGGTAGAGGTCGCCCCAGGGGGTGACCGCCATGTACTCGGTGCCGGAGCCGCAGCCGGAGATGCGCTTGTAGATGCACGGTCCGCCCGTCAGGTCGAGCATGTAATGGTAGAAGGTGAAGGGGGCTCCCGCGCGCTCGCGCTCAAGCATGAGCTTCGCCAGCGCCTCATACTGCTCCATGACGACGGGCAGGTCGTCCGCCGTGAGCGCGTTGGGATCGTCCGGCGCGGCGACGACCGGCTCCATGCTCAGCTCGGTGAAGCCGAGGTCGAGCATGGCCTGAATGTCCTTCAAAAAGTCGGGGTTCGCGTGGGTGAACGTGCCGCGCATGTAGTAGCCCTTGCCGCCGCGCGCGGCGACGAGCTTCTGAAACCTCGGCACGACGCGCTCCCAGCTCCCGTTGCCCGCGTAGTCGACGCGCCAGCGGTCGTGGATCTCCCTGCGCCCGTCGAGGCTTAATACGACGTTGTGCATCTCGCGGTTGCAGAAATCGATCACATCGTCGTCGATCAAAAGCCCGTTGGTCGTGAGCGTGAAGCGGAAGTTCTTGCCCGTTTCCTTCTCCCGCTCCCGCGCGTAGCGTACCAGCTCCTTGACGGTCTCCCAGTTCATCAGCGGCTCGCCGCCGAAGAAGTCGACCTCGAGATTGCGGCGTGTGCCGGAGTGCTCGATGAGGAA
>CAMVAV010000128.1 GCA_947165595.1 uncultured Clostridia bacterium | reverse complement strand
TCGAGATCGGTTTGACTTACATCTACGGCATTGGCAGAAAGAGCGCCTGCGACATTCTCGAGAAGGCTGGCGTCAACCCGGACACCCGCGTCAAGGATCTCACCGACGCGGAGGAAGCGAAGCTGCGTGAGGTCATCGACCACGGCTATATCGTCGAGGGCGACCTGCGCCGCCAGACCGCGCTGGACATCAAGCGCCTGAGCGAGATCGGCTGCTATCGCGGCCAGCGTCATCGCCGCGGGCTTCCCGTCCGCGGTCAGCGCAGCAAGACCAACGCGCGTACCCGCAAGGGCCCGAAGAAGACCATTGCGAACAAGAAGAAGTAAGGAGGGAGAAGAATAAATGGCTACTGCTAAGTCCACGGGCGGCAAGAAGGTCATCCGCCGCCGTCGCGAAAAGAAGAACGTAGAACGCGGCCAGGTCCATATCCGTTCTTCCTTCAACAACACCATGGTCACCGTGACCGACGCGCAGGGCAACGCCCTTTCCTGGGCCTCCTCCGGCGGGCTCGGGTTCCGCGGCAGCAAGAAGAGCACGCCGTTCGCCGCGCAGAGCGCCGCGGAGACTGCCGCCACCGCCGCCATGGAGCACGGCCTCAAGACGGTCGAGGTGTTCGTCAAGGGTCCGGGCCAGGGCCGTGAAGCCGCGATCCGCGCCCTCCAGGCCGTCGGCCTCGAGGTCACGATGATCAAGGACGTCACCCCCATCCCGCACAACGGCTGCCGTCCCCCGAAGCGCCGCCGCGTCTGATGAAGAAGGAGGAACACAGTAATGGCTAAGAATCAACAGCCCATCGTGAAGCGCTGCAGAGCGCTGGGCATTTCTCCTGCGGCTATGGGCTACACCGGCAAGACGAAGAGCCTGGACGAAAACAAGCGCAACCCCAAGGGGCAGATGCGCCGTAAGCAGAGCGAGTATGCCCGCCAGCTCAACGAAAAGCAGAAGGTCAAGTTCATCTACGGAATTCTGGAAAAGCAGTTCCGCGCGTACTACGAGCGGGCGTCGAAGTCCAGCGGACAGACCGGCGAGGTCATGCTCAGCACCATTGAGCGCCGCCTCGACAACGTCGTGTACCGTCTCGGTTTCGCCATGACCCGCCGCGAGGCGCGTCAGGCCGTCAGCCACGGCCACTTCACGGTCAACGGCAAGCGCGTCAACATCCCGTCCTATCTCGTCAAGGTGGGCGACGTGATCGAGGTTGCGGAGAAGAGCCGCTCCTCCGTCATGTTCAAGCGTCTGACCGGCGAGGACGCGCCCGTCTTCACGGTGCCGACCTGGCTCGAGCGTGAGAAGAACGTCCTCAAGGGCACGGTTTCCCGTCTTCCCGTGCGCGAGGATATCGACCTCCCGATCGAGGAGCACCTGATCGTCGAGTTGTACTCGAAGTAATCGGGAAGACCCTCATAACACGCATTTTATCGGAGCAGCTTTGCCGCGCCGGTAATTCCCAACCGCCTCTTCGCCCGCCGCGCCGCGGCGGATGCGGAGCAGGGCAAAACTGAACAAGGAGGGTACTGCTTTGATTGAAATTGAGAAGCCCCAGATCGAGTGCATCGAAGACCCCGAAAACGGCACCTACGGCAAGTACGTCGTCGAGCCGCTGGAGCGCGGCTACGGCATCACGCTCGGCAACGCGCTGCGCCGCATCCTGCTCTCGTCCCTTCCCGGCACCGCGGCGACCTCGATCAAGATCGCAGGCGTGCAGCACGAGTTCACCACCATCCCCGGCGTGAAGGAGGACGTGACCGAGATCGTGCTCAACATCAAGAGCCTGATCGCCAAGCTGGAGGGCACGGATAACGTCAAGACCGTCTATATTGAGGCGACCGGCCCCTGCGAGGTCACCGCCGGCGACATCAAGGGCGACAGCGAGGTGGAGATCCTCAACCCCGAGCTGCACATCGCCACGCTGGACGCGGGCGCGTCGCTGAACATGGAGATCACGCTCAGCCACGGCCGCGGCTATGTGCCCGCCGAACGCAACAAGCAGCAGAACCAGATCGGTCCGCTGCCGGTCGATTCGATCTACACCCCCGTCTACAAGGTCAACTACACCGTGGAAAACACGCGCGTCGGCAACATGACCGACTTCGACAAGCTGACGCTCGAGGTGTGGACGGACGGCACGATCACCCCGCGTGACGCGGTGTCCCTGGGCGCGAAGATCCTCTGCGATCACTTCACGCTCTTCACCGACCTGAGCGACACGATGAGCGCGCGCTCCACCGTCGTGGAAAAGGCGGAGGCACAGCGCGACAAGGTGCTCGAGCTGACGATCGAGGAGCTGGATCTCTCCGTGCGCAGCTTCAACTGCCTCAAGCGCGCCAACATCAACACCGTCGAGGACCTGATCTCCAAGACGGAGGATGACATGATGAAGGTGCGCAACCTCGGCCGCAAGTCGCTGGAAGAGGTCATCAACAAGCTCGCCATGATGGGCCTGTCCCTCGCGAGCGAGGAAAACAACTAACTCATATCCTGAAAAGGAGGGAAACGATATGCCCGGAACCCGTAAGCTCGGCAAGACGACCGATCAGCGCCGTGCGATGCTCCGCCAGCAGGTCACCGATTTCCTGGACAAGGGCAAGATGGAGACCACCGTCACCCGCGCCAAGGAGATCAAGCCGCTTGCCGAGAAGATGATCACCCTAGGCAAGAAGGGCGATCTGGCGGCCTACCGTCAGGCGCTGGCGTTCATCACGCGCGAGGACGTCGCGAAGAAGCTCTTCAAGGAGATCGCCCCCGGCTACTCGGAGCGCAGCGGCGGCTATACCCGCATCACGCGCACCGGCGTCCGCCGCGGCGACGCCGCCGAGACGGCAATGATCGAGCTCGTCTGACCGAGCCGGTCCTGAAGAAATGAAAAAAAGCCCTTTTAGATGGCAATTCGCGAAGCCGTCTAAAAGGGCTTTTTGCAGCATAAACGCGCCTCCTCCCGCATACGGATGGCGGAGGGAGGTGTGTCTATGAAGCGGAACAAAACGTGGCTGTGCCTGCTTCTGCTGCCGCTGCTGGCGCTCGTGGGAATACGCGGCGCGCCGCGCGGCGCGCTGCCTGCTCAGGCCGCCGTTTCAGCCGTCCCCGCCGCGCAAAGCGCGCCGGCCGGCTATATTGCCCTGACCTTCGACGACAGCCCGAACGGAGCCGTGACGGAGCGGCTGCTGGACGGGCTTGCCGCGCGCGGGGCGCATGTGACCTTCTTTCTCATCGGCGAGCAGATCGAGGGGCAGGAGGCGCTGGTGCGGCGTATGGCGGCGGAGGGGCACCAGGTCGGCAACCATACCTGGACGCATCGCCGCCTCGACACGAGCGGCGCGGTGGGCGCGCGGGAGCTGCGGCGCACGGAGGAGGCGCTGGAGCGCGTGCTGGGCGGCAGCGGCTACTGGGTCCGTCCGCCGTGGGGCTTCGCAAGCGCCGAGACGCTGCGCGAGGCGGACGCGCCGCTCCTCTACTGGTCGCTGGATACGGAGGACTGGCGCCTTCCGGGGACGGAAACCGTCGTGCGGCGCATTCTGGACGCCGCGACCGACGGCGACGTCGTATTGCTGCACGACAGCTATGAGGACAGCGTGGACGCGGCGCTCGCCGTGATCGACGAGCTCTCGGCCAGGGGCTTCGCCTTCGTCACGGCGGAGGAGCTGTTCGCGCGTGCGGGCGTTGCGCCGGAGCGGGGCTGCCTCTACTGCCGCCCGGACCGCCTGCGCACGGTGGCGTAAAACGCGGCGACGCCCTGTTTTGTCAAGAGTACGGACGCGACCCCATTTCTTCTTTTTCTTGAAAAGAAGAAACGGTGTCGCCCGCCAAAGAAGGAAAAGCGCCGGATGGCCGCCCACACATGGTGCGAGCCCATTCGGCGCAGCTTGTCGATACGGGTATTCCCTTTTTCCGCTTGCGCTGCGTTTTTGCGCGCGCGGCGCTGTGCGTCGCCGCGGCTGCGCCTGGGGCGGGAGGAAATATTTGGAAAATTGCGCGGAAATGACTTGACAAGCTACATGTGATACTACTTTCAAATTAAAAGATTTAATTTGAAAGGCGCGTGCTGCGCACGCTGGTTTTGCGCCAAAGGCGCAAAACACGTCTCATGCGAAATTTAACGCCGCTGCGCGGCTATAAAACGATTTTCAATCGTTTTAATAAATTTCAGTATGACATGTTATTCTCTTGGTAGCCTAATAAGTTATTGCGTGTAAAGCGCCTGCTTGCCCGTGAATACTGCCCTTTACTTTGTTTCCGTATTTGAACGGTTGGGGCGGCGGATGCGTGACGGGTGAATTGCGCCCAAAACGTAACTTAATGAGAGACTTTATGAAAGGAGGATTTGTAACGGTGAAACAAATCGAGGAGAGGGGGCGGAAACCATGGCGCTTTCCGAATGGGACAAGAAGCATCTGACCGGCGGGCAGCAGCGCGCGATCGTTGCCTACACCCAGCAATATGACAGCGCGATGGCGGCGGGGAACCGGAACGCCGCGCAAAAGGCGCACGAGAGCGCGGAGGCGATCCGCAAGCAGGCGGGCTGGACCGGCGGAGCGACAGGCGCGGCAGCGCCGCCCGCCGCGCCCGATTTTCAAGCCGCGCAAAGCAGCACGAATATTTTCACCAAATACGGATTGACCGAGAACGGACGAAAGCAAACGACGCCCCTCACAGCGGAGCGCGCGGACGAGCTGGACAAGCGGAACGTCGAAAGCGCGTCGCGGCAGGCGGCGAAGCGAAGCGCGCTCGACCATGAGATCGAATGGCAGGCGCGGGCGTTCGGCACGGGCGAAGCAAACACGTTTCTATCAACGGGCGGCGCGGCGCACAGCGGCAGCGGACGGTCGTTTGGACTCGCTGCGGGGCGCGGCGTCGGAGGACATTCCGGCAGCGAAGCGCCGAAAAGCGTCGCGGACCAAATTGCCCTGCGCGAGCAGAGCCGGGGGGATTCTTCGCTCGATGAGCGGCTGAGGAATATCCTTTCCGGCTCGATGAAGCTGTACGGCGCGCAGGGCGTCGGCGTGGCGGAGACCGCCGCGAACGTGGAACAGGCATACCGGCAAGCGCGTCCGCAGGACAGGATCGCGAACATTAAGGAAGGCGGACAGGCCGCGACGGTAATCGGCGGCGCGGCCACCAAGGAGAACG
>CAMVAV010000127.1 GCA_947165595.1 uncultured Clostridia bacterium | reverse complement strand
GCAGCTCCTCGCCGTAGAGCTCGTGCGCCTTCTCCCACACCATGCGGTTGAGGTCCTCCTCGGAGTTCTCCAGCCGCGGCGGGAAAAGCTTGCCCTTGGGCAGCAGCTCGATGCTCTCGATCCGGTCGGCGATGGCGCGGGTATTGGTCACGACGACCTCGTACGCCTTGTCCTTGCCGAGGTAGTCGAATTCCTTGAGCATTTCGTCCGTCGTGCGGAAATAGAGCGGCAGCGGCTCGTTCGCGTCGGCAAATTTCTTGCTCGCGAGGATGATATGGCGGTACTCCTCGTCCTCCGGCTCCTGAAAATGCACGTCGCCGGTCGCGCAGACGGGCTTGCCCAGCTCTTCGCCGAGGCGGAGGATGGTGCGGTTGAGCTCCTTCAGCTCCTCCTCGTCCTTCACCTTCCCCTCGCGGATAAGAAAGCGGTTGTTGCAAAGCGGCTGGATCTCGAGATAGTCATAGAACGACGCGATGCGCTTGAGCTCGTCCCAGTCCTTGCGGTCCAGCACCGCCTGATACAGCTCGCCCGCCTCGCACGCGGAGCCGACGAGGATGCCCTCGCGGTGCGCGACCAGCTCCGTCTTGGGGATCAGCGGAAAGCGTTTGAAGTATTTGAGGTTCGACGCGGAGATGAGCTGATAGAGGTGCTTGAGCCCGACCTTGTTCTGCGCGAGCAGGACGATGTGCTTGGGGTAACGGTGCGCGGGAGCGGTCAGCGGGCGCAGCTTGAGCATTTCTTCGTTGATCTGCTGCACGCGCGTCACGCCGCGCTTCTCGAGCATGGGAAAGAATTTCGCCAGCATCTGCGCCACGGGTACGGCGTCGTCGCTCGCGCGGTGATGGTTGAAAACCGGCAGGCGCAGCGCCTCCGCCACCACGTCGAGCTTGTGGTTTTTGAGGTCCGGCAGAAGATTCTGCGCAAAGATCAGCGAATCCAGATAGGTCGGCTCGAACGGGATGCCGCACTTCTCGCAGCCCGCGCGGATAAAGCCGATGTCGAACTCGGCGTTGTGCGCGGCCAGGATGCGGTCCCCCGCAAAGTCAAGGAACGCATGCAGCGCGTCCTTCAGCTTCGGCGCGCCGCGGAGCATCTCGTCCGTGATGCCCGTGAGCCCCACGATCTCCGGCTTGAGCCGGCGCTCCGGATCGACAAAGGTCTGGAAGGTGTCCACGATCTCGCCGCCGCGCATCAGCACCGCGCCGATCTCCGTGATCGCCTCCTGCGTGACGCGCAGGCCGGTGGTCTCGATGTCGAAGCAGACGAACTCGTCCGAAAACGCGGCGTCCTGCCTGCCGTGCACGGCGATGCGGTCGTCCAGATCGTTGACAAAATAGCCCTCGCAGCCGTAGAGGACCTTGATCTTGTCCCCCGCCGCCTTCCACGCGTCCGGAAACGCCTGCGCGACGCCGTGGTCCGTGACGGCGATGGCGGGCATGCCCCACGACGCGGCAAGCTTCACGACCTCCTTCGTGTCGGTCAGGGCGTCCATGTTGGACATTTTCGTATGCAGATGCAGCTCCACGCGCTTGACGGACGCGTTGTCCTTCCGGCCCTCGTGCCGCACCTCGCTGATGTCGCGCGGGTTGAGCAGCATGTCCTTGCCGTCGTAGGTCAGCTCCATCGTGCCGCCCACCCGCAGCCACATGCCGGTCGAAATGCGCTCCTGCAGGGGCAGCATCTCCTGCTCCTTCATGTTGCGGCGCACGACGATGGAGCCGGTGTAGTCCGTCATCTCGATCGCAACCACCCATACGCCGCCGCGGCGCGTCTCACGGCATTCGAACCGGAAGACCTTGCCCTCCACGACCGCCTTGCCCATGGTCGCGGTCAGGTCCTTCATCGGCGTGACCCGGCCCTTGATCTCACCGCCCATGATGCGGCGCGTCCTGGGCTTTGCCTTTTTCTCCGCGCTCTTTCCGCCCTTTTCCGCGGGAGGCAGAACATGGGTGTGCAGGCGCACGGTCTTGAGCTCATAGCGCTCCGCAAGCAGCGACTCCGTATCGGCGCGCGCCGGCTCCGGAAGCTCCGCCGGCAGTTCCAGCTCCAGCGACAGCGAGCGCTGCTCCGCCTCGAGCACCATATCGGTGACATACGCATCGTTCAGATAGCGGCGAAGCGTAAAATCCGGCATAAAATCACTGAATAATTCAAAAAAAGCCTTCTTATCCGCCATAATGCATCCTTTGTTTCCAGAGTGTTGTGCGGGTCGGCAAAGCCTTCCCCCGCCTTACAGCTTTTCGATCTCCTCCAGCAGCGCGTCCAGCAGCTTTTCCTCCGGCACCTTATACAGCACCTTGCCGTGCCGGAAAATCAGCCCCTCGCCTTTTCCGCCCGCGACGCCGATATCCGCCGCGCTTGCCTCGCCCGGTCCGTTGACGACACAGCCCATGACCGCCACCGTGATCTGCTTTTCACAGCCCGCCAGGCGGCGTTCCAGCTCTTCAACCAGCGGGATCATGTTGTAGGAGGTGCGCCCGCAGGTCGGGCAGGAAACGAGGTCCACCCCGCTGCGGCGCAGCCCGCACGCCTGCAGGATGCGTTTGGCGGCCGCGATCTCCTCCACCGGATCGGCGGTCAGCGAGACGCGGATCGTGTCGCCGATGCCGTCGCACAGCAATCCGCCGATGCCGACGGCGGACTTGATCAGCCCCATCGAGGGCGTGCCCGCCTCGGTGACGCCCAGATGCAGCGGGTAATCGACCGTCTCGTGCAGCAGCCGGTACGCCTTCATATTGACCGGCACGTCGCTGGACTTGACGCTGACGCAGATATCGCCGAAATCATACTTTTCCAGCAGGCGGATGTGCCCCAGCGCGCTCTCGACCAGCGCCTCCGGGGTCACGCGCCCGTACTTTGCCAAAAGCTCCTTCTCCAGTGAACCGCCGTTGACGCCGATGCGGATCGGCAGCCGGCGCGCGCGGCACGCCTCCACCACCGCGCGGACCCTGTCCTCCCCGCCGATGTTGCCGGGGTTGATGCGAATGGCGTCCGCGCCGCGCGCCGCGGCCTCCACCGCGAGGCGGTAGTCAAAGTGGATGTCCGCGACCAGCGGGATCGAAATGCTCTCGCGGATCGCGCTCAGCGCGCGCGCCGCCTCCATATCCGGCACGGTGACGCGGATGATCTCGCAGCCCGCGGCTTCCAGCGCGCGGATCTGGCGGACCGTCGCCTCCACATCCCCGGTGCGCGTGTTGCACATCGACTGTATTGTGACCGGCGCGCCGCCCCCGATGGGAACGCCCCCGACCAGAATCTGTTTTGTCATGGAAATCACTCCGATTCAGTTGACAAGCTTTACGACGTCGTTGAACGTCACGAACAGCATCAGACCCAGCAGCAGTACGAGCCCCGCGGCATTGATGACCGTCTCGAACTTCTGCGGGATCTTCTTTCTGAACAGCAGCATGGCAGCGGCGTCCACCACAAGGACCAGGACCTTTCCTCCGTCCAGCGCCGGCAGCGGAAGCAGGTTCATCACGGCAAGGTTGACCGCGATCATGGCGCCGAAGTACAGGATGTTTTCCAGCGCCGCCCCGAAGCCCTCCTGCGCCTCCGTCTCCTGTCCGATCTCCGAGATCGTGGAGACGATGCCGACCGGTCCGCTGAGGTCCTTGACGCCCGCCGCGCCGGTGAGGAGCATTTGCAGGCTCAGCCGCACGAGGCGCACATAGTCCAGCGCGTTGTACCAGGCGTATTTCAGCTTGAGCAGCGGCGTTGCCTCGACCACGCTGCCGAAGGAGAAGCCAAACGCGCGGTATTCCTTCCCGTTTTCATCCGTATAGGTCTGTTTTTGCAGCGTGCGCGTCAGCTTTTCTCCGTTGCGCACAACGACCATTTCCATGGTGTCGCCGCGCGACTTGAACTGAAGGATCGTATCCACGTCGTTGAACAGATAAATGCGCTCGCCGTTGATGGAATAGATCGTGTCGCCTTCCATGATGCCGTTCTCCCCTTTGTTGGGAAAGCCGTCGTTGAGGGCGACGATGTCCGTGGTTATGAACGCCGCCGCGCCGGCATACAGGCACAGCAGGATCACAAAGCCCGTGAGAAAGTTCATTGCCGCGCCGGCAACGAAGATCAGGAACTGCTTCCAGAAGGGCTGGCGGTTCAACGCGCGCGTGTCGGTGGATTCCTCGTCCTCTCCCTCCATGGCGCAGTATCCGCCGATGGGCAGCAGGCGCAGCGAATAATCCGTCTCCCCCTTCGTACGCTGGAACAGGAGCGGCCCCATGCCGATGGAGAACTCGTTCACCTTGACGCCGCACGCCTTTGCGACGGCAAAGTGTCCGAATTCGTGCAGTCCGATCAGGATGCCGAAAATCAGGATTGCGATCAGAATATAGACCATAAGAGGCTCCTTCTACTCTTTGATATGCGCCCGGACGCTCTCGCGTGCCAGGCGGTCCGCTTCCAGAATATCCGAAAGCGAGGGATCCGATGCCTGCTCCACATCGGACAGCGCGGCCTCCACCAGCGCAGGAATGTCGTTGAAGCCGATGCGCCCGTCCAGAAACGCGCCGACGGCAGCCTCGTTCGCGCCGTTCATCACCGCGCAGGCGGTGCCGCCCTTTTGCGCGCAGCGCTTTGCGATTCTCAGGCAGCGGAACGTCTCCTCATCCGGCGCGGCGAAGGTGAGCGGCGGGCACCTGAGAAGGTCCAGCGGCTCCGCGGGAGATGCGGCGCGCTCCGGCCAGGTCATCGCGTAGCGGATGGGCAGCTTCATGTCCGGCGTGCCGAGCTGCGCCAGCAGCGCGCCGTCCCGAAACTCGACGAGCGAATGGACGATGCTCTGCCGGTGGATGACCGCGTCGACCTGCTCGAGCGGCAAACGGTAGAGCCGCATCGCCTCGATGATCTCCAGCCCCTTGTTCATCAGCGTCGCGCTGTCGACCGTGATCTTCGCGCCCATCGTCCAGTTCGGGTGCTTCAGGGCGTCCGCGCGCGTCTTGCCCGCAAGCTCGTCGTAGGAAAGCCCGTAAAACGGCCCGCCGGAGCAGGTCAGCAGCAGCCTCCGGATCTCGCCGCGGTCACGGCAGCCCTGCAGGCACTGGAAGATCGCGCTGTGCTCGCTGTCGACGGGCACCAGCTCCGCGCCGCAGCGGTCCACGGCGTCCATCACCAGCTCGCCCGCGCAGACCAGC
>CAMVAV010000126.1 GCA_947165595.1 uncultured Clostridia bacterium | reverse complement strand
ACAAGATGCGCCGGATGGTTTGCACGGCACCTCGTGCAGCCATCCGGCGCTTTTCTTCTTTGACGGGCGACACCGTTTCTTCTTTTCAAGAAAAAGAAGAAATGGGGTCGCGTTTCGTTCTTGGACAGGAAACGGTGCCGCATTCGTTCTTCAGCAGGAAACGGTGCCGCATTCGTTCTTCAGCAGGAAACGGTGCCGCGTTTCAGTTCATCGCGCCGGCGTTGAGCTCAAAGAGCTCCGTGATGCGGCGGCGCAGCGCGTCGTGCGCGGCGAGCTCCGGGTCCTCGGCGAGCAGGCGCTCCGCGGCGGCGCGCGCCTCGTACAGCAGCTCCATGTCGCCGGTGAGGTCCGCCGCGCGCAGCGTGGGCAGGCCGTGCTGGCGCGAGCCGAAGAAATCGCCGGGGCCGCGGAGCTTCAGATCCTCCTCCGCGATCTCGAAGCCGTTGTTCGTTTTGACCATCACGGCGAGACGGCGCTTGTTCTCCTCTCCCTCGTTGTCCGAGACGAGGATGCAGTAGGACTTGTGCGCCCCGCGCCCGACGCGCCCGCGCAGCTGGTGAAGCTGCGAAAGCCCGAAGCACTCGGCGTTTTCGATCAGCATGACCGCCGCGTTCGGCACGTCCACGCCCACCTCCACCACCGTGGTGGAGACGAGCACGTCGATCTGCCCCGCGGCGAATTCGCGCATGACGGCGTCCTTTTCCTTTGCCTTGAGCTTGCCGTGAATGGGCGCGACGCGCAGCGTGGGAAACGCCTCGGCGCGCAGCTTTTCCGCGTAGGCGGTCACCGCCTTGCGCTCGTCGGGCAGCGCGTCGTTCTCCGCGACCATGGGGCAGATGACGTACGCCTGCCGCCCCTCGGCGACCAGCTTGCGCACGAAGGCGTAGATGCGCTCGTGATAGCCCGAGTTCACCGCGTAGGTGTCGATCTTCTGCCGACCGGGGGGCAGCTCGTCGATGAGCGAGACGTCGAGATCGCCGTAGATCATCAGCGCCAGCGTGCGGGGGATGGGCGTCGCCGACATGACGAGCAGATGCGGATGGTCGCCCTTCGCGCCCAGCGCCGCGCGCTGATCGACGCCGAAGCGGTGCTGCTCGTCCGTGACGACGAGGCCGAGCCGACGGTATACGACGTCCGGCGAGAGCAGCGCGTGCGTGCCGATGACGAGCGTCAGCTCCCCCGCCTGCAGCTGCCCGAGAATGGAGCGCCGCGTCTTCGCGGACGTGGCGGCGGTCAGCAGCGCGCAGGGTACGCCGAGCCGCTCCAGCAGCGGGGCGAGCGTTTTATAGTGCTGCTCCGCGAGAATCTCCGTCGGCGCCATCAGCGCGCTTTGAAGGCCGCTTTGCGCCGCGAACCAGATCGCGGCGGCGGCGACCATCGTCTTGCCGGAGCCAACGTCGCCCTGCACGAGCCGGTTCATCGGACGACCGGACGACATATCCCGCACGGCGTCCTCAACGGCGCGCTTTTGCGCCCCGGTCAGCGTGAAGGGCAGCGCCGCGTAAAACGGCTCGAGTTCGACCGCCTCGCACTGCTGTCCCGCGACGTCGGCGCGCCGCGCGCGCAGGAGCTTCAGCCCCAGCGTGAGAAGAAACAGCTCCTCAAACGCCAGCCGCCGCCGCGCAACCGCGAGCGCCTCGTCGTCGGCGGGAAAATGGACGTTTTCGTAGGCGTAGCGGACGTGACAGAGGCAATGCTCCCTCCGCACGTCCTCGGGCAGGAAGTCGCTCAGCTCGTCCGCGCACTCGTCCAGCCCCTGCCGCACCGCCTTGCGCAGCACCGTCTGCGTCACGCCGGCGGTCAGCGGGTAGACGGGCACGATGCGCCCCGTGATCTGGTCCGCGCCCTCCTTCTCAAAGAGGGGGTTGACCATCTGACGGCGCCGCGGCGTGCCCTCCGCCTTGCCGTAGAAGACGAATTCCTCGCCGACACGGAGCGAGTCTTTGACATAGCTCTGGTTGAAATAGGTCAGCTCCAACGCCGCCGATTCGTCCACGACGCGCAGCTTGACGAGGTCGAGTCCCTTGCGGACGTGGCTGAGCCGCGGCTCTGTCGCGACGACCGCGCGCACGCAGGCGGATTCCCCCGTTTCCAGCTCGTCGATGCGGCGGTAGACGCGCCGGTCCTCATAGGCGCGCGGAAACCAGGAGATCAGATCGCGCAGGGTCAGGATGCCCAGCTTTTGCAGGCTCTTCGCGCGCGCCTCTCCGATCCCCCGGACGAAACGGACGTCGGTGGTCATATTCGCCATAGGCTAGTTTCTCACATAGTCGACAAAGCGGAAGCGGACGCCGTCCTCCTCCATGGGCTCGCTTTCGGAAGCGGCGCGCCAGTCGGGGTGGGTGTCGAGGTTGGGGAAGTAGCTGTCCGCCTCCGGCGCGGCGTCCACCTTCGTGACGAGCACGCGGTCGCAGTACGGCAGCAGCAGCGTGTAGACGCTCGCGCCGCCGATGACGCAGGCGTCCCGCCCCGCGAGCGCGAGCGCCTCCTCCACCGAGTGCGCCGTTTCCGCGCCCTCGATGGGCAGCTCGCTGCGCGTGAGCACGATGCTGCGCCGGTCCGGCAGGGGCTTCCCGCCGGGGAAGGTCGCCAGTGTCCGGGAGCCGAGAATGACGGTTTTGCCGAGCGTCAGCGCCCGGAAGCGTTTGAGGTCGGCGGCAAGGTGAAACAGGAGCTGCCCGTCGCGGCCGATGCCCCAGTTTTCGCTGACACAGACGATTGCTTGCATGGATAAAACGCCTCTTTTTCAAATCGCAATGGGAATTTTGTCCTCAAAGGGGGAATACACATAGTTTTCGAGCCGGAAGCTGTCCCTGGTGAAGGCGTAGAAATCCGTCACCGCGGGGTCGATGAAAAACGACGGCGCGGGATGCTCCGGCTCCTGCAGCATCCGCTCGATGATGGGGATGTGGCGGTCGTAGATGTGGCAGTCGGCGATGACGTGCACCAGCTCGCCCGCCTTCAGCCCGCTGACCTGCGCGAACATGTGCACCAGCACGGCGTACTGCACCACGTTCCAGTTGTTTGCCGCCAGCATGTCCTGGCTGCGCTGGTTCAGGATCGCGTTGAGCGTGTCGCCCGAGACGTTGAACGTCATCGAGTACGCGCAGGGGTAGAGCGCCATCTCGTGCAGATCGGCGAAGTTGTAGAGATTCGTCAGGATGCGGCGCGAGGCGGGGTTGTGCTTCAGGTCGTAGAGCACGCGGTCGACCTGGTCCATGTCGCCCTCCGGATAGTGGTGCTTCACGCCGAGCTGATAGCCGTACGCCTTGCCGATGCTGCCGTTCTCGTCCGCCCACGCGTCCCAGATGTGGGAGGAGAGGTCATGGACGTTGTTGGACTTCTTCTGCCAGATCCACAAAAGCTCGTCCACGGCGCTTTTCCAGTAGGTGCGGCGCAGCGTCAGGATGGGAAACTCCTTCGCGAGGTCGTAGCGGTTGACGACGCCGAATTTCTTGATCGTGTGGGCGGGCGTGCCGTCCTCCCAGTGCGGGCGGACGGTCAGCGCGTCGTCGCGCACGCCGTTTTGCAGGATGTCGAGACAGGTTTGACGAAAGATTCGGTCGGCATAGCTCATGACGGCGGCTCCTTATTCCTTGATCAGGCAATGCGCGAACCGCAGCGCGGCGCGCGCCAGCTCCAGCGTGGGGTCGGTGTGCGGGTAGTCGAGGCGGTAGAGCTCGAACGCGGGCGGAAGCTCCGTGCAGCCGAGGATCAGCGTCTGCGCCCCGCGCGCGAGCAGCCCCTCGCAGGCGCGGCGGAACGCCGAGACGTCGTGCGCGAGGTCGCCCGCCTTTACCCCGTTGTAAATGATGTCCATGACCGCCGCCTGCTCCTCCGCCTTCGGCGTCAGCAGCGCGACGCCGCTGCCCTCGAACGCGCGGGCGTAGACGCCGGTTTCGATCGTGCCGTCGGTGGCGAGCAGCCCCGCGGTCGCGATCCCGCGCTCGCGCAGGGCGTCCCGCGTCAGCGCGATCATGTGCAGCACGGGGACGTCCACCGCCGCCGCGACCGCGTCGTAGAAGCCGTGGGCGGTGTTGCAGGGCATGATCAGCACGTCCGCGCCGATGCTCACCAGACGCTTCGCGCTCTTCGTCAGCTCCGGCACGGGGTCGGCGCCGCCGTGCAGCAGCGCCGCCGTGCGGTCGGGGATGTCGGTGTTGGAGTCAATCACGACGCGGGGGTGCTCCTGATCGCTCTTCACGTCGGCGAGCAGGACCAGCTTGCGGAAGAGGTCGGCGGTGGCGAGAGGCCCCATGCCGCCGAGAATGCCGACGGTCGTTTTAGCCATTGCTCTTGTCCGCGGCGATGACGAGCTTGAGCGCCTCGACCGCGACCTTGACGGCGGCGGAGGTGTCCTCGCTCATGTCCTGATCGAGGCCCGCCTTCTCGCGCTCCTGATTCCAGACCACATGGAAGCACGAGCCGCAGCGCACATGCAGCGCCGCCGCCACGACGAACAGCGCCGCGGACTCCATCTCGCTCGCCTTGACGCCGAGGCGCTTCCAGCTCTCCCACTTTTGCAGCAGCTCGTAGTACACGGGGCTCGCCTCGGGGCTGTGCTGGCCGTAGAAGCTGTCCTTGCACTGCACGACGCCGGCGTGCGTCCGGTAGCCGAGGGCGCGCGACGCCTCCAGCAGCGAGGAAGTGAGGCCGAAGTCCGGCACGGCGGGGAACTCGATCGGCGCGTATTCCAGCGAGGTGTGCTCGAAGCGGATCGCGCCGGTGGCGACGACGATGTCGCCGGACTTGACGTCCAGATCGATGCCGCCGCAGGTGCCCGTGCGGATGAAGGTGTCCGCCCCCAGCTTGTGCAGCTCCTCCATGGCGATGGAGGCGGAGGGACCGCCGATGCCGGTGGAGCAGACGCTCACGGGCACGCCCAGCAGCGAGCCGGTGTAGGTGGTAAACTCGCGGTTCTGCGCGATCTTCTTCGCGTCGTCGAACAGCGCCGCGATGGAGGCGCAGCGTCCGGGGTCGCCGGGGAGGATGACGTAGCGCCCGACCTCGCCGGGAGCGCAGTGGATGTGGAATTGACGCTCCAGTTCCTGCATGATAAGTACCTCCTCAAATTGATGATTCTATATTATAACAAACGCGCGCGGGATTGCAAGGGAGAATGCATAGTGTAAAATAAACGTTGGCAAAAATAAAACTCGGAGAGCTATAGCCCTCCG
>CAMVAV010000125.1 GCA_947165595.1 uncultured Clostridia bacterium | reverse complement strand
CAGAAGATCGTCGCCGACACCGGCGCGAAGGTCGATATCGAGGACGACGGCACGATCCGCATCGCCTCGCCCAACGCCGCCGCGTGCGACGCCGCGAAGAAGTGCATCGACGACATCGTGTTCGTGCCCGAGGTGGGCAAGCTCTACTACGGTCGCGTCGTGCGCCTGATGCAGTTCGGCGCGTTCGTCGAGATCGCCCCGGGCAAGGACGGCCTGGTGCACATCTCCCGCCTCGACAAGAAGCGCGTGGAGAAGGTGGAGGACGTGGTCACCGTCGGCGACATGATCTGGGTCAAGTTCATGGAGATCGACGAGAAGGGCCGCTGGAACCTCTCGCGCAAGGACGCGCTCCTCGAGATCGAGGCGCAGCAGAAGGCGCAGCAGGAGCAGCATTAAGAAGGGAAAAAGGACGGCGAAGGCCGTCCTTTTTTCGGAAAGGAGCTTCCTATGGACACCATTGCCGCCATTGCGACGCCGCTCGCGCGCAGCGCGTTCGGGATCGTCCGCCTCAGCGGACCGGACGCGCTGAACATCCTGGAAAAGCTCTTTACGCCCGTGAACGGGAAGCCCGTCTCCGCGGCGCGCCCGCGCAGCATGGTCTACGGCTGCGTGCACGACGCGCAGGGGCGGGTCATCGACCACCCGCTCGCGGTCTGGTTCGCGGCGGGGAAGTCCTACACCGGCGACGTGGACGCCGAGATCCACTGCCACGGCTCGCCCGTGGTGCTCGGCGAGGTGCTCTCCGCCGCGTTTGCCGCCGGCGCGCGGCAGGCGAAGCCGGGCGAGTTCGCCCGGCGCGCGTTTCTGAACGGCAAGCTGGACCTCACCGAGGCGGAGGCGATCGTCGACCTCGTGGACGCCGAGACCGCCGAGGCCGCGCGCAACGCGGCGCTCCAGCTGGACGGCGCGCTCCGCACGCTTGCCGAGGACGCCTACGGCAAACTGCTGGATATCACCAGCCGCTTTTACGCCGTGGTGGACTACCCCGACGAGGACATCGCCGACGCTTCGCCCGCCGAAACCGAGGCGGCACTCGCGGAGATCGAGGCGTCGCTCGACCGTCTGCTTGCCACCTACGCGCGCGGAAAAATCGTCAAAAACGGCGTGGCGACCGCCATCATCGGCGCGCCGAACGCGGGCAAGTCGTCGCTTTTGAACCGGCTGGCGGGCTTCGACCGCGCCATCGTCACCGACATCCCCGGCACAACGCGCGACACCGTGGAGGAGAAGGCGCTCGTCGGCGGCGTGCTGCTGCGCCTGATCGACACCGCCGGTCTGCGCGAGACGGACGACGCGGTGGAGAAGCTCGGCGTCGAGCGCTCGCGCCGGGCGGTCGAACAGGCGGACCTCATTCTGGCGCTCGCGGACGGCAGCCGCGGCCCCGCGCGCGAGGATTTGGAAACGCTGCGCCTCGCGCAAGGCGCGGGCAAGCCGTGGATCTTTGTCGCGACCAAAAAGGACCTTGCCGCTGGCGGCGTGACGCCCGGACTCTGCGGGCAGGACCCGCCGCCGTTCGTGGAGCTGTCCAACGTCACCGGCGAGGGCTTCGACGCGCTGGAGGCGGCGGTCGCGGCGCTGTTCCCCGCCCCGCCGGCGGAGAGCGGGACGCTTTTGACCAACGCGCGCCAGGCGGACGCCGTGTCGCGCGCGCGCGACGCCGTGCGCTCCGCGCTCGACGCGCTCCGGGGCGGCATGACGCCCGACGTGGTGCTCACCGAGGCGGAGGCGGCGTCGAACGCGCTGGGCGAGCTGACGGGCCGCACCGCGCGCGAGGACATGGTCGCGCGCATCTTCGAGCGATTCTGCGTGGGAAAATAAGAGCGCTTCCCATTTCCGCAAAGCTGTGTTATAATAGTTGCGAGCGCCCGTCTGTGTGCATTATTTCGCTACAGGAAGGAGAACCGATATGCGTGATTACGTCATTATGACCGACAGCTGCTGCGATCTCAGCGCCGCCGAGGTTGCCGAGTGCGAGCTGACCGTTCTGCCGCTCACATTTACGATGGAGGGCATTACCCGCCGCGACACGCCCGGTCACGAGGAGATGACGCTGGAGGCGTACTACAAGTACATCCGCGCCGGCGTCCTGAGCACCACCTCCGCCGTCAACGTCGGCGACTTCACCGACGCCATGCGTCCGATCCTGCGCGGCGGAAAGGACATCCTGTGCATCAATTTCTCAAGCGCGCTGTCCACCACCTATCAGTCCGCCTGCATCGCCGCGGAGGAGATGCGCAACGAATTCCCGGAGGCGAAGATCATCGTGATCGACTCGCTCTCCGCCTCGCGCGGGCAGGGGATGCTGGTCTGGCACGCGGCGAAGCGCAAGCAGGCGGGAGAGGAGATCGACACGCTCGCCGACTGGGTGCGGAGCATGATCCCCCATCAGAACCACTGGTTTACCGTCGCCGACCTCAACCACCTGCGCCGCGGCGGACGCCTGAACGTCACCAGCGCCGTCGTCGGCACGGTGCTGTCCATCAAGCCCGTCATGCACTGCGACGCGCAGGGCAGGCTGACCCCCGTGTCCAAGGCGCGCGGCATGAAGCAGGCGCTGACGGAGCTGGTCAACAAGATGGACGAGCTGGGCACGCGCCCGCTGGAGGACCAGACCGTGTTCATCTGCCACGCCGACGCGCCGGACAGCGTGGAGTTCGTCAAGGGCCTGCTCAAGGAGCGCTTCAACGTCACCGACGTGCGCGACGGCTACATCGGCCCGGTCATCGGCTCGCACACGGGCGCGGGCACGCTGGGCCTGTTCTTCTTCGGCGGCGACCGATGAACTGGCTGGAGCTTTCCGTCGACACGACGCCCGACGGCATTGAGCCGGTGAGCGACCTGCTTGGCGCGCAGGGCGTCGAATCGCTGATGATCGACGAGGAGGGCGACTTCAAGAGCTTCCTCGAGAACAACCGGCAGTATTGGGACTACGTGGACGACGCGCTGCTGAAGGAAAAGCGGGGCAAGTGCCGCGTGACCTTTTATCTGCCGGAGGACGACGGCGGCTGGCACACGCTGGGGCAGGTGCGCCTCGCGCTCTCGGCGCTCAAAAAGGCGCATCCCGAGTACGCGCCGCTGCTCCTTTCCATGCAGAACGTCGCGGACGAGGACTGGGAGAACAACTGGAAGGCGTTCTATAAGCCGATGGAGATCGGCGAGCGCTTGCTGGTCGTTCCGGAGTGGGAGGAAACGGGCGAAACGGAGCGCGTCAAACTGCTGCTCAATCCGGGCCTTACCTTCGGCACGGGCAGCCACGCCACGACGCGGCTGTGCCTGACCGCGCTGGACCGCCTGATCCGGGGCGGGGAGAAGGTGCTCGACCTCGGCTGCGGCAGCGGCATCCTCTCCATCGCCGCGCTGCGGCTGGGGGCGGCGCGCGCCTTCGCCTGCGACGTGGACCCCGCCTGCGTGAACGTAGCCTATGAAAACGCCGCGCTCAACGGCATCGGACGCGAGCGCTACACCGTCCGCGCCGGGGACGTGACCGCGGACCGGGAGCTTGCCCGCGAATTCGGCGGGGACTACGATCTCGTGACGGCGAACATCGTCGCGGACGTGATCCTCTCGCTTGCGCCGCGGGTGCGGGCGCTGCTGAAGGAGGGCGGGGCGTTCCTCTGCTCCGGCATCATCGACGACCGCGCCGCCGAAGTGCGCGCGGGGCTGGAGCAAAACGGCTGGACGGTCGCGGAGGAAAACAGCTCCGAGGGCTGGTATTGCTATCTGTGCCGCTGACCGAACCGTATATAAACCCCATATAAACAGGAACGCGCCGCGGAAGCCGATCGCTTCCGCGGCGCATGATTGTGTATCGATCATTTTTTCCCGAGCTCCCAGAAGGCCACCGCGCTCGCCGCGGCGACGTTGAGTGAATCGACGCCGCGCGACATCGGGATGCGCACGGTGAAGTCGCACGCGGCGACCGTGCGGGGCGCGAGCCCGTCGCCCTCCGTGCCGAGCACGACGGCGAGCCGTTCCGCCGCCGCGACCGCCGGGTCGCCGAGGGGGAGCGCGTCCTCGCTCAGCGCCATGGCGGCGGTTTGGAAGCCGAGCGCGTGCAGCCTCTCGCTCCAGTCCGCGCCGACGTGCGTCCACGGGAGCAGGAACACGTTGCCCATGCTCACGCGCACGGCGCGGCGGTAGAGCGGATCGGCGCAGGCGCGCGTCAGCAGCACCGCGTCCATGCCCAGCGCCGCCGCGCTGCGGAAGATCGCGCCCACGTTCGTCGGGTTCATCACGTCCTCCAGCACGGCGATCCGCCGCGCGGAGGCGCAGACCTCGTCCATCGGCGGCTCGCCTTTGCGCCGCATGGCGCACAGCACGCCGCGCGTGAGCCTAAAGCCGACCAGCCGCGTCAGCACGTCCAGCGGCGCGGTGTAGACCGGGATATCTCCGCAGCGCGCGAGCAGCTCCCGCGCCTCGCCCTCGACATGCCGCCGCTCCAGCAGGAACGACACCGGCTCATAGCCCGCGTCCAGCGCGCGCGTGACGACCTTGGGGCTCTCCGCGATGAACAGGCCCTCCAGCGGCTCGTCATGGCGCAGCAGCTCGCGCTCCGAGAGGCGGGCGTAGACGTCCAGCTCCGGCGCGGAATAGTCCGTGATCTCGACCGGGACGCTCACGCGCTCAGCGCTCGTCGGTGAAGATGCCGGCGGGATGGTCGACGCTGTACATGTGGGTCATCAGGTCGATGAGCTTGTTGGTGTAGCCCCACTCGTTGTCGTACCACGCGATCAGCTTGACAAAGTTGTCGTCGAGCATGATGCCCGCCTTCTCGTCGAAGATGCAGGTCTGCGGGAAGCCCGTGAGGTCGCTGGACACGACGGGGTCCTCCGTGCAGGTGATGATGCCCTTCATGCTGTGCTGCGCGGCGTTCTCCATCGCGACGCAGACGTCGTGATAGCTCGCCGAGGTCTTGAGCCGCGCGGTCAGGTCGACCACGGAGACGTCGGTCGTCGGGACGCGGAAGCTCATGCCGGTCATGCGGCCCTTGAGCTCGGGGATGACCTCGCCGACCGCCTTCGCCGCGCCGGTGGTGGAGGGGATGATGTTGCCCAGCACGCTGCGGCCCGTGCGCCAGTCCTTGCCGCCGCGGGAGTCGACGGGCTTCTGCTTCGAGGTGGCGGAGTGGATGGTGGACATGAGCGCCTGCTCGATGCCGAAGGTGTCGTTGATGACCTTGGTCATCGGCGCGAGGCAGTT
>CAMVAV010000124.1 GCA_947165595.1 uncultured Clostridia bacterium | reverse complement strand
AATACAACGGCGAGGTCGTCTCCTGCGACTCGATGCAGCTCTACCGCGGCATGGAGATCGGCACCGCCGCGCCGACGCCGGCGGAGACGGAGGGCGTGCCGCACCACATGATCGGCGTCTACGACCCGCACGAGTCCTGCTCCGTCGCGCGCTACGCGGAGGACGCGGGGCGCTGCGTGGAGGATATCCTCGCGCGCGGAAAAAGGCCGGTCGTCGTCGGCGGCACGGGGCTCTATCTCGACGCGCTGCTCGCCGGACACGGCTTCGCCGCCGGGGAGAAGAACGGCGCGGTGCGGCGCGCGCTGGAGGAACGGCTGGCGTCGGAGGGCGCGGACGCGCTGCACGCGGAGCTGCGCGCCGTCGACCCCGAGAGCGCCGAACGCATCGACCCCGCCAATCGCAAGCGCCTGATCCGCGCGCTGGAGGTCTGGTACGAGACGGGTAAGACCCAGACGCAGCACCATCTGGAGTCCCAATCCGTCCCGCCGCGCTTTGAGGCGGTGCGCCTCGGCTTCACCTTCGCCGACCGGGAGGACCTGCGCGCGGCGATCGACCGGCGCGTGGACGAAATGGCGGAGCAGGGACTGTTCGACGAGGTGCGCGCGCTGCTCGCCTCCGGCGTGCCGCGGGATTCGACCGCGCTGCAGGCGATCGGCTACAAGGAGTGCCTCCCGTATCTGGACGGGACCGCGACGCGCGAGGCGGCGCTCGACGAGATCAGGCTCCGCACGCGGCAGTACGCCAAGCGCCAGCTCACCTGGCTGCGGCGCGAGCCGGACGTGCACTGGTTCTATTGGAAAAAAACACGGGATTTCCAGGAGGCTCTCGCTTTTTCGACGGAAATCCTCACCGGATCCGGGGTATTCTGACCTTCAGAGCGGGCGGACAAGTCCCGCGGAAAGAAAGGACGGATCCCTACATGAAAAAGAATGTCAATCTACAGGACACCTTCCTCACCAAGGCGCGGCTGCGGAGCGTGCCGCTGACGGTCTTTCTGGTCAACGGCTTTCAGATGCGCGGCACGGTGCGCGGCTTCGACCCCTTCGTGGTCGTGCTGGAGAGCGAGGGTCGGCAGCAAATGCTCTACAAGCACGCGATCTCCACGATCGTCCCGGCGCAGAGCATCGACCTGCGCGAGGAGAGCGCGGAGGAGTGAGCCCCGTCCTGTACCCCGAGCGAGGTACGAGGAAGCATGAAGAAAAACAGTTCCCTCACCACAAAACTGATCACCGCCTTCATCGCGCTTGCCGTCGTGTCCTATTTCGGCGTGCAGGTGTGGCGCGCGCTCACGCGGCAGCAGGAAACCACGCCCGTCTACATCTATCGCGCCGAGCACGTGCTCCCGCTCGCGGGGCGCGTCGTACGGGACGAAAGCGTGGTGGACTGCACGGACGCGCTGGTCGAGCTGCGGCGCGCGGAGGGCGAGCGCGTCGCCAAGGGAAAGGCGATCGCCACCGTCTACAACAGCGAGCAGGCGCTGGAGGACGCGCGGGAGCTGGCGTCGCTGCGCAGCCGGCTGGAGCAGCTTCAGTACGCGCAGAGCGCCGCCCGCGACGCCGAGGAGGCGCTCCGGCTCGACAGCGAGATCGAGGCGGACATCGTCGCGCTGCACACCGCGCGCGCGTCCGGGAATTACGCCGCGCTGGAGGACGCCGCCGACGAGCTGCGCTCGACCGTGCTGCGGCGCGAATACGCCTATCGCGACAGCGCCGACCTCAGCGAGCGGCTGGAGGAGCTGGACGCGCAGATTCGCGCCGCCTCCGCCGCGGCAAGCGGCAAATACCGCACGATCTACGCGCCGTTCGCGGGCACCTTCTCCGCCGTCGTCGACGGGTATGAGTCCGTGCTGACCCCGGAGGCGCTGCATACGATGACGCCGGACGAATTCGACGCCGCCGCCCCCGAGGCGATCAGCGGCACGGCGGGAAGGCTGATCCGCGGCGAGCAGTGGTACTATGCCGCCTCGGTGCCGGAGGAGGACGCCGCCGCGCTCAGGCTGCGCGAAAGCTATGAGCTTGCGATCTCGGGGGCGGAGCTCTCGTTTTCCGTCGTCGTATACGACATCGGCGAAGCGGTGGACGGGCGCTGTCTGCTCGTGCTGCGCGGCGACAGCCGTCTCGCCTCCGTCACGCTGCTGCGCACCCAGAGCGCGGAGCTGATCCTGGAGAGCCACACCGGCCTGCGCGTGCCGAAAAACGCGCTTCGCATCGACGAAAAGGGACAGACCGGCGTGTATTGCCGCATCGGGCTGCAATCGTTTTTCAAGCCCGTCGAGCTCGTTTATCAGGGCGAGGATTACTGTCTGGTGCGTCCGGGCGGCGTCAGCGCCGCGCGCGACAGCGACCTGGTGCTCTACACCCTGCGCGCGGGCGACGAGGTCATCGTCACCTCGGGCAGGCTCTACAACGGAAAGGTCATAGATTAACGGGAGGGAACGGAACATGAGTATCGCGGAAAACATCGCGCGGGTGCGCGCGGAGATCGCGGAGGCGGCGCGTCAGGCCGGGCGCGACCCGGCGGAGATCACGCTCGTCGGCGCGAGCAAGATGAACGACGCGGCGGCGTGCCGCGAGGCGGTGGCGGCGGGCATCGACGCGCTGGGCGAGAACCGCGTGCAGGAGATGACGCAGAAGCTCGCCGAAAACGCCTATGACGGCGTGCCGCTGCACTTCATCGGGCATTTGCAGCGCAACAAGGTCAAAAACGTCGTGGGAAAGGTCGCGCTGCTCGAGTCCGTCGGCTCCTCCGAGCTGCTCGCCGCCGTCAACGCGCAGGCGGAGAAGCTGGGCATCGTGCAGGACATCCTGCTGGAGGTCAACATCGGTAGAGAGGACGCCAAGAGCGGCTTTTTCCCCGAGGAGCTGCCCGCCGCGGCGGAGAGCGCGCTCGCGCTCAAAAACGTGCGCGTCCGGGGACTGATGTGCATACCACCCGTTGCGGAGGAGCCGCACGGCAGCATACCATACTTTGAAAAAGTTCGTCGGCTTTATGTTGACATCAATGAAAAATTGTATCATAATAAACTTGATATGTTGTCGATGGGCATGAGCGGCGACTTTGCCGACGCCGTACGCACCGGCGCGACCATGGTGCGCGTCGGGACGGCGATCTTCGGCGCGCGGAGCTACGCCGCGGTATGACCGGAGCCGATACAAAAGCCGACGCCGCGCCGAAGCCTGACGCGCGGCGCATCGCAGAGAGAGGGGCACAATTACCATGAGCATTCTGGACGATCTGAAAAGATGGGCGCATCCCTATGAGGACGAGGACGAGCCCTACGAGGACGATTTTCCCGATCTGGACAAGCAGCGCGGCGACGGCGGCGCGTTCGAGGAGCGCGACCGCGGCGGCTCCCGCGTGCGCGAGGAGGACCGGCGCAACAAGGTCGTGAACATCCACGCCACCACGCAGCTCAAGGTCGTGCTGGTCAAGCCGGAGCGGTTTGAAAACGCCTCGGAGATCGCCGACCACCTCAAGGAAAAGCGCACGGTCGTCATCAATCTGGAGTCCACGAACAAGGACATCGCGCGCCGCCTGATCGACTTCCTTTCGGGCGTCGCCTACGCGGGTGAGGGCAAGATCAAGAAGGTCGCCGCCAACACCTATATCATCACGCCGTATCACGTCGACATCATGGGCGACCTGATCGACGAGCTGGAGAGCAGCGGGCTGTATCTGTAACACAGGGAGGATTTCTGTTATGCTCACACCGCAGGAGGTCGCCGATCACGCGTTCGCAAAGTCCACGTTCGGCGGCTACAACATGACGATGGTGGACGAGTTCCTCGACGAGCTGACCGACGACTATACGGCGCTCTATAAGGAAAACGCCGCGCTCAAGGCGAAGATGAAGGTGCTCGTCGACAAGGTGGAGGAGTACCGCGCGACCGAGGATTCGATGCGCTCGGCGCTGCTGGCGGCGCAGAAGATGGCGAGCAACATGGTCTCCGAGGCGGAGGAGAAGAAGGAGACCCTTCTTGCCGACGCGGAGATGGAGGCGCGCGCCAAGATCGGCGCACTGCACGACGAGATCGTGTTCGAGCAGAAGCGGCTCAACGCCCTCAAGGCGCAGACGCAGGATTTCGTCGCAAAGACCCGCGCCGTGTGCGAGGCGGAGCTCAAGCAGCTGGAGACTCTGCCCGACCTGACGCCCGAGGAGCTGGAAAAGACGACCGGCGAGGTCAAGGCCGCGCGCGACGCGGCGGCGGACGTCGCCGCGCTGAGCGAGAAGATCGTCGCCTCCTACGAGCGCGAGCACGAAGCGGACGGCGGCAAGACGGTGGAACCGACGACCATAGCCTTTGCCGCCGCGAAGACGGCGGTCAGCGCGCCGGCGCCCGCGCCCGCGGCGGCGCCGAAGCCGGCGGAGCCGGAGGACGACAACCCCTTCGTCGAGGCGGACACACGCCCGATCCGGCTTGCCGACTTGAAGTTTGGCCGCAACTACAGGGCGGACGAGGACGACGGATAAAAAAAGCGGCGCGCTCGCGCCGCTTTTTTGTATCGGGATACGGAAAGGGGAGGGACCGCCATGAAAAAGCCGATCGCGGCGTTTCTCTACGATTTTGACAAGACGCTGTGCACAACGGACATGCAGGATTACGCCTTTATCCCCAGCCTCGGCTACACGCCGGCGGAGTTCTGGCGCATCGCCAACAGCTTCGGCTGGGGCAACCATATGGACGGGCTGCTCGCCTACATGTACACGATGATCGACGAGTGCCGCAAAAAGGGCATCCGGCTCGAGCGGGACTATCTGGTGAGCTGCGGCCGCGCCATCGAGCTGTTCCCCGGCGTGAAGGAGTGGTTTTCCCGGATCAACGCCTACGGCGCGGAGCTGGGCGTCGCCGTGGAGCACTACGTCCTCTCCTCCGGGCTCAAGGAGATCATCGAGGGCAGCGGCATCGCGCACGAATTCAAGGAGATTTACGCCTGCGAATTTCTCTACGGCGCGGACGGGCTCGCCATGTGGCCGAAGCTGGACGTCAACTTCACGAACAAGACGCAGTTCGTCTACCGCATCAACAAGGGCATCCTTGACCTGGCGAACGACCGCGACCTCAACGCCTCCATGCCGGACGACAGCAAGCGCATCCCGTTCACGAACATGGTCTACGTGGGCGACGGGCTTTCGGACGTGCCGTGCATGAAGATGATGCGCGCCTACGGCGGGCAGGCGGTGGCGGTGTATCAGGACAGCAACCGCGC
>CAMVAV010000123.1 GCA_947165595.1 uncultured Clostridia bacterium | reverse complement strand
GCGTCACGACGTCCATCGCCGTGAACGGGCGCGGGTGCCCGACGTGCAGGCCCGCCGCCGAGGGATACGGAAACTCGATCAGGCCGTAAAACTTCTTTTTGTCGCTCTCCCCTGTCACGGCGGCATAGGGCTTTGTCTTCTCCCAGTTCTCCTGCCACTTCTTTTCAATGGCTGCAAAATCGTACTTCATGGGTCGATGGTCTCCTTCTTCTCTTAATCCTCCGTCAGCACGCCGCTGAGGTCCAGCTCCCCGCCGTCCGCCCAGACATGCTCCAGAGAATAGAATTCACGCGCCTCGGCGCTGAATACATGCACCGCGATGCAGCCGTAATCCAGCAGCACCCAGGTGCCGCCGCGATAGCCCTCGCGGTGGAGCGGCTCCTCGCCCGCGGCGGAAAGCCGCTTTTCCACCTCGTCGCACAATGCGTTGATCTGCGTGTTGGAGCCGCCTGTGCAAATGACAAAGTAGTCCGCAAGCGACGTGACCTTGTGGATCTCCAGCACACGGATGTCCTTGCCCTTCTTCGCGTCCAGCGCTTTGGCGGCAATGAGCGCCATTTCCTTCGGTTCCAGCATAGATGTTTCCTTTCTTTTATTCTGCGCCGCCCTCTGTCGGCGCTGTTTCCGTCTGTGTGGGCTGCGGCTCGGGCTGCGGTTCCGGCTGCGGCTCAGGCTGCGGCTGCGGTTCGGACTCGGGCTGCGGCTCCGCGGTCCCGGCGCCTGTGCCGGGCTCCGTACCCGTTCCGGTCCCCGTACCCGGTCCTTCTGTTCCGATCCCCGGCTCCGTGCCGGTTCCTGTGCCGGTTTCCGTTCCCGTACCGGCTCCTGTACCTGTCCCGGTTCCCGTGCCTGTGCCGGTTCCCGTACCGGTTCCGGTTCCTGTGCCGGTTCCGGTTCCTGTGCCTGTGCCGGGCTCGGTTCCCGTGCCGGTTCCGGTCCCTGTTCCTGTGCCGGTCCCCGTACCGGGCTCGATTTCCGTACCCGGCTCGGCGCCGGTTCCGTCTGCCGCCGTGCCGTTGGGATCCGCCGGATCGGCCGGCTGCCCGGTCCCTGTCTCCTCCCCGGTCACAGGCGGCTTGGCGGCGATGCTGTCCGCCACATAGCCCGTGGAGGAATGAACGCTGCCGTCGGCGCTGATCGACATGATGTCGAGGTTTGCCATCGAAACCTTTGCCAGATAGGGGTTGAAGCTTTCGTTGACCAGCTTGATGACCTGCTGCGGGAACAGCGTCACATAGGACTGCATCCCGCCGATCGAGCGGCTCCACGCCGAGGCGTAGTAGTCTCCGGGGATCGTGCAGGTGAGGAAATCCTCCTCCTTGAGGTCCATCGCCTTGCGCGCGAACCACAGCATGTTGCCGAGCTCCAGATCGCTGTTCACGTTGCGCTCGAAGATCTCGACATAGCCGGAGATCTTCGTCCAGTTGCGGATGGAGAGCGCCTGCTTGAGCGCGGCGCGCAAAAACGCCTGCTGCGTCTCGATGCGCCCCGTGTCGTCGTAGCCGTCGATGCGCCCGGAGGCGGTGCGGTTGTTCTTGCGCCAGCGCACGACCTCCATCGCCTGCTGCCCGTTCAGATGCTGCATGCCCGGCTCAAAGTGGATGTGCAGATTCTGCGCGGGATCGTCGTAATTCATGCTGCGCGGAACGTTGAAATCCACGCCTCCGATCAGGTCCACGGTCTCAATGAACGCCTTCAGGTCCACCATGACGTAGAAATCGGGGACAAAGCCAATCAGCTTTCCGATGTGCCGTTTGAGCCCGTTCATGCCGCTCATGCCGAAAACGGAGTTGATCTTCTTGATGTCCCAGCTGACGTTGACCATCGTATCGCGCGGAATGCTCATGAGGTTGAGCTTCTGGTTCTTCACGTCGTAGCTCACGACCATCAGCGTGTCGGTATTGCTGCTGCTCGCGTCCGTGGCGATCAGGAGGAAGGTGTAGAAATCCTCCTTCCGCTCGCCGGAGAGGATCGGCTGCACCGTGTTGCTGTCGTCGATGATCTCCTCCGGCTCCCCGTCGCCGTCCGCCTCGGTCCCGTGGCTGCCGTCCGCAACGGTTTCCTCGCCGATCGTCGCGGTCTGCTCGGTCTGTACCGGCAGCTTGGGCGCTCGGATGGCGGCTACGAATTTGATCGTGAAGATTCCCGCCACGATCAGCAGCACGACGATGCCGAAAACGATCCAGTGGGTCGGGTCGGTCGCAAAGCTCTTCATCTGCGCCCACGCCTCGTCGCTGTTCTCGTGAAACTTGAGCTCAGCTTCCGCGGTTTTTTCCTTCAGCTTGTCGCGAAAGTCGCTGTATGCCATGTCAGTCTCCTTTGATCCGGGTCAGGATGTACTCGTAGGCCTCCCGCGTATTGCGGTGTATGGGTCTGCCGCGTTCCTCCAGCTCCTCAATGCTCATCCGCAGGCCGAGGGCAAGGCCGCGGTCGAGATTCTCGTATACCGCCGCGCGCAGCGCTTCCACGCCGTCGAAATCGCGGTTCGGCTCGATGTAATCCGCAAGGTAGATCACCTTTTCCAGCGTCGTCATATTCGCCCGGCCCGTCGTGTGCCAGCAGATCGCGCCGCAGATCTCCTCGTCCGCGCCGAAGACCTCCCGCGCGATCGCGGCGCCGGTCTTGGCGTGCAGCAGCTTGATCTCCCCGCGCTCCGTTTCGTCCAGCTCCACGTTGTAGCGTTCGCACAGCGCGAGCTGGTCGTCCATCTCCAGCTTCTTCGTGCAGTCGTGCAGCAGCGCCGCGACGCGCGCCTTCTCCACGTCCGCGCCGTACCGCTCCGCGAGGCGGACCGCCTCCTCCTCGACGCCCAGCACATGGCGCACGCGCTTCGCCTTGAGGTACGAAAGCGCGACGGGGCGCAGCTCGTCGAGCGTCAGACGCTTCAGATCGAGCTTCGTGCCGTAGAGCCGCTCGCGCAGGATATAGCCGTAGACCTGCGGCGCGAGATACTTCCCGCCTCCGCCCTCCGGCAGCGCCTCGCGCAGCTGCGTGGAGCTGATCTCCACAAGGTTCGGCAGGACCATCGTCGCGATGCGCGCGCCGGGAAAGCGCTCGCTGAGGCAGCGCCGCTGTACGTCGAAAAGCTCCTCCGTATCCTTTTCGCTTCGCCCGAAGGCGCAGAGCCCGGCGCAGGAGAGGATCGTCTCCGGCTCATGCCAGTTCTGGAAGGTGAGGAACATATCGGTCCCCATCAGCAGCCAGAGCTCGGCGTCCGGGTACTGCTCGCGCAACGCGAGCAGGGTATCCGACGTATAGCTTTTTCCCGTGCGCTCCAGCTCCATGCGCGAGAGCCGGACGGGAATGCCGCTCTCCAGCGACGCCTGCTCCGCCGTGTAGGCGCACATGGCGGCGCGATGCACCCCGTCGGGCGCGCCGTCGGAGAGCTGCTTGTGCGGCGGGATGCCCGCCGGGATCAGCAGCAGCTCATCAAGCTCCAGATAGCGCGCCGCGGCGACGGCGGCGCAGAGATGTCCCAGATGCGGCGGATTGAAGGTGCCGCCGTACATTCCAAGCTTCATGCCTTTTTCCCGCTCCTGACGAGCACGATCTTGTCCTTTTTGTCCTTCCGGTGCGTCTCGCGGTAAAGCACGAACTTCGTCCCGATCACCTGCACCTGCTCGCTGCGGGTCAGGCGGGACAGCTCGTCGCACGCCTCGCGCGCGGTAAGCTCGCAGTTTTCCAACACGCGGCACTTGATCAGCTCGCGCGCCTCCAGCGCGTCGTTCGCCTGCTTGACCAGGTTGTCCCCGATGCCGTCCTTGCCGATGTGCACCACAGGCTCCAGCCCGTTCGCCATCGCGCGCAGCTGGGCGCGCTGCTTGCCGGTCAATTCCATACCGTTCCTAAGCCTCCGGATGTTCCCTGAGATATTTGATCAGCTTCTTCTTAAAGGCGCGCAGCGCGTTGCCGCGGTGCGAAATCGCCGCCTTTTCCTCCGCCGTCATCTGGGCGAAGGTCTTCTGCTCCTCCGTGCGGAAGAAGACGGGATCGTAGCCGAAGCCGTTCTTCCCAAGCGGCGCGAAGGAGATGGAGCCGTGGCACTCGCCCTTGGCGGCGAACCAGTCGCCGTTGGGAAACGCGCAGACGATATACGTCTCAAAATGCGCGCTGCGGTCGGTCAGGCCGCGCATCATCTCCAGCAGCAGCGCGCAGCGTCCGGCGTCGTCCAGCTCCGGTCCGCCGTAGCGCGCGGAGTAGATGCCCGGCGCACCGTTGAGCTGGTCGACGCAGAGTCCCGAATCGTCTCCGATGGCGGGCAGCCCCGTCGCCTCCATGACCGCCTTTGCCTTGAGCGCGGCGTTCTCGCCGAAGGTCTGGCCGGTCTCCTCCACTTCGACGTGGACGCCCAGCTCCTCCTCGGTGACGATCTCCACGCCCAGATCTGAGAGGATGGCGACCAGTTCCTCTTTCTTTTTCGGATTCTGAGTTGCCAAAACGAATTTCATAGCAAGCCTCCGTCTGCTTCTCAAATCAGGGCGTTGACGTATTCCTTCGCGTTGAACGGCTGCAGGTCGTCGATGCCCTCGCCGAGTCCGACGTACTTCACGGGCACGCCCAGCTCCTGCGCGATGGCGACGCAGATGCCGCCCTTTGCCGTGCCGTCCAGCTTCGTGAGGACGATGCCCGTGAGGCCGGCGATCTCCCGGAAGACCTTCGCCTGCTGCAGGCCGTTCTGCCCCGTCGTCGCGTCGAGGACGAGCAGCGTCTCCTTCGCGGCGTCCGGCGTCTCACGGTCGATGATCTTGCGCAGCTTCGCAAGCTCCGCCATGAGGTTCGCCTTGTTGTGCAGCCGCCCCGCCGTGTCCACGATCACCGCGTCCGTGCCGCGCGCCTTCGCCGCCTGGAGCGAGTCGAACAGCACCGCGCCGGGGTCCGCGCCCTCCTTCGAGCGCACCAGCTCCACGCCGGCGCGCTCCGACCAGATCTCCAGCTGGTCGCCCGCCGCCGCGCGGAAGGTATCCGCCGCACAGAGCAGCACGCGCTTTTTCTCCTTTGTCCGCAGCCGGTACGCCAGCTTTCCGATCGAGGTCGTCTTGCCGACGCCGTTGACGCCGATGACAAGCACGACGGAGGGCTTTGTGGACAGATCGAGCGACGTGTCGCCGACGTTCAGCTTTTCCTCAAGGATGTCGCGCAGCGCCTGCTTGACGCCCTCGCCGTTCTGGATCGCCTGATCGTACACGACCTCGCGCAGCTTCTTCACGGCGTCCGCCGCGACCGACGCGCCGAGGTCCGCCATAATGAGGCTCTCCTCGAGCGAATCGTAAAACTCGTCGTCGATCATCTCCCAGATGATCGAATCGTACCACGCCTTTTTGATCCTTGAAAAGATATTCATTGAAAATTACTCCTTGATCCCAAGCTCCTTGGTGATATCGTTCATATTGATGGTCAGCACCTTGCTCACGCCGCGCTCCTGCATGGTCACGCCGTAGAGCACGTCCGCCGCCTCCATGGTGCCGCGGCGGTGCGTGATGACGATGAACTGCGTCTTGCCCGTGATGCGCCGCATGTAATTCGCCACGCGGATGACGTTCGGCTCGTCCAGCGCCGCCTCGATCTCGTCCATGACGCAAAACGGCGT
>CAMVAV010000122.1 GCA_947165595.1 uncultured Clostridia bacterium | reverse complement strand
TTCACCTTCGTCTCGCCCGACTGCACGGAGGCGGAGCTGGAGGCGGCGTTCCGCCCCAACACCAAGGCGGTGTTTGGGGAGACGATCGCCAACCCGGCGCTCACCGTGCTGGACATTGAAAAATTTGCCCGCGCCGCGCACGCGCACGGCGTGCCGCTGATCGTGGACAACACCTTCGCCACCCCCGTCAACTGCCGCCCCTTCGAGTGGGGGGCGGACATCGTGACGCACTCGACCACCAAGTACATGGACGGGCACGGCGCGGGCGTCGGCGGCGCGCTCGTGGACAGCGGCAAATTTGACTGGACGAAATATCCCGAGCGCTTTGCGAGCCTCTGCACGCCGGACGAGAGCTATCACGGCGTCACCTATACCGAGCGCTTCGGACTGGCGGGGGCGTTCATTACCAAGGCGACGGCGCAGCTGATGCGCGATTTCGGCTCCATCCAGTCGCCGCAGAACGCTTTTCTGCTCAACCTTGGGCTGGAGAGCCTGCATGTGCGGATGCAGCGCCACTGCGAAAACGGGCTTGCCGTCGCGCGCTATCTGCGCGGGAGCGACCGGGTCGCGTGGGTGCAGTATCCCGGACTGGAGGGCGACAAGTACTATGAGACCGCGAAAAAGTACATGCCGAACGGCACCTGCGGCGTCGTCAGCTTCGGCGTCAAGGGCGGCAGGGAGGCTGCCGAGCGCTTTATGGGCCGGCTGAAGATCGCCGCCATCGAGACCCACGTCGCCGACGCGCGCACCTGCTGCCTGCATCCGGCGAGCACAACGCACCGCCAGATGAATGACGCGGAGCTTGCCGCCGCCGGCGTGTCGCCCGATCTGGTGCGCTATTCCTGCGGACTGGAGGACGCCGCGGACCTGATCGCCGATATCGAGCAGGCGCTTGCCTGACATTGTAAACGCAGAAATAATTAAAGGAGGGACAGCGGATGCCGATCCGAATCCCCAACGACCTGCCGGCGACCAAAACGCTTGCCGATGAAAACATTTTCGTCATGACCGAAACGCGCGCCATGACGCAGGATATCCGCCCGCTGCAGGTGCTTTTGCTCAACCTGATGCCGACCAAGATCGAAACCGAGACGCAGTTGGCGCGCCTGCTGGGCAATACGCCGCTTCAGGTCGAGCTGGAGCTGATGCAGACGCAGACCCACGAGGCAAAAAACGTCTCGCCGGAGCATATGCTCAAGTTCTACACCACCTTCGACCATGTGAAGGACCGCTTCTTCGACGGAATGATCATAACCGGCGCGCCCGTGGAGAAGATGGAATTCGAGGACGTCGAGTACTGGCGGGAGCTGTGCGAAATCATGGAGTGGACAAAGACCCATGTCCACAGCACCTTCCACATCTGCTGGGGCGCGCAGGCGGCGCTCTACTATCACTACGGCATTCCGAAATACCTGCTGCCCGAGAAGCTCTCCGGCGTGTTCGAGCATACGGTCGAGCGGCGCTCCTCGATGCTGCTGCGCGGATTTGACGATGTGTTCCTCGCGCCGCACTCCCGCCATACGACCTTTTTGCGCGAGGATGTGGAAAAATGCGAAAAGCTGCGCATCCTTGCCTCGTCCGGGAAGGCGGGCGTCTATATCGTCATGACCGACGGCGGGCGGCAGGTCTTCATCACCGGACACTCCGAGTATGACGCCGACACGCTGCGCAAGGAGTATGTGCGCGACAAGGGCCTCGGCCTGGAGCCGCGCGTGCCGGAGCACTATTTCCCGGGGGACGACGATACGCGCACGCCGTTCGTCACCTGGCGCAGCCACGCGAGTCTGCTGTACCAGAACTGGCTCAACTACTACGTCTACCAGACCACGCCCTACGACATCAGCGAGATCAAGCCGCTCTGAGCCGCGGCCCTTTGCGTTCAGCCGGCAGAGCGCGGCTCGTACTCGCTGACGAACGCGGAGCCGAGGATCAGCGCCGCGCCGACGCCGGAGAGGACAGACATCGGCTCGAGCAGGAACACGGCGGACACGAGGAGCGCCACGACGGGGTCGATGTAGCTCAGCACGGAGATCGTCTGCGCCCTGAGCCCCGCCATGCTGCCGAAATAGAGCGCGTAGACGACGCCGGTGTGGACCACGCAGACGACCGCGAGCAGCAGCGCGGCGCGCGCGTCAAGCGTGCGCAGGGCGGAGAAGCCCTCTGTGAGCAGCAGATAGGGGATCAGCACGACGGCGGCGGAGGCAAGCTGGACGATGGTCTTGTCGTAGGCGTCCACGCCGTCGAGCTTTTTGTTGAGCATGACGACGAGCGCGTAGAAGCAGGCGGCACCGAGTCCGAGCAGGATGCCGCGCAGCCCGTCCGGACGCGCGGCGTCCGCATCGAGCACGCCGGAGACGAACACCATCCCGGCAAGCGCCACGGCGGCGCAGAGCAGCTTTTTCGGCGTCAGCCTCTCGTGGAACACCAGCGGCGAGAGCAGCAATACGATGGTCGGCTGGAGGTAATAGCACAGCGTCGCCTTGGCGATCGTCGTGCAGTTGTACGCCTCGAAGAGCAAAATCCAGTTGAGGCCGAGAAAAACACCGTTCAGCGCCAGCCCGAGCAGCTTTCGCCGCGGGATCGCCTGCCTGCGCCCCTTCCTGCGCAGCGCCGTGAAGAGGAGCAGGCACGCCGCGCCGACGAGTCCCCGGAAAAAAGCGAGCATCGGCGAGGAGAGCGGAATGTACCGCCGAAACGCGCCGATCGTTCCCACGATGACGAGGGACGAGATCAGCATCAGGCACGAGCGCCTGGTATTGGCGTTGTCGTTCATGGACGTTTTCTCCCAAGCAATGAGCCCGAAGCCGGGCGGATTGCGGTCATTATGCCACAGGCGCCGCCTTTTTGCAAGCCCGGACGGAGCAAAACCGGCGCTGCGGCGGGATACGGCGGGGAATCGCAGAAGCACTTGCGTTTTGACACAATATCGGATATAATAAAAGGTGGCGGCTGAGAGAGGGCTTCGCCGGCGCGGGCCGACTGCCGCCGAAAAAGAACGAAACGAAATCGCAGGCTCTTGAATTGATATTAAATTAGGAGGAGGCGCCCCCATGAACAAGGATGATTACAAGGCATATACCGACAAAATGAGAAAGAGCATCGAGTCCGTCTCCGCGGACTTTGCCGCCGTGCGCGCCGGCCGCGCGAACGCCGCCGTGCTCGACCGCATCAATGTCGACTACTACGGCACGCCGACGCCGATCCATCAGATCGCGTCCATCGCGTCGCCCGATCCGCGCCAGCTCGTCATTACGCCTTGGGACGCGGGCGCCGTCAAGCTGATCGACCGCGCGATCCAGGAGTCCGATCTCGGCATCAACCCGCAGAACGACGGCAAGTCGATCCGCCTTTCGTTCCCGCAGCTGACGGAGGAGCGCCGCAAGGAGCTGGTCAAGCAGATCCGCAAGTACGCCGAGGGCGGCAAGGTCGCCATCCGCAACATCCGCCGCGACGCGATCGATGCGTTCAAGAAGCAGCAGAAGGCGTCCGAGATCACCGAGGACGACTATAAGATCGCGGAAAAGGACCTGCAGAAGCTCACCGACGACTATTGCAAGGAGTTGGATGAGCTGCTGGCAAAGAAAGAAAAGGAGCTTATGGCGGTCTGATGGCCATTTTGACACAGAAGCAAACGGGGCAGGTTGACATGTCCAACCTGCCTCGTCATGTTGCCGTCATCATGGACGGGAACGGGCGCTGGGCGCAAAGGCGCGGACTGCCGCGGACGGCGGGGCACAAGGCGGGGGCGGAGACCTTCCGCACCATCGCGACCTACTGCAAGGACCTGGGGATCGAGTATCTGACGGTCTACGCCTTCTCTACGGAAAACTGGAAGCGCCCGCAGGGCGAAGTCGACGCGATCATGGGTCTGCTCGACCAGTACCTGCACGAGAGCATCGAGACGATGGCGCGGGACAACATCCGCCTGCGCTTTCTGGGCGACGTGAGCGTGCTGTCGCCGAAGCTGCGCGCGCTGATCGACGAAACCGACGAGCTGACGCGGCACATCACGGGCTTTCAGGCGAATATCTGCCTCAATTACGGCGGGCGCGACGAGATCGTGCGCGCCGCGCGGCGGTTTGCGCGCGAGTGCGCGGAGGGAAAGCGTTCGCCCGACGAGCTGACCGAGGCGGAGTTTCCGAAGTATCTCTGGTCCGCGGGACTGCCGGACCCGGAGCTGCTGATCCGTCCGGGCGGGGAGCTGCGTGTGAGCAACTTCCTGCTTTGGCAGTGCGCCTACAGCGAGATCTATGTCACGGACACGCTCTGGCCCGATTTCTGGAGGGAAGAGCTCGATCAGGCGCTTGCCTGGTATCAGAAGCGCGACAGGCGCTTCGGCGGACTGAGCAAAAAATCATGAGTACGGATTAAGGGACTGGTGGTATGTTACAACGTTGGCTGGTGGCGATCATCGGGCTTCCGGCGCTGCTCGCGGTGCTGCTGCTCTGCCCGCCGTGGGCGACGATGCTGCTGGTGTGCGCCATTTCCGGCGTCGCGGCGTATGAGCTGCTGCACGTCGCGGGAAAGAATGTGTCAAAGGCGGTTTACGGGATCACGATCGCCTGCGCGGTGGTGCAGGTGTTCCTGACGTTTGCCAATGCTTTTGGGCTCTTTTGGCTTGCGCGCTGGCCGCTGGGACCCGCGTTTGTGCTGGTCGTGCTGCTGTTCTTCCTGGCGGTTCTGACCTACGGGAAGGAAAACGCCATACCGTTTTCGACCGTATCGGCGGCGATCGTCGGCGGCGTCGTTTTCCCGATGCTGTACCGCTGCCTGGTTTTTCTGCGCGTGAGCGAGCCGTTTGGGCGCATCTATGCGCTCGCGCCGTTTTTCGTCGCGTTTGCGGGGGATTCGCTCTCCATGTACTTCGGCATGTGGTTCGGCAAAAAGAAAATGGCGCCGCATGTGAGCCCGAAAAAGACCTGGGCGGGCTTCTGGGGCGGTCCGGTCGGGTCCGCGCTGGGGATGCTGCTGCTTGGTGCCATCGGCGCACATTGGCTGGGCTACGAGGCAAATTACCCCAATTTGATCCTTGCGGGAGTCGCCGCGAATTTGCTCGGACAGCTTGGCGATCTCTCGATGTCGCTGATCAAGCGCGAGCACGGGATCAAGGATTACAGTCATCTGTTTCTGACGCACGGCGGGATGCTGGACCGCTTTGACTCGACGCTTTTTATCGCACCGGTCATTTATTTCTTTGTAAGCATTGGAATGATTTGATATGACAAGGAATATTGCTTTACTTGGCTCCACGGGCTCCATCGGGCGGCAGACGCTGGAGGTCGCGCGCGAGCTGGGACTTTCCGTCGCGGCGCTGACCGCGAACGCGAGCGTTGACAGGCTTGAGGAGCAGGCGCGGGAGTTTTCCCCGCGTCTTGCCGTGCTCTATGACGAGGCTGCGGCGAACGAGCTGCGCGCGCGCCTGAAGGATACGAACATCGAGGTGCGAAGCGGTATGGAGGGCCTTCTCGCCGCCGCGACGCTGCCGGAGGCGGACACGGTCGTGACCGCCGTGGTGGGCATGATCGGGCTCAGGCCGACGCTTGCCGCCATCGAGCAGAAAAAGCGCGTCGCGCTCGCGAATAAGGAGACGCTGGTCTGCGCGGGCGAGCTGGTGATGGACGCCGTGGACCGCTGCGGCGCGGAG
>CAMVAV010000121.1 GCA_947165595.1 uncultured Clostridia bacterium | reverse complement strand
GGCGTCGCTCTCCTTTCGTAACGTGTGAGGCTATCGTACCATGCCGCGCGTCGCCCGTCAAGTGTCGTTGTCCAATAAAGCGGACAGGCGAATAGAACAGACGTACGATAAAGCGGACAGGGTGCCACGGATAAAGCGCCGCCGCCGCGCCCCCCGCGCGGGGCTTGCCAAACCAATCCGCCACCCCGCCCCGCGCGGGGGGCGCGCCGTCGCCGCCTCCCGGCTTGGGCTGGACGGGCAAGAAGAAAAGACGCGGCCCCCCCCGCGGCTTGGGCTGGACGGGCAAGAAGAAAAGACGCGGCCCCCCCGCGGCTTGGGCTGGACGGGCAAGAAGAAAAGACGCGGCCCCCCCCCGCGGCTTGGGCTGGACGGGCAAGAAGAAAAGACGCGGCCCCCCTTGTTTTATCTTGTAAATCTCAGCGGTCGCGCATTGAGTGCTCCTGCATGCTGCGCTCCGGGGTCATGGCAAAATATGACCAGTCCACATAATCGACCTGATCGCCCCAGGTGACGTCAAGGTGGCATTCCACGTTGTCCAGCAGCGCCACCGTCCAGATGTGCGTCCGATTCGGCAGGGCGTAGCAGTCGATGCCCTCCATCTTGAGGAAGAGGTTGTACGCGCCCGTGTAGCCGTCGCAGACCGCCTTTCCGTTGACGAGCGCATTGTAGGCGAGATGGCTGACGGAATAGTCGTTGTTTGCGGCGTTGTCGTCATATTCGCAATTCTTGCACAGCCACTCGAAATAGACCCTCGCGATCTCCGTCTGCGACATGTCCTTGGTGAGCAGACCCTGCGACCAGAGCATATCGTGCACCTCGATCGCCTTTTGCATGGTCTCGCTGCGGTAGCGCGCGAGCTGCTCGCCCTTGCAGGCGGTGGCGGAGAAGATCAGGATCGTGTCCCCGCTGTTGAGGTAGTGCTGACACTCCACGGAGTTGTACATCTGCTCGCAGTAGCTCTTGGTGCAGTCCATAAACACATTGGCGAGCGTCTGCGCGCCCGATTGCGTGATGGGTCCGCTGTAGCACAGCTCGATCGTGTTGCGGTTCGAGGCAAGCATGTCGCGCACCAGCTCGTCGATGGCGTCCTTGTCGTCGAAGTCGGGAGCGGTCGTGCGCAGCCGCGCGGGACCGTCGATCAGGCTCGCAAGCGTCATCTTTGAGGCGGACCAGTCGGGCAGCAGCTCCCACGCGAGCGTGAGACGCAGCTCCGGCTCCGCCATGCGCATCACAAGCGCGGAGGTCTCTGCGCGGGTCGTCGTTCTCTCCGGCCAGAAGCTGCCGCTGTCGTCCATTCCGGCGAGCAGGCCCTGCCGGTACATCCAGAGGATCTGAGCCTGATAGGGCGTATGCTCGTCCACGTCGGTGATGTACTTGCCGGCGGCGTAGGCGTCGGTGACGAGCTCGTCGTTGATCCCGCCGAAGCAGTCCTCCGGCAGCGAAAGCGCGAAGATGGCGGCAAGCTGCGCGCGCGTCGCGCTCACGTCGTAAGCGTTGATCGTGCGGTCGAGCAGGCCGCGCGCGTCGAGGTATTCGACGTAGGGCATGTACCACTCCGCTCCGGCGGCGGGCGCGGGCGCGTCCTCTCCCGCGTAGGCGGCGTGGAGCCGCGCCGAGAGCGTCAGCAGCTCGCTGACCTTGATCATCCCGTCCGGCGCGAAGCCGTCGCCGCGCCCCTCGAACAAACCGCTCTCGTAGCCCGAGACGACATAGGCGTAGTACCAGGAGTCGGGCGGCACGTCGTTGAACTGATAGGCGTACTCGCGGACCCTTGTCAGGATCGGCCGACTCGTTTCCTCCTCGCTGCGATAGAGTCCGGACGTCTCGTTCCCGTTTTCCCCGGCGGCGTACGCGGCGGTCGAAAGCAGCAGCGCGAGCGGGAGCAGCAGCGCGAGAAGGCGGCGGTGGAACTGTTTCATCGGGTGTGTCTCCTTTCGGAAGTTGAACTATAGATGCTATAATATACCAAACGATACCATATGTTATGTCGCATTATGGCACAAATATATCAAGCTCGTCGGCGGAAATGGGCATGTCGTAGGGGTTCAGCGCCTCGTTGACGAGCGCGAGCGTCGCCTCCGGGTCCAGCACATAGACGGATTCGCGGCGGAAGCGGCCCGCTCCGTCGCCGGGCAGCGTGTGGAAGGACACGCTCTCCGTGCCGAGCTTCAGCGCCTCCGCGCCGAGCCAGGCGAGATTGCCGGCGGTGAGGTCGGTCTTGACATAGGCGGAAAAGACGCGCGCAAGCGCCGGCGCGTTGCCGAGCCGCGCCGCCTGCCGGGCGACGGAGCGCAGAAACGCCTGCTGTGTGCGGATGCGCCCGATGTCCGCGTCGGGATAGCCGCTGCCGTCGTTGTTCTTCCGCCAGCGCACGACCTCCATCGCCTGCTGTCCGCTCAGATGCCGCGGCCCTTTGGCAAAATGGATGTGAAGCCCCTGCGCGGGATCGTCGTAATTCATGTCGGCGGGGATATCAAAATCCACGCCGCCGATCTGATCCACCAAGGCGATAAAGCCCTGTAAATCAACGGAAATGCAGTAGTCAACCGGTACGCCGAGAAGGTTTTCAACTTCGTCGCGCAGCAATTCCGTACCGCCGGAGGCGTAGGCGAAGTTGAGCTTGTTGCTGTACCACTCATGATGGAGCAGCGTGTCGCGCGGCAGACTGACGGCGTCGATGCGCCCGCGGGGCACGTCGAAGCGCACGAGCAGGTTGGTGTCGCTGCCGCCGCCAGAGTGATCGACGCCCGAGACGAGAATGTTGTAGCAGTAGGCGCGGCGTGCGCGCTGCGCGGACGCGGGCGCCGGCACGTCTCCGTCCGGGGCGGGCGAAGGGGTTACGATGCGCACCTGCGCCGCGGGCCTCTCCGGCGCCGGCTCCGGCGGACGGATGAAAAGCCGCGCCGCGGCGAATGCAAGAAAAACCAGCGCCCCTGCAAGCAGGAGCGCGCCGACGATGCGGCCTCGTTTGAAACGATGATCCATGGTCTGTACGGATTGTCCGGCAAGTTCTTATATTATACGCCGATTTCGCGAAAACTACAAGCCCCGTATGCTTTTGTATTTTTTTTGTGTGGCGATGCCGCCCCGGATGTGACGCTGTGCCTTATTTTCCTCCAGCACCTCCTTGACCTGCAGATAGAGCGCGCGGTTGATGCCCGGAAGGCGGTCCTGCAGGTCCTTGTGGACGGTGGATTTGCTGATATCGAACTTCTTCGCGGCGGCGCGCACGGTGGCGCGGTTTTCTATGATGTAGGCTGCGAGCGTGCAGGCGCGCTCCTCGATGTTCCCCTTCATGCAAGCACTCTCCTCAATCCCAAGGTGCTCCATGTATATGACGCAGCGCTCCGTTGTATGATTCGCTTGGATTTTTCATTGACGAACGCAAAGAATTGTCGTAAAATGACAAGCGAAAGGACATCCGTCCGAAAAAAAATGTGCAGGAGGCTTCCAGCATGGGCAAGTTTGTGATCAGGGATGCCAAAAACGGCGTCAAGTTCGACCTCAAGGCGGGCAACGGCGAAATCATCCTCTCCAGCGAGATCTACAGCTCTCTCGCGAGCTGCAAGAACGGCATTGCCAGCGTACAGAAGAACGCGCCCATCGCCGCGCTCGAGGATCAGACCGTCGAGAGCTTCGAGAAGCAGAAAAACCCGAAGTTCGAGGTCTATACCGACAAGGCGGGCGAGACCCGCTTCCGTCTCAAGGCGGGCAACGGCGAGATCATCGGCGTGGGCGAGAGCTACAAGAAGAAGGCGAGCTGCCTCAACGGCATCGAATCCATTCGCAAGAACGCCGTCGACGCCGCGATTGAGGATACCCGGGAGAACAAGTAAATTCCATCGAAACACATCGAAAGCCCCGCCGGAAACGGCGGGGCTTTCGATATATGCGATATATGTTTGTGTTATCGGATCAGGACCGTTTTCGCCGCCGCGTCCCAGTCCACCATACATGTTGCGTTTTTGGTATACCTTCGGTAGACAAACCGCGAGATGTTGTAGCTGTGGAAAACTGCGTGTCGTATCCTAGGGCGGGATGATGGCGACTGCGTGCCCCGCCCTCTCTCGGTCTCCCATTGTACCACGCGGTCAAGGGTCTCCGGCGCGCGCTAAGTGCCGATCGGACCGCGCCGTGATCCTGCCGCGCGCCTCCGATGAACGCGGCTCGGACGTTCCGCCTCACGCCGTGCGGATAGTACGCCGCGCCCTTGACTTCGCGTGGTCCGAATGGGATGCCCGAAAGAGGGCGGAAAGGATGGTAGCTCCATGAACGAAAGACAGTTGACGGCAATCAAGATGGCGGCAAAAGAGGGGTACATCGTCGCGCCCCCGGAAAAGCTGGATGACGACGCGGCATACAGGAAACGCGGGCAAGGCATACCAAAGGCGACGCGGAAACTCGTGTATCGGCGGGACGGGTATCAGTGCGCGACATGCGGGGCGACGCAAGGACTTCAGATTCACCACGCGGTCAAAAGGTCCCTCGGCGGATCGGACTTCCCGGAAAACCTCATCACGCTTTGTTGGAAGTGTCACGCGGTAGCGCATGGGATGAAATTCGACGACTTCCCGGAGTACATCAACGAAGAATGGATGGAACAGGCGATCGTGGAATATCTCTCGGACTACTACGCGGAAAACCGACCGGATGACCCGATCTGGTACCCGTACAAGTGAGGGGGTGGCGACATGCTTCCCCCCTCTCGTTACGTCCTTATCACTCCGGACGGAAGCCGGGAATATCAGGATTACGGCTGGGCGATCATGGGCTTCAAAAACGCATGCCTGGATTATGACGCGGCGCTGCTCATTCAGTTCGGCGGGCAAATGCGCTCCCGCCGCATTGCGGAAAAATGGGCGCGGGATGGCTGGCGGATTTACGCGGAACGTCCTCCGCCCGCTGCCTCTCCGCCCGGGTCTGGACAGAACCGCGACGATCTGCGGCATACCGCGCTCCCGCGCGGGGCGTCCCTTGGCGGCATCTTGGCGGGCGCTTCGGGCGGGGCAAGGGCGGCTATCGCCGCCGCGCCGCTGCGGCGTCGCCCCCGTCCGTGCGCGTCCGCTTGCCCCTGTGCGCGCCGCGTTCGCGTCGTGCGCGGGGCGTATCGGTATGCGAACCGCATTGCCCCAGCGGGCGGCGGCGGTCTTTGGCTTTCTGCTGTGCGCGGCGTTGCTGCCGCCGCCCGCTGGCTGCGCTCCGCGTGCCTCGGCGCGGTCGGCGCTGCTCGCGCCGCCCTTCCTCGGCGCGCTCTCGCTTGCCGCGCTCTCCCGCGCTCCCGTTGGTCGCTTGGCCGGCGCGGGGCGCTCTCGCCCGTCGCTCGGGGGCGCGGAACCCCCCGGCGCTTCGCGCGCGTCGGTCGGTCGCTTCGGCGGCTCCGCTTGCGGGGGACGCTCCGCTCGCCTTGCGCCGCCGCCGCGTTCTCCGCGCCTCCTCCCCCGCGCCCCTGCGCGCTCCTGCTTGCGCGCCTCCGCGCCGCCTTGGCTCGCGACAAGCGCTCGCCGCGTCGCGGGGCTTGCTGCGCGTCGCGCTTGGGCGGCTGTCGCCGCCCCTCGCTCCTCCCGCGCGGGGGCTCTCGCCGCCGTCCCCCCTGACGGGGGGCGCGGCGGCTCGGCGGGTTGCGCTGCGCGCCCCCGCGCGCGAGGGTC
>CAMVAV010000120.1 GCA_947165595.1 uncultured Clostridia bacterium | reverse complement strand
TGACGAAGCCCATCTCCTGCGCGTACTGGCGGCGGAAAATGACGATGCGGTTGATAAGCTTGCCGCCGCTCTGCTCGTCGACCAGCGGGATCAGGCTGTAGCCGACCTCCATTTCGATCGGCTCCACCGTAAGGAGCTGGTAGACGTTGCTGATGTCCTTGTAGAAGTCCGCCTGGCTCGGCGCGCCCTCCGGCGTGGCCTCCGCGCCCTCGCCTCCGGCCTGCCCGGCGGCCTCCGCCGCCTCGCCGGCAGCCTCCGCCTCACCCAGGCGGCGCAGAAGCAGGAAGCCGAACACAAGCAGCGCCGTACCGACGGCGAGCAGCGCGAAGTGCGGGGTGTTCGGCAGTACGCCGAGAAACACCATCGCGCCGCCCGCGACCATGATGGCGGTCGGCTGCGCGGTGAACTGGCTGCGCACGTCCTCGCCGAGGCTGCCCTCGGACACGGAGCGGGTGACGATCATGCCCGTCGCGGTGGAAATCATCAGCGCCGGGATCTGGGACACAAGACCGTCGCCGACGGTGAGCGTGGCGTAGGTGCTCAGAACGGTGGAAAAGTCCATGCCGCCCTGCACCATGCCGATGATGATGCCGCCGACAAGGTTGACCAGCGAGAGGATGATCGACATGGTCGAGTCGCCCTTGACGATCTTCGTGGCGCCGTCCATCGCGCCGAAGAAGTCCGCTTCGCGCTGGATCTTGCTGCGGCGCAGGCGCGCCTGCTGCTCGTCGATCATGCCGCTGTTGAGGTCGGCGTCGATCGCCATCTGCTTGCCGGGCATGGCGTCCAGCGTGAAGCGCGCCGCGACCTCGGACACGCGCTCGGCGCCCTTCGTGATGACGATGAGCTGGACGAGCACGATGATGATGAAGATGATGAAACCGATGATGACGTTGCCGGAGGTGATCAGCTGGCTGAACGCGCCGATGACCTGTCCTGCCGCCGAGGGTCCCAGCGTCGCGCCGTTTCTGAGGATGGCGCGCGTCGAGGAGATGTTCATGCCCAGGCGAAACAGCGTCGTAATCAGCAGAAGCGAGGGAAAGATGGAGAACTCCAGCGCCTCCGTGATGTTCATCGTAATGACGAGGATGACGATGGAGAGAGAAATGTTCAGGACCAGCAGGATATCGAGCAGCTGCGTCGGGATCGGGATGATCATGAACAGCACGATCACGACGACGAACAGCGTAACCGCGTTATTCTGCAGGATCTGTCGTATCTTCATCGGCCGTTCCTTCCCGTAAGGCCCCGCCTATCCGGGGGGCACAGCTACTGCGTCTCCGCCAGCTCCTCCGCGACGTCCGCGGGAGCCTCCATGCGGTCCATTTTGTAGAGATAGACCATCACGTCCGCCACCGCCTCATAGAGGTCGGGCGGGATCATGTGATCCACCTCCGCTTCGGCGTACAGCGCGCGGGCAAGGGGGCGGTTTTCGACCGTGACAATATCGTTTTCCTCCGCGATCTTTACGATGCGCAGCGCCATATAATCCAGTCCCTTTGCCAGCACGATCGGCGCGGCATCCTCTCCGGGGTGATAGCGAAGCGCGACCGCGACGTGCGTCGGGTTACGGACGACGACGTCCGCGCCGGGCACGTTCTGCATCATGCGCGACTGCGCCATCTGGCGCTGAAGCTGCTTGATGCGGCCCTTGATCTGGGGATCGCCCTCGGTCTGCTTGTACTCCTCCTTGACCTCCTGCTTGGTCATCTTCATCTGCCGCTCGAAGTCCCACCACTGGTACATGTAGTCCGCCGCCGCGATGACGATAAACCCAAGGACGACCTTCATCAGCATGAGGAAGATGGAGTTGAGGATGTGCGTGCACGCACTGATCAGATCCGCGTACATATACCGCTCCGCCACATTGATGGTCTCGCGCAGCGACGTATAGACGATATAGAGCAGGATCGTCATTTTCAATATATTCTTCAGCACCTCCACCACGCTTTTGAGCGAGAAGAGGTTCTTGAAGCCGCTGATCGGATTGAGCTTGCTGAACTTCGGCTTAATCAGTTCAAACGAGACCAGCATCCGCGTCTGCGCCATGGTGGCGATCAGCGTGATCAAAATGGTCATCGCCAGCAGCGGCCCGCACACGCGCGCGATGAGCATCGCGCTTTGCATCAGCAGCTCCTTCGGGGGGCCCTCCAGCGTGCGGTCCTTCGCAAGCGAGAAGCAATAAGTGATGAACTGGGCGATCTGGTTCGCCGAGGAGGCAAAGGTGATCCGCAGCATCAGCACGCTGCCCACCAGCGTCGAAACGGCGACCACGTCCTTGCTCATCATCACATGGCCTTTTTTGCGTTCGTCCCGTCGTTTTTTGGGAGTGGCTTTTTCGGTTTTTTCGCCTTCCGCCAAGCCGTATCCCCCCTTTTAACGGCGCGCTACCCCGATCGGGCCAGAGACAGGATGTTGCCCAGCTCGTCGAGCATCGTCTGCTCCGCCTCCAGCAGGAAGTCGCCGATCGGCGCGATGAGGAACAGGAGCAGAAAGAGCCCGATGAGCACCTTCAGCTCAATGTTGATGGCAAAGACATTGATCTGCGGGATCGCCTTCATCAAAACGCCCATGCCGACCTGTCCCAACAGCTCCGCGCCCAGGATGGGAAGCCCCAGCTTGATCGCCAGGATCACGCACTCCGCGAACAGCTCCACCACGCGCTCCGCCACCTGCCGTCCGAACGCCGCCGCCCCGAAGGGGACGATCTCGCTCGAGGTGAGCATGATGCGCAGCAGCGTGACGTGCCCGTTGGCCGCGAGGAAGAGCATCAATGCCATGATGTTGAGCAGGTTCGCGGTCGTGGTCGTCTGGATCTGCGTGGTGGGGTCATAGGTCCGCGCCATGCTCATGCCCATCTGCGTGTCGACCAGCTCGCCCGCCTGCTCGGGAATGTAGAAGAAAAAGCGCATCACAACGCCGAAGAGGAAGCCCAGCCCCAGCTCGAGAACGAGCTTGACCCCCAGCTCCAGCAGCGTGTCCGGCATCTCGATCGCCGCGCCGCCGTATACGCTGTAGGTCATCCAGGAGAGCATCAGGATGAAGCCCGCGCGAAAGATGTTCGGCACGCCGTTGCGCCCGAAGATCGGGTTGAACAGAACGAAGCCCGACATGCGCATCACGATAAAAAGCAGCAGCGTGAACGCCGTCCAGTTGAACATAGGCCTACAGCATTCGCTCGAACAGCGAGTATGTGAACTCCTGCAGGGATTCGATCATCCAGCCCCCGCCCATCGCGAGGATCATCACCACCACGATGAGCTTGAGCACAAAGCCGATCGACTGCTCGTGGATCTGCGTCACCGCCTGCAGGATCGCGACGATCACGCCGATGAGCATACACGCCAGCAGGATCGGCGCGCCGAGCCGGATCGCGATGGCGATCCCGTCGCGGAACACATCCAGGATATCATTGACGTCCACGGCGTCGTCTCACCTCCGGATCTCACTTGACAGACTGGACCAACGTGGAAAACAGAAGCTCCCAGCCGTTGATCGAAATAAACAGCAGCAGCTTGAACGGCGTGGAGATCATCGCCGGAGGCAGCATCACCATGCCCATGGACATGAGCGTCGAGGACACGATGATGTCGACCAGAAGGAAGGGGATGTAGAGATACAGCCCGATCTCAAACGCGCGCTTGAGTTCGCTGGTGGCAAACGCCGAGGTCACGACGCGCAGCGGAAGCGACATGCCGCTGTCCACGCTGTCGGGGACCTCCTCATTCGCCATGTTGCAGAACAGGCGAAGCGCCGAGGTCTCGACGTTGCGGAGCATGAACTGCTTGAGCGGCTGCTGCGCCCGTTCAAAGAACTCCTCCTGCGTGATCTGTTCATCCGTATAGGGCTTCCACGCGGTCTCGTTGATCTGGTCGATCACCGGCGACATGGTGAACAGCGTCAGAAACAGCGCAAGGCCTACGAGCACCATGTTCGGCGGCGTCTGCTGCGTGCCGATGGCATTGCGGAGGAAGGAAAAGGAAATGATATAGCGGGTGAACGAGGTCATCATGACCACCACGGAGGGCAGGAGCATGAGCATCGTCGTGAGGAAAATGACCTCCAGCGTCTGTACGCTGTCGCCGTTTATATTGATGATTCCGTCTGCCATAGGGACTCACCCACGCTTATCCTTCTTCCGCAGCGCGCTGCCCAGCACGTCCATAAAGCTGGGCGGCGCGCTCGGGCCGGCGCTCTCCGCGAGCCATTCCGCCGTCTCGTTTTCATCCAGCTCGCGCAGCAGCGTGATCTGATGCTCCGTCACGCCGAGCAGGTAGCACCGCTCGTTGAGCCGCACGAGCACGAGCCGTTCGTTCCGTCCCACGCCGAGCTGGCCGAGCATACGCAGCTTTCCGCTGCCGTTCATCAGCAGCCCTCCCGCGCCGCCGGGCACGCTGTGCGTCCCGATCCACGTCGTCGCGGCGTACGCGAAGTAGAGGATCAGGATGACGGCCGCCAATACGCCGAGCAGCGACCAGAAGTTGCCCATTACGGGTTGCCGAGGATCGTCGTCACCGTCTTCATGATACGGTCGGGCTTAAAGGGCTTGACGATGAAGTCCTTCGCGCCGTTCTGGATCGCGTCGATGACCATTGCCTCCTGGCCCATGGCGGAGCACATGACGCAGTTTGCCGCGGGGTTCTTCGCCTTGATCGCCTTGAGCGCCTCCAGGCCGTCCATGTTCGGCATCGTGATGTCAAGGATCACGAGATCGGGGTGACACTCCTCATACTTCGCCACAGCGTCCGCTCCGTCGACCGCCTCCACTACGTCGGTGAAGCCGTTCTTGGTCAGGGTGTCCTTGATGACCTTTCTCATGAAGGCCGCATCGTCAGCAGTTAAAATCCGTGCCATCGTTCTTTCTTCCTTTCATTCAATAAACTGATTTGTGGATAGGGTTAAGTAAGGCTATCGAGACTCGGCTTCTGCACGATTTCACTGATGCGAATGCCGAAGTTATCGTCGATGACGACCACGTCGCCGTGTGCGATGCACTTGCCGTTGACGAAGACGTCCACCTGATCGCCCGCGAGCTTGTCGAGCACCACGAGCGAGCCCTTGGAAAGCGCCAGAATGTCCTGTACCCGTTTGCGTGTGCGTCCGATCTCCACGGCGATCTCCAGCGACACGCCCATGATGAGGTCCAGATTCTGGGTCTCGTCCTTGCTGAGCTTGGTCCCGTCCGCCAGCGTCGGCATCGTGGGGGGCCTGGTCGCGACCACCTTGGGATCGGGCTTCTGCGCCGCGGCCGCCGCGGCGGCGGTCGCCTGCTGCATCTGCTGCTGCATCGCCTGCATCTGCTGGAGGTTCTGCTGCTGCATGGCAGCCATCTGCTGCTGCATCTGCTGCATCTGCATCTGCATTTGCTGCTGCATCTGCTGCTGCATTTCCATCCACCCGGGCGGCATCCCGTAGTACGCGGGGGCCGCCTGCGGCTGGGCGGGCGCCGCTGCCGGCGCGGGAGCCGGTGCCGGTGCGGGCGCGGGTGCGGGTGCGGGCTCCGGCGCTCCTCCGCCGGCCATTCCCGCCATCAGCGCTTCGATCTGCTCCTGCGACATCTTCCCGCCGCCGCCCGCGGGTTCGGGCGCCGGCGCGGGCGCGGGCTCCGGCGCTCCTCCGCCGGCCATCCCCGCCATCAGCGCTTCGATCTGCTCCTGCGACATCTTCCCGCCGCCGCCCGCGG
>CAMVAV010000119.1 GCA_947165595.1 uncultured Clostridia bacterium | reverse complement strand
CCATCTTTTCGACGGTCTCCATGGGGAAGCGCTCTTCCTCATCGATCTCCTCGGCCAGAGGCTTGACTTCGGTCTCCGCAAATTCGCGGTACATCTTTCGAGCCAGCTCGTGCTCTTTGGACAGATGAAAATCCATACTCTTTTGCTCCTTCACTGTAAATTTGGTTGGGTTCGTCTTTTTTTTAACAAGCCCGTTTCACGCAACAGTAATTATAGTCTTCGTCCTCGCGTTACGCAAGAAAAACATCTTCCAAAACTGGAATTCATTCTTTTTGACAAATTTTTTTCACGCCTTTTGTGTCATTTGCCCTTCGGTGAAGGATTGCCGTCATATTGCCTCCCCGGCGCGCTCTTTCGGAAGCGTTGACGCCGTCCCGCTCCCACAGCGCCGAAGCGAACGGAATTCCGCGGTCCGGAAGCGAACGCCGCTCGCGGAAGCGAACTCGGGATTGCAATGCGGCGTTCGGTTTGTTATAATAGAAGATTGAAGGAATATATAAAATGTATGCTTTACACGGAAGGGGGCGGTTCGATGCACGCACGCAAGCGCTTTTTGTGCCTGCTGTTCGCCGCGCTTCTGCTCGCCTCCCTCGTCCCCGTCCGCACCGACGCGGCGGAGAGCGTCTGCTTCACCGCCGTCAACGACCAGCTCCTGCCCCTGAGCGACGACACGATGCCCTTCTGGTCGGGCGGTCAGCTCTACCTCCCCTCCTCCTCGCTCAACGGCACCACGCTGGGGCTGTACTGCTCGTACAACCACACGAGCATGACGGCGGTCGTCATCAAGGGGCGCAGCGCGCTCACCTTCGACCTGTCCACCGGCTCCGTCACGGACAACAACGACCAGGTCTATTCCGGCCGCGCCGTGCAGCGAAGCGGTCAGGTCTTTCTGCCGCTGGGGCTGCTGTGCCGCTTCTTCGGTCTGGACTACAGCTACACGCACATCAGCTACGGCTACCTCCTGCGCGTCAGGGACAGCTCCGTCGTGCTCAGCGACGAGCGGTTCATAGACGCCGCCGGCCTCTCGATGGCGCAGCGCTACGCCCGCTACGAGCGCGAAAAGGAGGCGGCGGGCACGGACACGACGGGCGGCGGACAGACCACGCCCGGCACGGCGCAGCCCGCGCCCGAGACGCCGGCGGTGGCCCGCACCGTCTACCTCGCGTTCGAGGCGACGGCGGAGGACCGTGCCGGAGCGGCGCTCGCGGCGCTCTCCGAGAGCAGCGCCTGCGTTCTGCTCACGCCGGAGCACATCCCCGAAATGGGCGGCCTGCTGCGCCGTCTCGCGGCGGGGGGCGGCGTCCCGGCGCTGCGGATCGACGCCTCCGCCGGCGCGGAGGACGCGCTCGAGCGAATTGAGGCGGGCAACCGCGCGTTCTGGGCAGCCGCCAGCGCCAAGACGCGCTTCGTGCGTCTGGACAACGCGGACGGGGAGACGGAGCGCGCCGTGGAGGAGGCGGGCTACTGCCTGCTGCGCTACACGGTGGATTACGGCGCGGGGCTTCCCGCCGTCCCGCGCATGACGGCGCGCATCTTCTCCGCCGCCGACGCAAACCGCGGCAGCTGCTTCGTCTTTCTCGGAGCGGACGAGGCGGCGTCCGGCAGTCTCGGCGCCCTTTCCGCCGCGCTGCGCGCCGGAAGCTGCACGATCGCGCGCATCAACGAGACCCTGCTGTGAATTTACGAATTGTTCAGGAATCGAAGATGAAAACAGGCTATGATAAGCGCAGCGAAAGCAGCCGGATACCCCCGACGGTGACGGGATTGCCGGATTCATAAGGAGGCAGCGATGGCACGTAATATTCTGGTCGTTGAGGACGACAACAACATCTCCAACCTGATCAAAATGTACCTGGACAAGGAGGGCTTCGAGGTCCGCCTCGCCGCGGACGGCGGAAAGGCGGTCGACGAGTTCCGCGCGCAGGAGCCCGATCTGGTGCTGCTGGACGTGATGCTCCCCGTGCTCGACGGCTGGGGCGTGCTCGCGCGCATCCGTGAAAACTCGAAGTGCCCGGTCATCATGCTCACCGCCAAAAGCGAGGTCGACGACCGCATCCACGGGCTCGAGATGGGCGCGGACGACTACGTGGTCAAGCCCTTCGAGATGAAGGAGCTGCTCGCGCGCATCAACGCGGTGCTGCGCCGCACGGAGATCCCCGACGATACGCAGAAAAAGCTCAGCTTCGACAAGCTGACCATCAACCTCGACTCCTACGAGCTGATCGTGGACGGCAAGAAGATCGACACGCCGCCCAAGGAGCTGGAGCTGCTCTATCACCTCGCCGCGACGCCGAACCGCGTCTACACACGCAACCAGCTGCTCGACGAGGTCTGGGGCTTCGACTACTTCGGCGATTCGCGCACGGTCGACGTCCACGTCAAGCGCCTGCGTGAGAAGGTCGAGGGCGTCAGCGACCAGTGGGAGCTCAAAACCGTCTGGGGCGTGGGCTACAAGTTCGAGCTGAAGGCATAAGATATAATAATTTATGTAAATCAATATACACATGAACGGCAAGGACAAACAGGTTGAACCACTGCGGGATTCCCCGATTTTTCAGCGATTCAGGACCATCTACTGGCAAAATTTTATGTTGACCGCAGGCGTCGTCCTGCTGACGCTTCTGCTGCTCGGCGCGTCGTTCTTCGCGCTCAGCTACAACTACACCCGCAGCGAGCGCGAGGCGGACATGCGCGCCAAGGCGGGCGTGGTGTCGCGCATGGTGTCCGCCTACGTCACGGGCGGCTCCCTCTCGGGGATGCAGGAGCTGGCGAGCTTTGCCGCCTCCGTGACGGACGAGGATTTCCTGATCTGCAACCTCTCGGGCAGCGTGCTGCTGACCTCGGACGCCTCGCTCGGCGGACGCGTGCTGACGCTGCCGGAGGGGATGGCGCAGACCATTCTCGACGGGAACGACAGCTTTGAGCACACGACCCTCGGCGGAATCTACGAGGATAAGCGCTTCGCGGTGGGCGTCCCCATCCAGTCGATGGGGCAGACGGTCGGCGTCGTGCTCGCGGTCACCGAATCGCGGACGCTGACGGCGATGTGGCGCGGCTTTTTCGGCATGTTCCTCATCACGGCGGCGACGGTGCTGCTGCTCTCGTTCGTCGTCAGCGCGTGGCTGAGCATGCGGCAGTCGCGCCCCATCAGCGAGATGGCGGAGGCGACGCGCCGCTTTGCCGACGGCAATTTCGACATTCGGATGCGCGGCTACGACGAGCCCCTGGAGATCGCGGAGCTCGCCGCCTCGTTCAACAACATGGCGGACTCCCTGCAGGAGACGGAGCGCCAGCGGCGGGAATTCATCGCAAACGTCTCCCACGAGCTCAAAACCCCCATGACGTCGATCGCGGGCTACACTGACGGCATTCTCGACGGCACCATCCCGCCGGAGGAGGAAAAGCAGTACCTGCGCATCATCTCCGACGAGAGCCGCCGCCTTTCGCGCCTGGTGCGCCGGATGCTCGACATCTCGCGGCTCCAGTCGCGCGAGCTGCGCAAATCGCCCTTCGACGTGTGCGAGAGCATGCGCAGGGTGCTGATCTCACTGGAAAAGAAGATCACCGACCGCGGGCTGGACGTGGACGCCAACATCCCGGACTTCAGCGTCACCGTGCTCGGCGACAACGACCTCATCACGCAGGTCATCTACAACCTGCTTGAAAACGCGACCAAATTTGCCCGCCCGGGCTCGACGCTCTACCTCGGGCTGGCGGTCTCAAACGGCAAGGCGTTCGTCAGCGTGCGCAACGAGGGCGAGACGATCCCCGCCGACGAGATCCCCCTGCTGTTCGAGCGCTTCCACAAGAGCGACAAGTCCCGCTCGGAGGACAAGGACGGCGTGGGGCTCGGGCTCTACGTCGTGCGCACCATCCTCGACCAGCACAAGGAGCACATCGCCGTCACCAGCGAGGACGGCGTCACCACCTTTACCTTTACCATCTCTCTCGCAGGCGGACAGTAACGAAAGCAGCTATGGAAGATCAAAACACCATGCAGGAGCCGGAGAAGGCCGCCCCCGCCGCCCAGGAGCCGGAGGAGGTCGTCCTTCGCTATGTCTCGCCCCCGCGCGAGGTCGTGCTGCGCTATATGCCGCGCGCCCCGCGGGAGGCGGCCCCGGCGCGCGCCGAAGCGGGACCCGGCCGTGCGTGCTCCCCCGCCCCGGAGGCGGAGACGACGGGGCGCTCGCGCAAGGGCCTCCGGATCTTTCTGTGCTGCTTCGGCGTGCTGCTGCTCATGGCGCTGGCGCTGGGCGTCCTCTACGGGAGGGGCGTCCTTCCCCGCCGCGGCGCGCAAAGCGCGGAAACGCAGTACCGCTTTGAGCACGAGCGCCGCGACGTGCAGGAGAGCGCCGCGGAGGAAACGACGATCGCGCGCTATCCGAACGGCGACGGCACGCGCCTGCGCTACGCCGAGACGCACGGCGGCGCACTGAGCATCCAGGAGGTCTACGCGCGCGTCAATCCCTGCACGGTGACGGTGGCAACGGCAATGCCCGGCGGCGGCGCGATCATCGGCACGGGCGTCATCTTCACGCCGGACGGCTACATCCTGACCAACGCGCACGTCGTCTCGGGCGGCGAGCGCTGCTACGTCGTGCTGGACACCGGACGGAGCTACACCGACGTGAAGCTCGTGGGCTTCGACGACGAAAAGGACCTCGCCGTCATCAAGATCGAAGCGCAGCTGCTCCCCACCGCCGAGTTCGGCGACAGCGACGCGCTGAGCGTCGGCGACACGGTCTACGCCATCGGCAACCCGCTGGGCGTGGAGCTGCGCGGCACACTGACGGACGGCATCGTCTCCGCCATCAACCGCGACGTCAAGGTGGACGGCGTCAGCATGACGCTGATCCAGACCAACGCCGCGCTCAACAACGGCAGCTCCGGCGGCCCGCTCATCAACGTTTACGGGCAGGTCGTGGGCATCAACACGATGAAGATGGGCTCGTCCAGCGCCGTCAGCGTCGAGGGGCTCGGCTTTGCCATCCCGATCAGCTCCACGGCGTGGATGGTCGACGACCTGATCGCCTACGGGGAGATTCGCGGCGAGCCGATGCTCGGCATCTCCGTGATCCGCCAGCCCGTCCTGCTCCCCTCCGGGGAGAGCGCGCTGGAGATCGCAGAGGTCACGCCGGGCGGCCCCGGGGAAAAGGCGGGCATCGAACCCGGCGACTGCGTCGTGCGCGCGGACGGCGACCCGATCGAAAGCCTGAACGACCTGATGCGCGCCCGCCGCCGCTACCGCGCGGGAGAGGCGGTGTCGCTGGAGCTCGATCGCGGAGGCGAACGCATTCTGTGCGACGTCATACTGGAAGAAGCGGAGGAGGGAACCACATGAAGCTCAGGGCTTTGAAGCTGGGGCTCGCGCTGCTCACGGCGGTGTCGGCGCTCTGTCTCGCAGGGATGAAGGCCGTTGACAGCAAGCTTTCGGAGAAGGAGAAGTGAACAAGGGCATGGCGAAAAAACTGATAGCGCTCCTGCTGGCCGCTCTGACGGCGCTCGCGCTCGCGGCGTGCGGGAAAAAGGAGCCCCCGCCGCCGCCGCCCGACCTGACCGGCGACTGGGTCCAGCCCAGCGAGGACGAGTGGTACCATATCGCGACCGTCAGCGACGACAAGATCGAGATTTGGTGGTATCTGCCCGCGTCGGACCGCCGCGACCTCTACTGGTCCGGCACATTTACCCCGCCGCAGGACGGCAAAGAGCCCTATGAGTGGGTCTCGGTCAACAACTACACGGAGGAGGAGCTCAACTCCACCTATCACTTCCACCGCACCTCGCGGGAGGAGAGCAAGACCTTCACCTACAAGGACGGCAAGATCAGCTACAATGTCACCGCGGGACATCTGCGCCTCGGCTATTCGCTGGAGCGTGCCGCTGGGTAAACGCGCGGAAAACTTTCTGAATTGATTAAAAAACATCTTGACAAAGCCCGCAATGTCTGGTATAGTGCTTTCTGTTCCGCGGGCATAGCTCATCTGGTAGAGCGCCACCTTGCCAAGGTGGAGGTAGC
>CAMVAV010000118.1 GCA_947165595.1 uncultured Clostridia bacterium | reverse complement strand
GCTCATCACGCACCACATGAACGAGGCGGAGCACGCCGACCGCGTGATCGTGATGAACGACGGCCGCATTGCCATGGACGGCACCCCGCGCGAGGTGTTCTCCCGTGCGGAGGAGCTGCGCGCGCTGGGGCTCGCCGTGCCGGACACGGTGGCGCTGCTGCGGGAGCTGAAGGAGAACGGCCTCGACGTGCGAACGGACGCCGTGACGGTGGACGACTGCGCGGATGAGATCATGCGCGCGCTTGCGCTGCGCGCATGAGAAATGTAGCTTCGCAAATTATCAAATAGCGAGGAACGCACTTTTGGACGAGATCATCAAGGTTGAAAATCTGACCCATACCTACGGCGAGGGCACGCCGTTTTGCCGCAGCGCGGTGGAACACATGGATTTTGCGGTTCGCCGCGGCGAGCTGCTGGGCCTGATCGGGCACACCGGCAGCGGCAAATCGACGCTGATCCAGCACCTCAACGGCCTGCTGAAGCCGACCGAGGGGCGCGTGCTGCTGGATGGAAAGGACATCTGGGCGGAGCCGAAGAAAATACGCGACGTGCGCTTCCGCGTGGGGCTGGTGTTCCAGTACCCGGAGTATCAGCTCTTTGAGGAGACGGTCTACAAGGACATTGCCTTCGGACCGGCGAACATGGGGCTCAGGGGCGAGGAGCTGGACCGCCGCATCCGCGAGGCGGCGCGCTTCGCGGGACTGGACGAGGGACTGCTGGACAAGTCGCCCTTCGCGCTCTCGGGCGGGCAGAAGCGGCGCGTTGCCATCGCGGGCGTCATCGCCATGGAGCCGGAGGTCCTGGTGCTCGACGAGCCGAGCGCCGGACTCGACCCGCGCGGGCGCGAGGAGCTTTTGGAGCATATCCGCGCCTATCACCGCGAGCGGGGAAACACCGTCGTGCTCGTCAGCCACAGCATGGAGGAGATCGCGCGCTATGCCGACCGGATCGTCGTGCTCGCCCACGGGAGGGCGCTGATGGACGGCACGCCCCGCGAGGTCTTTTCGCGCGCCGCGGAGCTGGTGCGCGCCGGGCTGGATGTGCCGCAGACGACGCGCATCGCGATGGAGCTGCAAAAGCGCGGCCTTCCCATCGACCCGGCGGTCTACACCGTGGAGGAATTGGCACGGGCGCTGCTTGCCCTGAAGAAGGGGGGCGGGCGCGGATGCTGAAGGATATCACGCTTGGCCAGTACTTCCCCGGCAACACGCTGGCGCACCGGCTCGACCCGCGCACGAAGCTTTTGGCGGTGGTGTGCTACATCGTTGCCATCTTCTCCTGCCATTCGGCGTGGGCGTACGGCGCGGCGGCGCTGACGCTGATCGTCTCGGCGCGCGTGTCGAAGGTCGGCGCGAAGGCGCTGCTGCGCGGATTGCGGCCCGTGCTGTTCATCATCGCGTTCACCGCGGTGCTGAACCTGTTCTATACCCCCGGCGAGGTGCTCTGGACCTGGTGGGTGCTCCGGATTACGCGCGAGGGCGCGCGCACGGCGGTCGCCATGATGGCGCGCATCACGCTGCTCATTACGGGCACCTTCCTTTTGACCTACACCACCAGCCCCATCCGGCTCACCGACGGGCTGGAAAGCCTGCTGAATCCGCTGAAAAAGCTGCGCGTGCCGGTGCATGAGCTGGCGATGATGATGTCCATCGCGCTGCGCTTCATCCCCACGCTCATCGAGGAGACGGACAAGATCATGAGCGCGCAGAAGGCGCGCGGGGCGGATTTCGAGTCCGGCTCGCTGCTGCGCCGGGCAAAGGCGCTCATCCCCCTGCTGGTGCCGCTGTTCATCAGCGCGTTCCGCCGCGCCGACGAGCTGGCGACGGCGATGGAGTGCCGCTGCTACCACGGCGGCGAGGGGCGCACGAAGCTGCACGTTCTGCGCTTTGCCGCGCGCGACTATCTGGTGCTGGCGTTCTACGTCGCGCTCGCGGCGGCGATCATCGTGCTGGATTGAGGGGATCCGATGCTGATCAAGCCGATGGAAACCGAGGACGAGGTCCGCGGCAAGGCGTTTGTGCATTATCAGGCGTGGCGGGAGGCGTACGCGGGACTGCTGGCTCCGGAGTTTTTGAACGGCAGGACGCTCGCGCTTTCCGAGGAACGCGCGCGGCTCGCGTTTCAAAGCGGCGTCGCCACCGTTCTTGCGAAGGACGGCGAAAGAGTCGCAGGCTTTGCGGACTACGGGCCGTACCGCGGGGACGATCTGTCGGATGCCGGAGAGGTCTACGCGATCTATGTGCTCCGGGCGTACTACGGCCGGGGCGTCGGCCGCGCGCTGATGCGACAAGCGCTGTCGGGCCTGCCGGAGTACGGCTCCGCGGCGGTATGGGTGCTGAAGGGCAACGAGCGGGCGATCCGCTTTTACACGCGCTTTGGGTACCGCTTTGACGGCGCGGAGCAGACGCGGACGCTCGGCGGGCCGGTCACGGAGCTGAGAATGCTCCTGCGGCGCCGGTCATTGGGGGAAGCGGCGTCGGAAACGTCTTCGGGAAAGGACCTTTCATGCGAAATATCGCCTTAAAACTGATGTACAACGGCACCGCCTACCACGGCTGGCAGGTGCAGAAAAACGCCGTCAGCGTCGCGGAGACGCTGCGCCGCGCGCTTGTGATGGTCTGCGGCGACGCGGCGCGGCTTACCGGCTGCGGGCGCACCGACGCGGGCGTCCACGCCGAGCGCTATGTCGCCAATTTCCACACGGACTCGCGCATCCCCATCGACCGGCTGCCCTTCGCCGTCAACACCCACACGCCGGAGGACATCGTCGTGCGGGCGGCGTACGACGTGCCGGAGAGCTTCAACGCCATCGGCTCCTGCCTCAAAAAAGAGTACACCTACCGCATCTACAACTCACGGATTAAGAATCCATTTTATGTAAACCGAGCGTATTTTTACCCCAAGCATCTCGACGAGACGGTCATGGACCACGCCGCGCGCGCCTTTGAAGGGACGCACGACTTCCGCGCCGTGCGGAGCGTCGGGACGGAGACGCGCACGACCGTGCGGACGGTGCATTATTGTTATGTAAACCGAAACGACGAGCTGCTGGAGCTGCGGGTCTGTGCGGACGGATTTTTGTATAATATGGTGCGTGCCATCACGGGCACGGTGCTTTACGCGGCGGAGGGCAAGCTGACGGCGGAGGACATCCCCCGTATCCTCGACGCCGGGGACCGCACGCTGGCGGGACCGACGGTGCCGCCGGGGGGACTGTATCTCACCAGACTTTGGTATGAGGACGAACGGCTCAATGACTGAACAGGAACGGGACAAACAAATACGCGAGGAGATCCGGCGCGCCAAGGCGGCGCCGCGGCGGAAGGGACGACCGCGCCGCATTCTGATCTTCGTGCTGGTGCTGGCGGTGCTCCTTGGCGCGGCGGGCTTCGCGGCCTTTCACGCGAGCGGCGGCATGGACCGGCTGCGGCGGCTTCTGACCTACACCAAGACGCAGCAGGACGGGGACGGCAGGATGGAGCTTTTCCGCTTTGACAGCGACCGCACCGCCCGCTACGAGACGCTGGGGGACAGCCTGCTCTCCGTCTCCACGACGCGCGCGCTGCTGCTGGGCAAGGAGGGCGAGGAGATCTGGTCTCAGACGCTGGATTTCAAGAATCCCGCCATCGCGGTCGGCGCGAAGACCGCCGCGGTCTATGACGTGGGCGGCACGTCGCTTTTTCTCGTGGACGCCGGCGGGCTGGTGCGCGATATGAGCGACGAAACCGGGAACGGCGTCCTCTCCGTCTCGCTCAACGCCTCGGACACGCTGGCGCTGACGACGCTCAAAAGCGGCTGCCGCTCGTCCGTCACCGCCTTCAACGCCTCCGGCGCGCCGCAGTTTATCTTCAACTCCTCGGAGCATTACGTCTCCGACGCGTGCGTGCTGGGCGACAACCGCCATCTCGCGGCGGTGACGCTGGGGGAGACGGACGGCCTGTTCGCCAGCACCCTGTCCGTCTACTCCTTCGACAGCGAGCAGCCCGTCAGCACCACGACGCTCGGCGGCTCAATGGTCTACGCGCTGGAGGATTTCGGCAGCGCGCTCGCCGTGCTGCAGGACGACCGCCTCACCGTCTTTGACCCGGACGGCTCGCTCTCGGGCAGCTGCCGCTACGAATACCCGTACCTGCGCGCCGGGACGGCGGCGGGCAGCGGCTTTGTGACGCTGCTGCTCTCGCGCTACCGGACGGGCGGCGCGATGCGGCTGGTCACGGTCGGCGCGGACGGAGAGCCGATGGGCAGGCTGGACGTGCGGGGCGAGGTGCTGGACGTCTCGGCGGCGGGGCACTATGTCGCGGTGCTGTACGGCGACAGCCTGACGGTCTACACCGAGACGCTCACCGAGTACGCGACGCTTACGGGGACCGATTTCGCGCGGCGGGTCTTTCTGCGCGCGGACGGCACGGCGATGCTGCTCGGCGCGTCGCGCTCGTGGCTCTATGTGCCGTGAGCGCCGCGCTTTCTCGCGCATTTGTGAACGTTCCGTAAATATCCTTGAATAGAAATGATTTATACTTGAAAAAGAGGTGGAAAGCGTGGATAATGCAGTAGATGCCTTTATCGCCATCGTTTTGCTGGTCGGACTGATCGTCGGCGCGAAGCGAGGCCTGTTCAAGAGCCTGATGGGATTTGCCGTGGTGCTCGGCGCGATGGTCGGCGCGGTGGTGCTGTCCGGCCTGCTGACCGAACCGGTCACAGACATCGTCGCCCCGAAGATCGAGGATCGCGCGGTGGAGGCGTTCAGTGAGTTTCTCGACAGGATGACGGCGAAGCCCGCCAACGACGAGGAGCTGATGCAGGAGATGCGCGAGGAGACGATGGGCGTTACCGCGCAGCGGCGCGAGAAGCTCGATCAACTGCTGGAGAAGTTCAACGTGCCCACCGGTTTGATCGACGATCTGGTCGGCTCGGCAAAGGACAGCGCCGGACGGGCGACCGAGGCGGCGAAGGACAAGGCGGTGGACGCGTTCCGCTCGACCCTGTCTCCGGCGATCCGCAAGGCGGTCTCCGCCGCCGTGCATCTGGTGCTGATGATCGTGCTCTATTTTACCCTTCTCATCGCGCTCCGGCTGGCGGTGAACATGCTCGACCATGTGCTTGACCTGCCCGGGCTGAGCACGCTCAACGGCGTCGGCGGAGCGCTGCTCGGCCTGCTGGAGGCGCTGCTGCTGCTCTACGTCGTGGTCTATCTCGGCACGCGCCTCGGCATGGGAATGTTTACCGAGAACGCGGAGAACAGCTATTTACTGCCGCTTTTGACGGAGCACTCCCCCGTCGAGCTGCTGTTATCCCTGATGCAATGACAGACCGCGCGCGGACGCGGTCCGGTTTCCCGAAAACGGAGGTTTTACCATTATGCAGCCACAACTTTGTTCCAGATGCAAAAAGAACGTCGCGGTCGTTTTCCTCACCCGAATGGAGAACGGCAAGAACGTCAACGAGGGGCTTTGCCTCAAATGCGCGAAAAATATAGGGCTTCCGCAGGTCGACGAGGTGATGCGCCGCATGGGCATCACCGACGAAGACCTGGACGCCATCTCCAACGAGATGCTCGGCGCTTTCGGCGGCGCGGAGAATCTGGAGGAGATCGAAAGCCCGGACGACGTCGACGAGGAGGAGGGCAAGACCGCGACCTTCCCGTTCCTGAACCGCCTCTTCGGCGGACCGCCCGCCCCCGCGGGGGACGGCGCGCAGAGCGGCGAGGGCGGCGAGACGCAGCAGCGTCCGAGCCGCGCGGAGAAGAAGAACGAGAAAAAGCACAAATTCCTCGACAGCTACTGCATCAACCTCTCCGCCCGCGCCCGCAAGGGCGAGCTGGATGCCGTCATCGGGCGCGCGGAGGAGATCGAGCGCGTCGTGCAGATACTCAACCGCCGCCAGAAGAACAATCCCTGCCTCATCGGCGAGCCGGGCGTCGGCAAGACCGCCATCGCCGAGGGGCTCGCCCAGCGCATCGCCGCGGGGGAGGTGCCCTTCAAGCTGCGCAGCAGGGAGGTCTATCTGCTCGATCTGACGGCGCTGGTCGCCGGCACGCAGTTCCGCGGCCAGTTTGAAAGCCGCATGAAGGGCCTCATCGAGGAGATCCGCAAGACCGGCAACG
>CAMVAV010000117.1 GCA_947165595.1 uncultured Clostridia bacterium | reverse complement strand
TCCGAGTATCCGAGCAGTCTGTTTGACCGGGCGCGGGATTTAGGCTGTGAAGCCATGTTCTGCGGCCACGACCACTACAACAATATGTCACTGGAATATGAGGGTGTCCGTTTGACCTATGGCATGAGCATCGATTATTTGGCGATGCCGGGCATTGAGAAGGATACCGCCCAGCGCGGCGGCGAGCTTATCACGATTCATCGTGACGGCAGTTGGGATCTGCAGCAGATTCCGCTGGTCAGTATTGAGGAATAATCAGTATGTTTCTTTTTATTCCCTTCATCCGACGGTAGTAAGAACCCCTCAGTTTTACTACCATTTGACTACCATTGACGGCATTGACTTGCCGCATTTTGCCGTATTTTGCTTTTTCCATGACAGAGTCACAGTTTATTAACAACTTTTTCTGCCCGGCAAATCGCGGCAAAACGGGGCAGAAACCGGCTTTTCAGGAGGCTGATCGCATTTTGACAAAGATACTTTTCGTCTGCCACGGCAGGAGTCCCCTGCTCCCGGCAGATTGAAATAGATTGCGGCAAATCGCGACAAACTGCGGCAACGCCACCGACGGCTGACTACCGTTTTACTACCTTCCGGGATACTGAAAGCTATATATGTACATCGACAGCTCTGGTACAAAGATCCCAGAGCTGTTTTCATGAGTATGAGAGATGAGTGCTTTACGAGAGAGCGAAGGGGGCCTGTGTCTACTACGACGTAGAGCCCACAAAACAGAAGGAGATAAAATGGCCAGAGAAGAAAATGTAGCCGTTTTTGAGGACACGAAGCGGCTGTATCAAACCAACGAACGTCTGAAAGCGGCGGTAGAGGTGTCGCGCAAGGCGCGGACGCGGCAGCTCATTCAGAAGGGTGCGATCATGGAGAAGGCCATGCCGCAGACCAACGGGATGACGCTGGATGAGCTGCAACAGTATCTATACGATGATTTATAACGAGTACGACGGCATCCGGCACGATTACACCCGCAAGTGCGGTCTGGTCTGGGAACACGTTTTCCTGCCGCTGATGGCGCCGGCAGAGTGGAGCGACCGCGCGACGATCTGGAACGCGGTCGAGGCGGCGGAGAAAACGAAGGACAGCAGACTCGCCCGCGAGTTCATTGTCGCCCTGCCCGCCGAGCTGGACAAGGCGGCGTGGACGGAGATACTGACCGGGTTCATCACGGAGAATTTTGTCGCGGACGGGATGTGCGCCGATGTGTCCATCCATCAGCCAAAGGGACGCGATCACGACAATCCCCACGCGCACATCCTGCTGACCGTGCGTCCGCTGGACGAAAAGGGCGCGTGGCAATACAAGACCGAAAAAGAATACCTCTGCGTCCGAAACGGCGAAGAACGCGGCTTTACCGCCGCCGAGTTCAAGACCACACAGGCAGAGGGGTGGGAGAAGCAATATCAATACAAGGCCGGCAGAAAGAAGGAGTACACCGACTTGACGCGGGAGATCAAGGAAAAGGTCGCGGAGCGCAAGACGCTCAAGCGGGAGCTTGCGGCGCTGCCGGTGCTGAGCGTGTTCAAGCGCGGCGAGCTGAAAAAGCGGATCGCGCAGCTCTCCGAGGAGATCGGGGAATTGGAGTTCAGCAAAAACGGGATTGTGAGCGGCTTCGGCAAGGAGAGCGACAAAGAGATGCCCGCTGTGCCGAAGGAGATTAAGGCAGCGAGGGCGAACGTCAGCAGGCTGGATGGGCCGGAAGCGCGCTGCACCGGCGAGATCGAACAGTCCGGGCAGGAGTTCGACCGGCTGAAGGACAAGGCGAAGCAATACGACCTCTACAATCTGACCGACGCCCGCCTCGCGCTGCGTCCGCAGTTGGAGGATGAGGCGAAGGAGCGCATCCGCAAGGAAATCCCCGACCGAAAGCTCAACACTTGGGACTACCTTCTCAGCGCGCAGGAAACCGACAGGCAGCTTGGCGAGGACGGCATGGAACGCTGGCTTGCCGAGCAGAAGCGCCGGCGCCGGATGGAGCAGACACAGCGCGAGCGCGGGGAGCGCGACGAGTGGCAGAGGAAGCCGAAGCACTGAGGGATGGAGCAGTAATGAATAGTTTGGATTGCTATTTTGCCGTTGCTCGTTTATAATTATCCGCGTTGTACCAACAAATTCTTCTGTGAGCGTGGCGTCCATGAACGAAACCGACGAGCAACTGTATAGGCGCTATCTCGCGGGTGACGCGGCGGCAGGCGACCGTCTGATGCTCCGCAGCCGCGCCGCGCTGACGGCGTATCTCGCCGCGTTTCTGCACAACGCCGAGGACGCGGAGGATCTGATGCTGGACTGCTTCACCGTGCTTCTCGTGGACAAGCCGCGGATCGCGGAGGGACATTTCCGCGCGTACCTATTTCGCATGGCGCACAATATGGCGGGCCGCCTGTGGCGTCTGCGGCTCAAGCGCCGGGAGTTCTGCCCCGGCGAAACGCTCCCGTCAGCGGACGCATCCCCGGAGGACGAAGCACAGACGGCGGAGCGCGACGCGATCCTGCGCCGCTGTTTAAGCCGCATCGCGCCGCAGTACCGCGAGGCGCTGTGGCTGGTTTATGAGCTGGAAATGAGCTACGCGCAGGCGGCGGAGGTGCTGAATTGCGGCACAAAAAAGGTGGAAGACCTGCTCCGAAACGGAAAAGCGCGCTTGCGCCACGAGCTTGCAAAGGAGGGGATCACCCGTGCGGACGTCTGAACAACTGACGGAGGAGCTGCACCGGCGCATGAAAGCGCGTGCCCGGTCGAAAGCCCTCCGACGCGCCCGTGTGATCGGCGCGTCGGCGGCAGCCGCCTGCCTCGCCTTGACCGTGCTGCTCGCCGTGTTCGTCTCGCGGCATCCTGCGGACGCCCCCGGCGCGGTCTCCGGTGCTTTGACCGCGAGTATCTTTGCTGGGCACGCGGCGCTTGGGTACGTCGTCGTGGCGCTGGTCGCGTTCTGCCTCGGCGTCGCGGTCACGATTGCGCTGCGCGCAAAGCTGGAAAAGGAAAAGAGAGAGAAGGAGAAGGAAAACCGATGAAGCACATGAGAAAAACAATGTCCCTGCTGCTGACCCTCGCGCTGGTTCTGACGCTGCTGCCAACCGTGGCCCATGCCACCGGCACGCCCGCGATCAGTCTGGGCGCGGTCGGCGCAGGCATCATCAGCGGCACGGTTGACGCGGACGGCAACATTGTCCTCGATCCGCAGGGCAGCGCAACGAGAGCGCAGGTCGCCGCGATGTTCCAGCGGTTCTGCGAGAACGTGATGTAGCCCGTACAGAAAACAGTGCGGCGCTGCCGGCGGCATTGCCGGTCTCGCCGCGGAAAGAGAAAAGGCTATGAAAAAAAGAGCACTATCCCTTGCGCTGGCGTTTTGCCTGTGCTTTATGCTGCTGCCCGTTCCCGCGCTGGCGGGCGACACGGCGGGGACGACGCTGCGCCTTGTGGAGCACAGCGGTACGGTGACGATCAAAAACGCATCCGGCAAGGCGGTCACGCCCCGCGACGAAATGCGCCTCTACAACGGCTACGCCATCGAAACCGGCGCGAAAGGCAGCGCGCACATCAGCCTTGACGGCGAAAAGGCGGTCAGGCTGGACGCCGCGACGAAGGTCGAGGTCAAAAAGAGCGGCAAGCAGCTCGAGGTCGCGCTGACCGCGGGGCAACTGTTTTTCAGCGTGGACAGTCCGCTCAAAACGGACGAGAGCTTCTCCATCCGCACCTCCACGATGGCGACGGGCATCCGCGGTTCGTTCGGCTGGATAAATCTGCGCGAGACGGGGCTTATCCACGGTCACGCCTTCGTGACCTGCGCGAATCCCGTCTCAGGCGAGACGCGCGAAACGGAGCTGACCGGCGGACAGGCTGTGCGCTATCTGCCGGAGGATGAAACGCACGTCGATCCGTCGCTGCGGGAGATCGACTTCGACAAGCTGCCGATGAAGAACGAGGATATCCCCGCCATCGCCGCGGAGGAGATCGCCGCCGATCCGGAAAAGCAGGAGCAGATCGAGCGGGACGTCCCCGCGCTGGACGTGCGCGAGATCATCGAGACCGCGCCCGAAAAGCGCGCGGAGGAGGACGCCGCCGCGGAGCGGGAGCAGAGGGAAGCCGGCGCGGCGCTCGCCGCGCAGGCGGAAGAGCTGGCGAAGCGGGAGCAGGACTACTACGCATTCGCCGGCGAAGAGCCGCAGCCCGCCGTCGGCGTCCCCACGGGGCTCACCTCCGTCACCATCGAGGGAGACGGGGATGATTCCGGCTACACGCCGCCCGCGCCGCAGACCTACGCCGTGACGCTCACTGCTTCGGCGATGGGCGGCACCGCGGCACTGGACAAGACGAGCGCGGCGGCGGGCGAGACGGTGACGCTGACGCTCGCGCCCGCGACGAATTACCGGCTCGCGAGCCTGACCGTTACCGACGCGGACAGCAACTCCGTGACGACGAGCGGCACGGGCAGCACGCGCACGTTCACCATGCCCGCCTCGAACGTGACGGTCACGCCGGCGTGGGAGCTTATCACCTACACCGTGACCTATGCCGCGAACGGCGGCAGCGGCACGATGGCAAACGGTACGGCGACGTCGGGCGTGCCGTTCACGCTACCCGCGTGCGGTTACACCGAGCCGGCGAACACAGTGTTCAAGGGTTGGCGCGTCGGCGGCGAGAAATACGCCGCGGGCGATACCTGTGAGATCACGGGCGATACCACCGTCACGCCGATCTTCGCCTCCACGCAGGTCTGGTATGAGCTCAGCGATAACAGCCAGACGCTGACGTTCTACGGCGCGCAAACCAAGCCGGACAGCCTGACCGACGCCGACAAGGTAGGAACTTATTCTTTTGGCGGCAGCAGCGCACCGTGGGGTACTGCCGTGACAACGGTGATATTCGCGGAGGATATTATTCCGAATGCCACGGATCTTTGGTTTTTCAACTGCACCGGCCTGACGACCATTACGGGACTTGACAGGCTGTACGGCAGCATCGGCAGCTCCGCGTTCAACGGCTGCGCCGGCTTGACGAGTATCACCATCCCGGACAGCGTGACGAGCATCGGAGAAAACGCGTTCTACGACTGCGGCGGCCTGACTGGCGTCACAATCGGGAGCGGCGTGACTGGCATCGACACGTATGCGTTCCGAAACTGCACCGGCCTGACGGGCGTCACCATCCCGGACAACGTAACCACCATCGGCACACAGGCGTTCGACGGCTGCACTGACCTGACAAGCGTTACCATTGGAAGCGGCGTAGACACCATCGGCGACTACCCGTTCCTAAATTGCACCAGTCTGACGGGCATTACGGTCGCGGCCGGCAACACGAGCTATAGCAGCGAGGGCGGCGTTCTTTTCAACGCGGGCAAAACGACGCTTATTGCATATCCGGGCGGCAAAAGCGGCGCCTATTCGATCCCCTCCGGCGTGACCGTCATCAAACCCTACGCGTTCTACAAGTGCGCCGGACTGACGAGCGTCGTCATCCCCTCCGGTGTGACCGAAATCGGCAACTGCACGTTCCAATACTGCGCCGGACTGACGAGCGTCACCATCCCGAGCAGCGTGTTGAACATCTACCCGAGCGCGCTCGACGCCTGCAACAGCCTGACCGACGTTTATTACACCGGCTCGCAGGCGCAATGGGACGCTATCGGCGGTACCGGTAAGCCAAGCGGCACAGGCATCACCATCCACTGCGACTATGACCCAAACAGCCCCTGACGCGGCGCGGCGGAACTGCTGGGCATCACGCTTTCCGGCTCGTACAAGCTCATGCTCGTGGACGGCACGACCTACGCCCCGCTGTGCGCGGCGTGGGAGAAGAAGGCGTAAGCGACATTCCCGCATCGCCGCGGCGAACTTGGCGAAGGAAAGTGATATACGGCGGTCAGGGCATCATGCTCTGGCCGCCGCTTTTTTGCGTTTTGCGGAAAAATTGATTAAATCCCCCTTGACAAAGTGTCTCTCAGCAGGCGGCGGCCTACACGCTGGGCAGTAGGCCGCAGCCAATCAACGTTCGCCTGCGGCTCCGCTTCTTGGGCGCCCCTTGCGGAGGCGCCGTTGCCGGCTCCGTCTTCGCCGGTCGCCGACGGCGCTCTCTGTTCAACACAGGGCTGCGCACGGGCGAAGTCCTCGGTCTGCTCAACAGCGACGTCGACCTCGACAAAAAGGTGCTGCACCTCCAGCGTGGCGTGAAGGAGGTCTCCCGGCGCGACGGCGTGGAGTTCACCAGCGGACGCGAGGTCAAGGTCGGCAAGCTCAAGAGCGCGTCGAGCAAGCGCGACGTGCCGC
>CAMVAV010000116.1 GCA_947165595.1 uncultured Clostridia bacterium | reverse complement strand
GCGTTGACGTCGATGGAGCCGCCGTTGGCGGTCACCTCGTCCATCATGTTCAGCGCCACGACCATCGGCAGGTCCATCTCCAGCAGCTGCATCGTGAGATAGAGGTTGCGCTCGATGTTTGTCGCGTCCACGATGTTGATGATCGCGCGCGGCTTTTCCTCCAGCACGAAGTTGCGCGAGACGATCTCCTCGCTGCTGTAGGGCGACATGGAGTAGATGCCCGGCAGGTCCGTCACCAGCGTGTCGGGGCGGTGCTGGATGGGGCCGTCCTTGCGGTCGACGGTCACGCCGGGGAAGTTGCCGACGTGCTGATTGGAGCCGGTCAGCCGGTTGAACAGCGTCGTCTTGCCGCAGTTCTGGTTGCCCACCAGCGCGAAGGTCAGCGTCGTTCCCTCCGGCAGCGGGTCGCCGCTGCCCTTGGGGTGGAACTTGCCGCCCTCGCCGAGACCCGGATGCTCCGAGCGCGGCGCGGCGGCGTCCTCCTCCCTGGCGCGGCTGCCCACGGAGACGAGCTTCACCCCGATCCGCGCCGCGTCCGCGAGCCGCAGCGTCAGCTCGTAGCCGTGCAGGCGGTATTCCGCGGGGTCGCCCATCGGCGCGAGCTTGACCAGCGTGATCTCCGCGCCGGGGATCACGCCCATGTCCAGAAAATGCTGGCGCAGCGCGCCCTCGCCGCCCACGGAGGTCACGACGCAGGCCTCGCCCGCCCTCAGCTTGTCAAGTGTCATGGCTCTGTTCCCTTCTTTTGCCTCAGTATAGCACAGGCACGAAGCGGATGTAAAGACGGCGCGCCGCGGTTTCGTCAAAATCGTCAAAGCGGAAGCGGAAAAGAAAAAATATGCGTGCCGAATGCCGAATATCAGGGGATATCCTTGCGAAACCTTGACAGAATGCACGTTTCATCTCTATAATATGCATAAATATGCGAAATATGACGCGGAGGCGAATTCATGGAAAAAGCATATCTGGTGCTCGGCGACGGGCAGATTTTTGAGGGGGAGCGCATCGGCGCGCCGGGCGACGGCCTCGGCGAGCTGGTGTTCACGACGGGGATGCTCGGCTACCCCGAGACGCTGACCGATCCCTCCTACGCCGGGCAGATCATTCTGCAGACCTTTCCGATGATCGGCAACTACGGCGTGACGGAGGAGGATTTCGAGGGCAAATGCGCCGCGCGCGGCTATGTGGTGCGCGAGCTGTGCGACACGCCGTCCAACTTCCGCTCGCGCGGCACGCTGGACGCGTTCCTCAAGCGGGAGGGCGTGCCGGGCATCTGCGGCGTGGACACGCGGGAGCTGACGCGCATTCTGCGGGAAAAGGGCGTGATGAACGCGCTGCTCTGCTCCGCCGTGCCAGAGGACCTCTCCGCGCTGCGCGATTACACCGTCGCGGGCGTCGTGGCGCAGGTCTCCTGCCATACGCCGGGCGTCCATCCCGCGGCGGGGGAGGAAAAGTACGCCGTGACGCTGCTCGACTACGGCGCGAAGGGCAACATCGTGCGCTGCCTGCAAAAGCGCGGCTGCACCGTCACCGTCGTCCCGCACGACACGACGGCGGAGGACATCCTCGCCGCGTCGCCGGACGGCGTCATGCTCTCCAACGGCCCCGGCGACCCGGCGGAGAACACGTTCGAGATCGCGCAGATCGCGAAGCTGATCGGCAAGGTGCCGGTCTTCGGCATCTGCCTGGGGCATCAGCTCACCGCGCTGGCGCTGGGCGGGAAGACCGTCAAGCTCAAGTACGGCCACCGCGGCGCGAATCAGCCGGTCCGGGAGGCGGACGGCGGACGCACGCGCATCACGACGCAGAACCACGGCTACGCGGTGCTGAGCGAGAGCCTGGCGGGCGTCGGGCGCGAGCTGTACCGCAACGCCAACGACGGCAGCAACGAGGGGATGGAGTACCCCGGAAGGCGCTGCTTCACCGTGCAGTTCCACCCGGAGGCGTGCGCGGGCCCGCAGGACATGGAATTTTTATTCGACCGCTTCACGGCGATGATGGGAGGTGACGGCAATGCCTAAGGACGCGTCCATCCGCAAGGTCCTGGTCATCGGCTCCGGCCCCATCGTCATCGGGCAGGCCGCCGAATTCGACTACGCGGGCGCGCAGGCGTGCCGCGTGCTCAGGGAGGAGGGCGTCGACGTCGTTTTGGTCAACTCCAACCCCGCGACGATCATGACTGACAAGCACCTCGCCGACGAGATCTATCTGGAGTCCCTCGACGAGACGACGCTGACGCGCATCATCGAAAAGGAGCGCCCCGACGGGCTGCTGGCGGGCCTCGGCGGACAGACGGGGCTGACGCTGGCGATGCAGCTGGACAAAAGCGGCGTGCTGGCGCGCTGCGGCGTGCGCCTGCTCGGCAGCGGCATCGACGCCATCAACCGCGCGGAGGACCGCGAGCGCTTCCGCGACACGATGCGCGCCATCGGGCAGCCCTGCGTCCCCTCCGAGATCGCGGAGGACGTGGAGACGGCGCTCGCCGCGGCGGAGCACATCGGCTATCCCGTCATCGTGCGCCCCGCGTTCACGCTGGGCGGCTCCGGCGGCGGCATCGCCGCGGACGCGGAGGAGCTGCGCGCCATCGCGAAGGCGGGGCTGGACGCCTCGCCCATCACGCAGATACTTGTGGAGAAGAGCATTGCGGGCTGGAAGGAGATCGAGTTCGAGACCATGCGCGACGCCGCGGGCAACGCCGTCACCGTCTGCTCGATGGAGAACGTCGACCCCGTCGGCATCCACACGGGGGACAGCATCGTCGTCGCCCCGGCGCTGACGCTGGCGAACAAGGAGTATCAGATGCTCCGCTCCGCCGCGCTTCAAATGGTCGACGCCATCGGCATCGTCGGCGGCTGCAACTGCCAGTTCGCGCTGGACCCCGACAGCTTCGATTACGCGGTCATCGAGGTCAACCCGCGCGTTTCGCGCTCCTCGGCGCTGGCGAGCAAGGCGACGGGCTATCCCATCGCGAAGATTACGACGAAGCTCGCGCTGGGCTACACGCTTGACGAGCTGCAAAACGACATCACGGGCAAGACCTGCGCCTGCTTCGAGCCGGCGGTCGACTATGTGGTCGTCAAATTCCCCAAATGGCCCTTCGACAAGTTTGCCGGCTCGTCCCGCACGCTCGGCACGCAGATGAAGGCAACCGGCGAGGTCATGGCGATCGGTCAGTGCTTCGAGGAGGCGCTGATGAAGGCGGTGCGCGGCGCGGAGATATCGCTCGATACGCTCAACGCTCCGCCGCTGACGGACGCCCCGGTGCGCGAGCGCCTGCGCGAGCGGAACGACCGCCGCCTCTTCACCGTGTACGAGGCGCTGAAGGCGGGCGTCGGCGTCGACGAGATTTTTGAGATCACGCGCATCGACCGCTTCTTCCTCTGGAAGCTGCAAAAGCTCGCCGGGACGGAGGCGCGCCTCGCGGGCGAGCCGCTGACGGACGAGCTGTACCGCGCCGCTAAGCGAAAAGGCTTTACGGACGCGGCGATCCGGCGCATCAGCGGGAAAACGGAGCTGCCGGAGTTCCGCTATGCCTACAAGATGGTGGACACCTGCGCCGCGGAGTTCTCCGCCGCCACGCCGTACTTCTACTCCTGCTGCGACGACGCCTGCGACGCGCGCCGCTTCCCCAGGAGCGGGAAGCCCGTCGTGATGGTGCTCGGCTCCGGTCCCATCCGCATCGGACAGGGCATCGAATTCGACTACAGCTCCGTCCACTGCGTCTGGACCCTGCGGGAGATGGGCTACGACGTGGTCATAGTAAACAACAATCCGGAGACGGTTTCCACCGACTATGACACCGCGGACCGCCTCTATTTCGAGCCCCTGACGGGCGAGGACGTCATGGGCATCATCGCCGTGGAGCAGCCCGTGGGCGTGGTGGTCGCCTTCGGCGGACAGACCGCCATCAAGCTCACGCAGTTCCTCGACGCGCGGGGCGTGACGATCCTCGGCACCTCGGCGGAGAGCATCGACACCGCGGAGGACCGCGCCCGCTTCGACGCGCTGCTGGAGCGCTTCGGCATCAGCCGGCCCAGAGGCGCGGGAGTAAACAGCCTGCAAGAAGCGGTTGACGAGGCGGAGGCGCTGGGTTATCCCGTGCTGCTGCGCCCGAGCTATGTCATCGGCGGGCAGAATATGACGATCTCCCGCTCGCGCGAGCAGACGATGGCGTATATGGAGAAGATCCTCGCCGGCGGCATCGAGAACCCCGTGCTGGTGGACAAGTACATGCCCGGCATCGAGCTGGAGGTGGACGTCATCTCCGACGGGACGGACGTGCTGATTCCCGGCATCATGGAGCATGTCGAGCGCGCGGGCGTCCACAGCGGCGACTCGATCGCGGTATACCCGCCGTATAATCTCAACGACATATTCCTGAAAAGAATCGTCGATTGCTCCGAGAAGCTGGCGCTCGCGCTGGGGACGAAGGGCCTCGTCAACATCCAGTACCTCATTTACGACGGAGAGCTCTACGTCATCGAGGTCAACCCCCGCGCCTCGCGCACGGTGCCGTACATCAGCAAGGTGACGGGCGTGCCGATGGTGGACCTCGCCTCGAAGGTCATGCTGGGCGCACGGCTCGCCGATCTCGGCTTCGGCACGGGGCTGTACCGCACGCCGCCCTACTGCGCGGTCAAGGTGCCGGTGTTCTCGTTTGAAAAGCTTTCGGACGCGAACTCCCTGCTGGGACCGGAGATGAAATCCACCGGCGAGGTGCTGGGCCTCGGCAAGACGATGGGAGAGGCGCTGTTCAAGGGTCTGACGGCGGCGGGCTTCTCCGTCCCCTCGGCGAGCCGGCAGAAGGCGGCGGGCGTGCTGCTCAGCGTCGAGGAGGGGGACTATCAGGAAATTCTGACGCTCGCCAAGCGGTTCTACGACATGGGGCTCGCGCTTTTCGCCACCAGCGGCACGGCGGAGGTGATCCGCAGCCTGGGCCTCACGGTCTACGCGGTGAAAAACGCCTCCGAGAGCGACGAGATCATGCGCCTCATGGACACGGGCGAGGTCTGCTGCGTCGTCTACACCGGCGCGGTCAAGGACGCGACGGTGGGCGACTATCGGGCACTGCACCGCAAGGCGATGCGGCTCGGCGTCCCGTGCCTGACCTCCCTCGACACGGCGAACGCGCTGGCGGACAGCATGGAGAGCCGCTTCACGAGGGAGAACGTCGAGCTGATCGACATCAACCGCATGCGCCCGTGGCGGCAGAAGCTGCACTTCGCGAAGATGCACACCTGCGGCAACGACTATATCTTCATCGAGAACTTCGACGGGCGCCTCACCTGCCCGGAGTCCCTCTGCGTGGACCTCTGCGACGCGCACACGGGCATCGGCGGCAACGGCGTGGTGCTGATGGAGCGCTCCGCCGTCGCGGATGTGAAGATGCGCTCGTTCAACCGCGAGGGGATCGAGAGCCGCATCGCGGGCAACAACATCCGCTGTGTGGCGAAGTACCTTTACGACAAGGGCTATCTGCGCAGCGAGTCGATGAGCGTGGAGACCGCGGACGGCGTGCGCCGCCTGAAGCTGTATCTGCGCGACGGCAAGGTGAACTCGGTGGCGGTGGACATGGGCCGCGCCGTGATCGCCGGAAGGGAGCCGGACGGCGGCGTCCGCGTGTCGCTCGGCGGGGAGCACCGCGTCATCTTCTGCGACGCGCTGGACAGCCTCGACCTCCGCACGCTGGCGGCGGAGCGCGGCGACGCCGACACCGCGTTCGTGCGCGTCATCGACCCGCTGACCGTGCGGATGCGGAGCTGGGAGCGCGGCAGCGGCGAGACCCCCGCCTACGGCGCGGGGACCTGCGCGGCGGTGGCGGCGGCGGTCAGCCTCGGCCTCTGCGCCGAGGGGCGCGACGTCAGCGTTAAGTTTACCGGCGGCGACGCCACGGTAAACTGCACCGGCGAGCGCGTGCTGCTCACGGGCAGCGCCGTGCTTGCCTTCGAGGGCGAATTTGAATTCTGAACCCACTAGTTGACATAACATTATTTGACGGAAGGGGGTGCGGGGACATGAAGCTGCTGCGCGTGCTGACGCTTCTGGTGCTGGCGGCGGCGCTGACCGGCTGTCAGCCGAAGCGCCGCAACGTGACGATCACCGACGAGGCAATGGCGGCAGCCGAGGCCGCCGGTTCGCAGTATTACGGCGCCGCGCCGCGCCCCTCCGGCCGCGCCGCGGGCGGGGATTCGGGCAGCGCCGCGGCGTCGGGCTCCGGCATCCCGTGGGAGCCGCCGGAGCCGCCGGTCGCGCCCGTGCCGAACCCCGGCGACCCGCCCGATCCGCCGCGCGC
>CAMVAV010000115.1 GCA_947165595.1 uncultured Clostridia bacterium | reverse complement strand
TCCCACTCGATGGTGGCGACGGGCTTCGGCGTCACGTCCCAGAGGACGCGGTTGACGCCCCTGACCTCGCCCGTGATGCGCGCGACGATGCGCTGTACCAGCGCGAAGTCCAGCCTCGCAACGTCGGCGGTCACGGCGTCCACCGTGTTGACCGCGCGGATCACGACCGGCCAGTCATAGGTGCGTTTGCCGTCCGTGATGCCGGTGGATTTGAAGTCGGGCACGACGGTGAAGTACTGCCACACCTTGCCCTCGAGCCCCGCCTTCGCGAATTCCTCGCGCAATATCGCGTCGCTCTCGCGCACCGCCTCGAGCCGGTCGCGCGTGATGGCGCCGACGCAGCGCACGCCGAGGCCGGGGCCGGGGAAGGGCTGGCGGTAGACCATGCCGTCGGGCAGGCCCAGCGCCTTGCCGACGACGCGCACCTCGTCCTTGTAGAGCAGCTTGATCGGCTCCACCAGCTCGAAGTTCAGCTCCTCCGGCAGCCCGCCGACGTTGTGGTGGCTCTTGACGCCGTCGGATTCCAGAATGTCGGGATAGATCGTGCCCTGGCCGAGAAATTCGACGCCCTCGAGCTTCTTCGCCTCCTCGGCAAAGACGTCGATGAAGAGCTTGCCGATGATCTTGCGCTTGCGCTCCGGGTCCGCCACGCCCGCGAGCGCGTCCAGAAAGCGGTCCGAGGCGTCGACGTAATGAAGCTCCGCGCCCAGCTCGTCGCGGAACACCCTCACGACCTGCTCCGGCTCGCCCTTGCGCAGCAGCCCGTGGTTGACGTGGACGCAGACCAGCTGCCTGCCCACCGCCTTGATCAAAAGCGCCGCCACGACGGAGGAGTCCACCCCGCCGGAGAGCGCCAGCAGCACCCTCTTGTCCCCGATCTGCGCGCGCAGCGCCGCGAGCTGCTCCGAAATGAACGCCTCCGCCAGCTCCGGCGTGGTGATGCGCCGCATGGACTCGGGCCGTACGTTGCCTGTCATAGCTTTCTCCCCCTTTTCTCAGTCGTCCTCGCGGAAGATCAGCCTTCCGCCGTCCTCGACCCGGTCGATGACCGCCAGCGCCTTGTACGGCACGCCGAGAGAGCGGAAGCGGTCGCCGCCCTCCTGAAAGCCCTTTTCGATGGCGATACCGATGCCCTCGAGCGTCGCGCCCGCGGCGTTGACGAGGTCGACCAGTCCCTGCATGGCGTTGCCCTTCGCCATAAAGTCGTCGATGATGAGCACATGGTCGTCCGCGTGCAGCCATTCCTGCGAAATGATGTAGGTGACCTTTTTCTTATACGTATAGGAAAAGACATCGCTCTGGTACAGGCCGCCCTCGATGTTGTCGCTCTTCGCCTTCTTGGCGAACAGCAGGGGAACACCGTATTTCCGGGCGCAGATCGTAGCCAGCGCGATGCCGCTCGCCTCTGCGGTGAGGACCATGGTGATGCGGTCGACGGGGAAGTACCTCGCGAACTCGTCCGCCAGCGCGGAGAGAAGCGCGGTGTCGACGCGGTGGTTCAAAAAGCCGTCCACCTTGATGATGTCTCCGGGCAGCACCTTGCCCTCGGAGCGGATGCGGTCGATCAAAAGCTGCATGCCAGGTCCTCCCAAAATACTCGATTTTTCCGCGAGGCCGCGAAATTACCTATTATTATGATGGATTCCGACCAAAATCGCAAGACGCAAAACAACACAAAAACAAGCCTTTTTTACAGGCTTGTTTTTGTGGGGCGTCATCCGAGGGATTCGATCACCTCGAGGTCCGAGGCGGACACGTCCTCGCCGAAGAGCCACGCGGCCCGCCGGGCGTAGTCCAGCGCCGCGCCGTCCGGCTTGAGCAGCTCGGGATGCTGTCCCGCGTCGCACTCCCGCTGCAGGCGCGCGTAGTAGTCCGCGGCGCTCTCGTCGAAGCCGAGGGCGGCGGGGAAGACCAGATGCGTGTCCGTCCAGTCGTAATCGCTGTAGACATAGTGCACGCGCTCGACGCACCAGACGCCGCCCTCGCCCTGCCGCACGGGCTGGGAGAGGGAGAGGACCACGAGGTCCATCGGCTCGCCGGGGAAGCGGCAGCCCAGCTCGACGTGCGTGCCGGCGTAGGTGAAGTCCAGCCCAAACAGCTCGCGGGCATCGTACTCCTCGAGCGAGTTGCGCGCGATGATCTCGGCGGGCAGCGCCGCCGCCCACTCGTTGAGCTTCGTCCACTGCTCCAGCGCCGCCGGGTCGCGTCCGGGCAGCTCCGCCCCGTTGCCGACGCGGTAAAAGCGCACGTCGGTCGGCCGGGAAATGAGGTAGTAGTGGTCCGACGGGTCCTTCGCGAACAGCCGCGTGCCCGTCTCCTCCTCGCACGCCCACTCCTCGAAGCCGATGCGGTCCAGCCGCGTGACGGAGCACAGCCACCCCATGCCCCGATCCTCGTCGGGGTAGTCCTGCGCGAACGCCTCGACCGACGCCTTCTCCGACAGGGAGATCAGGGGCTCGCGGTGCTCGTTCCACGCCTCCAGCTCTGTATCGACGAGCAAAAGGCCCATAAATTCCGTCGGGATGGGGATCTCCAGCCCGCCCGCCGCGACATACGCGCCCTGCTCCGCGGGCGGCGTCTGCGGCAGCGGCGTGATGGGCTCCGCCGGCTGCGCGGGAACGGCGGCGGGCGGCTGCGCGGTGATGCTCTGCCCGACGGCCGGCTCCTCCGGCTCGGGCGGCTGCTCCTTCTTCGCGCAGCCCGTCGCCGACAGGACGCACAGCGCCAGCAGCAGCGCCGTGAGAGTTCGTTTCATGGCTTTCCTCCAGGGACGGCGAGGAGATCCGTATCCCTTCGCGATCCCGCTTAATTTGTTTATTATATCGCGGGAGAGGCCATAGCACAAGCAACAATCCGGTAACAAAAAAGAAGGACCCGCACAATCCGAAAAAAAAGGAGCGGCGGCGCCGCTCCCCGGTGTTTCCCGTATTATCAGCTCTGATAGCTCTTCAAAAACTGCCTCGTGCGCTCCTGCGTGGGGTTGACGAGCACGTCGTCCGGCGCGCCCTGCTCGACGATCACGCCGCCGTCCATGAAGATGACGCGGTCGCTCACCGCGCGGGCGAAATCCATCTCGTGCGTCACGATCACCATGGTCATCTTCTCCTCCGCCAGCCGGCGGATGACGCGCAGCACCTCGCCCGTCAGCTCCGGGTCGAGCGCGCTGGTCGGCTCGTCGAAGAACAAAAGCTCCGGCTTCATCGCCAGCGCGCGGGCAATGGAGGCGCGCTGCTGCTGCCCGCCGGAGAGCTGGCAGGGATAGGCGTCCGCCTTGTCCGCGAGGCCCAGCTTGCCCAGCAGCTTCCGCGCCTCCTCCTCCGCCTCGGCGCGCGGCCGCTTCTGCACGCGGACGGGCGCGTCCGTGACGTTTTGCAGGACGCTGCGGTGGGGGAACAGGTTGAACTGCTGGAACACCAGGCCGAAGCAGCGGCGGAACGGACTCAGGTCCTTCTCGTAGACCGATTTCCCGTCGGGGCCGCTGTGCGCCGCCTTTTTGCCCATGTAGGCGATCTCGCCGCGGTCCAGCGTCTCCAGAAATGTCGCGCAGCGCAGCAGCGTCGATTTCCCGGAGCCGGAGGGCCCGATGACGGACACGACCTCGCCCTCGTCGACCGAAAGGCTGATATCCTTCAGCACGCCCAGCTCCGCAAAGCTCTTCTGCGCGCCGGTGATAGTCAGAACGTTCATCATGATCCTCCGTTACCGGTAATAACTCAATGCCTTCTCGGCGCGCAGTTGCCGCTGCGCGGCAACCGCGGCGCGCTCCGCGCGCTGTGATTTTAATACGCGCTGACGCGCGGCTCCCTCGCCTCCGCTCGGTCGCGAGCGCGCCGAGGCAAGCGTTATTGATAATAACTCAATGCCTTCTCGGCGCGCAGTTGCCGCTGCGCGGCAACCGCGGCGCGCTCCGCGCGCTGTGATTTTAATACGCGCTGACGCGCGGCTCCCTCGCCTCCGCTCGGTCGCGAGCGCGCCGAGGCAAGCGTTATTGATAATAACTCAATGCCTTCTCGGCGCGCTCCATGGCGAACGCCACCACATAGTTGAACACGTAGTAGAATACGGCGGCGACCGCGAAGGTCACCATGCCCGGCGAGTGCGGCGCGACGGCGATGCGGCTCGCCAGCGTGAACATCTCCACCACGGCGATGACCGAGGCGAGGGAGGTGTCCTTGACGAGCGTGATGACCTCGTTCGTCACCGACGGCAGCACGCGCTTGACCATCTGCGGCAAAATGACGTGAAAGAAGGTCTGCCCCTTCGTGTAGCCCAGCACCTCCGCCGCCTCGTACTGCCCGACGGGAATGGACTCGATGCCGCCGCGGTAGATCTCCGCGAAATAGGCGGCGTAGTTGACGACGAAGGCGACGATCGTGGCGGCGAAGCGCGACAGGGGACGCATCCCAAACATCAGGTTCGGCGCGTAGTAGACGACCATGAGCTGGAGCATCAGCGGCGTGCCGCGCATCACGGAAATGTAGACCTTGACGAGTCCGCGCAGCGGCGCAAGGCGGCTGCGGCGGCCGAAGTAGACCGCCAGCCCCAGCGGCAGGGAGCCGAGCAGCGTCAGCACAAAGATCGCGAGCGTCGTCAGAAAGCCGCCCGCGAGCTGACCGACCATCGTTTGAAATGTCATGGCATCGACCTCGCTTTTCTCCGGTCAAATACAACTCAGGCGGCGAAACGCTCCGCCGCCTGAGTGCGTAGATTCTGTTCCGTGGCAGGAGTCCTTACTTAAGCAGGCACAGGCTGTCGAGCACGACGCCCTCTTCCACGTACTGCTCGGCGATCTTGCGCATCGTGCCGTCCTCCGCCATCGCGTGCAGCTGGGCGTTGACCGCGTCGCGCAGCTCGGTGTTGCCCTTGAGGAAGCCGATGGCGTACTGCTCGGTGGAGACCGCCTCGTCGATGATGACGTAGGCGCCCGCCTTCTGGTTGAGCTGCGCCATCGCCACGCCCAGGTCCGCCGCCAGCGCGTCCACCGTGCCCTGGTCGAGCTCCATGAAGCCGAGGTTGTAGTCGGCGAGCTGCACCAGCTCCTTGAGGCTGCCCTTGAACGCCGCGTCCGCCTCGATCGCGTCGACCGCCGAGGAGCCCGCCTGCGCCATCACCGTCTTGCCGGCGAGGTCCGCCTTGGTCTTGATGCCGCTGTCCGCCTTCACGACCAGCACGATGCTGTTGTCGACGTAGGGATCGGACCAGGTGTAGTCATTCTCGCGCCCGGTGTAGGTGAAGCCGTTCCAGATGCAGTTGATGTTGCCGCTGGAGAGCTCGGCGTCCTTGGAGTCCCAGTCGATCGCGACCGCCTGATACTCCCAGCCGAGGCGCTTGCAGACCTCCTGCGCCATCGCGAGGTCAAAGCCGTCGTACTCGCCCTTTTCGTTGATGAAACCGAAGGGCGGGAACTCCGCGTCGAAGCCGACGATCAGCTTTTTGGACGAGCCGCCGTCCTGCTTCCCGCCGCAGGCGGCCAGCGCAAGCACGAGCACAAGGCTCAGCGCCAGAGAAATCACTCTTTTCATCTTTCCATCCTCCCAAAATGTCCGTCTCCGCGTTCGCCGCGCGCAGACGCGCATACGAACTCACTGTCTGGTTATAGTATCACATTATCACAATAAAGCGCAAGGCATATCCCCGACAAAAAGATGCAGGAATATCCCTCGCGCTTTTGTGCGTTTTGTCAGTCCGCGCGCGCCGCGCCGTGCGGAGCTTACGCGGTGCCGCTCCGGCCTGCCGCCGCGCCGGGAACGTCGGGCGCGTCCCTCCCGTATTTCTCCGCCGCGCGCAGACGGTTCTCCGCGCGCGCCAGATCCTCCGCGGCGCGCCGCTTTTCCCGCGGCGTCCTGCCCGCCGCCAGCGCCGCGCGGGCGTTTTCGGCGGACTGCCGCGCGCGCTCCGGGTCGATCTCGCCGGGGTACTCCGCCGTGTCGAGCAGGAGCAGCGCGTCGTTGTGCTCGAAGCGCAGGATTCCGTGCCCGTTGACGGCGACAAGGGTCTTGCCGTCCGGCAGCTTGCATTCCAGCACGCCCGGAACAAGCGCCGCCGCCATCGGGGCGTGGTTCGCCATCAGGCCGAGCTGCCCGTCGCCGAGCGGCAGCTTCATCGAGACGCACTTCCCCTCGTAGAGGTCGCGGTCCGCGGCGCGGATATGCAGATCAAACGTCGCGCTCATGTTTTATCCTCGAAATGACATTTATAGCGTTTTTGCCTTCGCCAAAGCGTCGTCGAGCGTCCCCACGTTGTAGAACGCCGCCTCCGGCACCTCGTCCATCTCGCCGGAGAGGATGGCGCCGAAGCCCTTGAGCGTGTCCTCCAGCCTGACGTAGGCGCCGGGGACGCCGGTGAACTTCTCCGCCACGTGGAACGGCTGGGAGAGGAAGCGCTTCGCCTTGCGCGCGCGGTAGACCGTCTGCTTGTCCTCCTCGCTCAGCTCGTCCATGCCGAGGATGGCGATGATGTCCTGCAGCTCGCGGTACT
>CAMVAV010000114.1 GCA_947165595.1 uncultured Clostridia bacterium | reverse complement strand
CGCCGTGTGGGTCACGGGCGCGACGCTCTGGGGCGAGTACATGTACGACATCTACGGCCTGCCCATGACGAACGAATGGGTCTACTCCGCGCTCTACAACCTGCCCACGCTGGTCTCCGGCGTGCTGACCACGATCGTCGCGGTGCTGCTCGTCAAGCCGATGCAGCGCCTGCCCAAGGTGGATTGATCCCGCCCTCTCTTGAAAAGGGGCGGCTCCCGGATGAATGAACTCCCGGAAGCCGCCCCTTTTTTATTGTGATTTGTTTTTCGCCAGCACCTCGCGATAGCCGCCGGCGCCGTAGCTCAGGCATTTGTTCACGCGCGTGATCGTCGCCGAGGAAACGCCGGTCGCCGAGGATATCTGCGAGAAGGTCTTTCCCTCCGACAGCATCCGCGCGACCTGCAGCCGCTGCGACATCGCGGTGATCTCGCCATAGGTGCAAAGATCGTCAAAGAAGCGGTAACACGCCTCCCGGTCCTTCAGCGACAAAATCGCGTCGAACAGCCGGTCCGCCTCCGGCGACTGTATTTTGCTCTCGTACATCAGCGCTTCCCCCTTCGGCACAGGTTGCTTTACCTCAGTATCATAGCACCGTATGACCGCAAATGCAACCACATTTTGCAGGAGGAAGCGATTTTCGCCCTTACGCCCTTCTCTTGCCCTCCAGCCGAATCTTGTCCGCGATCATGGCGACGAACTCGCTGTTGGTGGGCTTGCCCTTGGTGTTGGAGACCGTGTAGCCGAAGTAGCGCTGGAGCGTTTCGAGGTCTCCGCGGTCCCACGCGACCTCGATGGCGTGGCGCACGGCGCGCTCGACGCGGCTGGGCGTCGTGTTGTAGCGGCGCGCGACCTCGGGATAGAGCACCTTCGTCACCGCGTTGATAACGTCCATATCCTGCACGGCGATGATGATCGCCTCGCGCACATACTGATAGCCCTTGATGTGCGCCGGGACGCCGACCTCGTGGATCACCGCCGTCACCTGACGCTGCAGGGCGTGCAGCTCATCCTCCTCCACCGCCGCCTCCGCGCCGGCAGCCTGACGCATCCGCTCCAGCAGGGAGCCCATCTCGCAGGGCTTGGGCATAAAGAACGACACGTCCCGCTCCATCGCCCGCGCGACGATCTCGCTGCGGTACGCCGCCGTCAGCAGGATCGTCTTTGGCTTCTGCGGCAGCGCCGCCATACGGTCCAGCAGGCCGAAGCCGTCCAGCTCCGGCAGCAAAAGGTCCATCAGCAGCAGCCGAGGCTTCTTTTCCTCCACGAGGCGCAGCGCGCTCGCTCCGTCTCCGACCGATCCCACCACCGCAAACTCACCCGATTTTTCTATGCTCTCTTTCAGCATGGTGCGAAATTCCTCGTTCGCGTCCGCAAGGAGCACCGTGATCTTGTTTTCCATAACATTCTTTCCTTTCCGAGTTTGGGGCGGCGGCCGTCCGCCCGCTGCGGCAAAAAACTGACGTCTTCGTTTTGCTTGGCTATAAACTAGCATAATCGGACAGCGTTTTCAAGCAGAAACGCGTCGAAGCGGCAGAGAATCGTTCGACAAAATTCGACAAATACTTTACATAACAACAATCTTGCAAAAATTGGCACAATATCTTGTATCTTCGATGTTTTCCCTCCACAATCGTCAAAAAAATCCCAAAAGCAACGCTTTCGGGATTTTAATTTGACGAAGACAGGCCGTCTCTTTTTTCCCGGGAAACTCCGCCGCGCCGTCGGGACGCGGCGGATCGGGAGCGGCGTGTTCCGGCGGCGCTCAAAGCTTTCCGTCGTAAGCGGCGCGCACGGCGCGGGCGAGCTGGTCGGCGCAGGAGGTGGGCTTATAGCCGCAGGTATTGCCCGCGAGCTTGTCCTCGATCTCGCCGACGGTCATCCCGTCGCAGAGCTTCGCGATCGCCTTGAGGTTTCCGTCGCAGCCGCCGATAAACTGAATATCGGTCACCACGTCGCCTTCAAGGTCGAATAGGATTTCCATGGAGCAGACGCCCTGCGTCCGGTAGCTGTGTTCCATCGTGGTCGGCCCCCCCGCGTTCAAAATAATAGTACGCAACGGATTATAGCAGGCTCGTCCGATTTGTCAAGGGAGAGGAGACGCGGTTTCCCGCGCCTCCCCGGTCTCCGTCATTTCCCCGTGTCCGTCAGTCCCGCGGCGTCCAGCATGTTTTCGATAAAAATGCCATAGCCGCGCGTGCTGTCCTGGACCAGGACGTGGGTGACGGCGCCCACCAGCTTTCCGTTTTGCAGGATCGGGCTGCCGCTCATGCCCTGCACGATGCCGCCGGTCTGCTCCAGCAGCGCCGGGTCGGTCACGCGCAGCAGGAGGTTTCTCGTCGGCGACGCGCCGGAGTAGACGTGCTCGATCTCAACCGCGTACTCGCGCACCTCGTCCCCGCCGCAGTTGGCGAGGATGCTCGCCTTTCCCGTTTTCACCTCTCCGCGCTCCGCCACGGGGACGGCGCGCTGCGTTGTGATGGCGTTCGACTCGCCCTCGATCACGCCGAAGAGCCCGCACTCCGTATTCGCCCGGAGGCTGCCGCTGTCGCGCGTCAGGTCAAAATCGCCGCGCAGCTCGCCGGGGGAGCCGCTTTCGCCCCGCTTGACCGCCTTGACGGTCGCGTCCATGATGCTGCCGCTCTCCAACGGCATGAGCTTGCCGGTGTCGACGTCGGAGACGCCGTGCCCCAGCGCGCCGAACACGCCGCTTCGCGGATCATAGAACGTCATCGTGCCGATCCCCGCCATGCTGTCGCGGATCCACGCGCCGAGGCGGCAATCCCCGTCCTCGGAAACCTCCGGCGTGACCGGCAGCGACAGCGTCCGCGCGCCGCGCCGCACGCCCATCACCGCCCGCGCCTCGCCGTTCTCCGCCAGCAGGCGCTGCAAATGCTGCGTGGAGGTGATGTCAACGCCGTTGAAGGTCAGCATGATGTCCCCCTCGTGCAGCCCGGACGCTTTGGCGGGCGTTTCGCCGTCGGACAGCCCGACGACCAGCACGCCGTCGGAAAAGAGCTTGACGCCGACCGTGTGCCCCACCGGGACGAGGCAGAGTCGTTCCGTCTCCGCGCGCGCCGCCTCCGCCCGTACGCCGGGCGCGTACGCCGCCAGGGTGAACAGAATGCCGAGGCACACCGCGGCGACGCGGCTGGAAAGAGAGTTCATCTCATCCCCCCTTTTCATTTGTGTGCCGCAGCGCACAAAAACATGCAAAAAACCGCGGCGAGGTTTAATTTCTGCATTTTGACACAAACTAACCGATCTAAAATTTTACCGCGCTGTCAAGGCGGAATTTGTCGGAGCGCGCCGGAGGCAAAAAAAGAGCTTCGCAGAGGAAAAATCTGCGAAGCTCGGCAAAAAATGCAAATTCATACTGAAATTTATTAAAACGATTGAAAATCGTTTTATAGCCGCGCAGCGGCGTTAAATTTCGCATGAGACGTGTTTTGCGCCTTTGGCGCAAAACCAGCGTGCGCAGCACGCGCCTTTCAAATTAAATCTTTTAATTTGAAAGTAGTATCAGTTGTTGCGGTTGAAGATTTTGAAGATATCGGCGAAGGGGTCGTCGTCCGGCTCCTCGGGCTCGGGCTCCGGCGCGGGGGGCGGAGCGACCGGCTGCTGCGGCGGCTGCGCAAACGGCTGCTGCGGCTGCTGCATATAGGGCTGCTGCGGCGGCTGTGCGAAGGGCTGCGGCGGCTGTGCAAACGGCTGCTGCTGGGGGAACGGCGGCTGCGGCTGCGCAAACGGCTGCGCCGGCTGCTGCGGCGGCTGTGCCGGCTGCGCGAACGGCTGCTGCGCTGCCGGCTGCTCCGCGGGGGCGGGCTGCGCCGGCTGCTCGGCGGCGGGCTGCGCCGACTGGGCGCTCCCGACCGCGACGGCGTTGAAGTGCTCCGCGTGCTCGCGCTCCGACACGGTCTGCGGAAGCTGCTTGCCCTGCTCGAAGCCCGTGGCGATGACCGTGACGTGCATCTCGTCGTCGAGCGTCTCGTCGAAGGCGGCGCCGAAGATCGTCAGCGCGTCCGGATGGACGGCGGCCTGCACCAGCGAGGCGGCCTGCTCGACCTCCTCGAGGCCGATGTCCGTCGAGCCGGTGATGTTGATCAGCACGCCGTGCGCGCCGTTGATGCTCGTCTCCAGCAGCGGGCTGGAGATCGCCATGCGCGCGGCCTCCTCCGCCTTGCCCTTTCCGGCGGCGCGGCCCACGCCCATGTGGGCAAGACCGGCGTCCTTCATAATGGCGGTCACATCCGCGAAGTCGAGGTTGATGAAGCCCGTGTTGCGGATCAGGTCGGAGATGCTCTGCACCGCCTGGCGCAGCACGTCGTCCGCGATCTCGAACGCGTTGACCAGCGTGACCTTCTGGTCGCTGGCGAGCTTGAGGCGCTCGTTCGGGATGATGACCAGCGAGTCCACCTTGTCGCGCAGCTCCTCGATGCCCTTCTCCGCCTGCTGCATACGGCGGCGGCCCTCAAAGGCAAACGGCTTCGTCACGACGCCGACGGTCAGGATGCCCGCCTCGCGCGCAAGCTCGGCGATGATCGGCGCGCCGCCCGTGCCGGTGCCGCCGCCCATGCCGGCGGTGATAAAGACCATATCGGTCTCCTCCAGCGCCTTGGCGATCTGGGCGCGGCTCTCCTCCGCGCTCTTGCGCCCGATCTCCGGATCGGAGCCGGCGCCCTGCCCGTGGGTCAGCTTTTCACCGATCTGAATTTTATAGGTAGCGCTCGAAACATCCAGCGCCTGCTTGTCCGTGTTGACCGCGACGAACTCCACGCCGCGCGAGCCGGAGCGCACCATGCGGTTGACGACGTTGTTGCCGCCGCCGCCGACGCCGATCACCTTGATCTTGACGACGCTCTCCTGTCCGGGGTCCAATCCGAAAGCCATATCGGTTCCTCCTACTGTCTACTGTCTATGGTACGCAGTCCGCGCGGCGCCGCCGCGTCGCACCCGTAGTGCTTCATGGTCGCTTTTTTTCGGGTTTGCCACAACATGAAGTATATCGCATCGGACTTATTCTATTACGCTTTTCCCCCGCGGTCAATAGAAGATTGGAAATCTTTTTTGATTTTTTTCTCGGCGCTCACTCCGGAATGAAGCTCGCCTTACCCTCCGTCATGAGGTCGATGCGCCCGGTATCGCCGCTTTCCAGGTAATCCACCACCGTCGAAAGGCTGTCCAGCTTGTAGGAAACGTCCGCCGTCCACGGGAAAAACACCGTGAAGCGCCCCAGATAATCAAAGTAGATCGCCGTATCGTCCGACATGTCCACCGTGCCGATGTTCTTTCGCATGTCCCTCGTGTCCGACTCCCGCAGCAGCGTCAGCACGACGCCGGCGCGGAAGGCGGAGCCCTCCCCGAAGTCCATCTGCTTTGCCGGCTCCGGCTCGACCAGCGCGCAGCCGGCGACCCGCGGGCAGCCCGCCGGCGGCTCCGACGCCAGCTCGAGGAGCTTTCCCTGCTCGCTGATGAGCCAGACGCCGCCGCCCGCATCCTCGACGCCCGCCGCTGCCTTGCACTCGCGCACTTCGATGACCAGCGTATCGGGCAGCCTGCGGTTGATCTTGACCTCCTCCACATAGGGCAATCGCGCGAAGATCGTCTCCTTGACGTCGAACTTGTTGATCATGTACAGGTTGCCGCCCGTCTCCAGGCCCGACGCGTCCAGGACCTCCTGCTCCGTATAGCGCTCGTTTCCGCTGACGACGATGTGGTCCATGCGGAAAAAGAGCGTGACCGCCGCGACCATCGCCGCCGCGGCGATCAAAAAGCCAAACAGCTTCAGGAGGAAGGAATACCTTCCCCTTCTGCGTCTTCGGTTGTGTCTTGTCCTTGCCATGCTCCGTTTCCTTTGTTCCGTGTTCAGGGGACGTCCCTTCGCTCGATTTTTGCGCCGAGCGCGGAGAGGTCCCGCTCCAGGCACTCATAGCCGCGGTCGATATGCTCCAGCCGGGAAACGCGCGTCTCCCCCTCCGCCTGCAGTCCCGCCAGCACCAGCGCCGCGCCGCCGCGCAGGTCCGTGCAGCGCACGAGCGCGCCGTGCAGCGCGTCCACCCCGTTGACCACCGCGACCCGCCCGGCAACGCGCACGTCCGCGCCCATGCGCTCCAGCTCGCCCGTGTGGCGGTAGCGGTTTTCAAAGATATTCTCGATGAATACCGTGCTTCCCGCGCTCTTGAGCAGCGCCGCCATCAGCGCGGGCTGCGCGTCGGTGGGAAAGCCCGGATAGGGCGCGGTGCGCACGGGGCGGATCGCGCGCAGCCTGCCGCCGCTTTTGAGCGTCACGTCGCGCTCGCCGCTTTCGATCCCGCAGCCCGCCTCCCGCAGCGCGCCGGTCACGGTGGAGAGCTGCCGGTAGTCCACGCCCGTGAGGCGGACCTCCCCGCCGCACGCCGCGGCGGCGCAGAGATAGGTCGCGCCCACGATGCGGTCCGCGATGACGCGGTGCGTCCCGCCGTGGAGCCTCCGCCCGCCCGCGACCGTGACGATCGAGCCGCCCGCGCCGCGCACGTCCGCGCCCATGGCGTTGAGGAAG
>CAMVAV010000113.1 GCA_947165595.1 uncultured Clostridia bacterium | reverse complement strand
CCTCGGGACGGAGGATGGAGCCGCCCGTCTTGATGTCCTTGCCGGACATGGCGCCCATTTCGGCATTGCCCATGATGCGGCGATACTGGCCGTACAGATAGCCGATCTCGCGGCCGCCGACACCGACGTCGCCCGCGGGGCAGTCGATGTCCTGACCGATGTGACGATAGAGCTCGGTCATGAAGGCCTGGCAGAAACGCATGACCTCGCCGTCGCTCTTGCCGCGCGGATCAAAGTCGGAGCCGCCCTTCGCGCCGCCGATGGGCAGGCAGGTCAGAGCATCCTTGTAGACCTGCTCGAAGCCCAGGAACTTGATGGTGTCGAGGTTGACGTTGGAGGCGAAGCGGAGGCCGCCCTTGTGCGGGCCAAGGCTCGCGTTGAACTGCACGCGATAGCCGCGGTTGACATGATACTGGAGCTGGTCGTCCATCCAGACGACACGGAACTCGATCGCGCGCTCGGGTTCGGCCATGCGCTCGAGAATGCAAGCCTTCTCGTACTCGGGATGAGCGTTGATCAGCGGCTCAACAGACTTGAAGACCTCTTCGACGGTCTGCAGGAACAGCTTCTCATCCGGGTTCTTGGCACGGGTCTCTTCCAAAACGCGCTCGATATACTTGTTCATGGGAAACAACCTCCTTCAAATTTACCCCGCTTCGCGGGGCATTGATGGTTCGTCCATCCTGTAGACAAGATTAGCACGATTGATTTTAATTCTCAATGGTTCTGGAAAGAGAAAATTATTTTTGTTTTTTGTGCAGGACGCCTAAATTATTTTCAGAAAGATTCCGCTTTTTCATAACAAGTATGAAAAAAATTGCAGGGCGCCCGTCGTGTTGACGGAACGCCCTGCAATATTGCCGTCATTGCGCGGCGGCTCAGCCGGGGGTTACGGAATAGGCGCCGGTCCAGTACGGTCCCGCGGCGCTGTCGAGCCAGGCGACGGTGACGCGGTCGCCCTCGCTCAGCAGGGGAGCGACGGGAACGTCCGCGGCGCTCGCGCGGAAAATTTCCGTCCCCGTGCCGCCGTCGGCGCGGAGATACAGGTAATAATACGAGTCGCCGCCGATGACCGCGCTGCGGATCGCGGTGATCGTGCCGGCGGAGGTGTTGAGCGCCTCGCTGGGGGTGAGCTCCGCCTGCGACTCCCCGATCAGCCCGCCGCGCGCGAGCATGGCGCGGTAGTTTGCCTCGCACTCCATGACCGTCGCGCCGGTGGCGACGATCTGGTACTGGCTGACGTTGACCATGGCGTACATCTTGACGAGCGACGCCGCGTCCTTGAGCGCCATGAAGTAGGTCGGATACCCCGCGATGTTCAGCAGCAGCGGGAAGGTGGCGTTGTAGCGCATCTGCTGCACCTGCCCCTCGGCGCTGCTCATGGCGGAGAACTCCTCCGCGCCGGCGACGGCGTAGTAGTGCGTCTCCTTCGTGCGCTCGTTGGACAGCAGGAAGCCGATGTTGCTCTCGTCCCCGCCGACGCTGGTGACGCCGGTGTAGACCCACACGTCGTCCCCGATGGCGAGGTAGTTGTAGCCCTGCGTGGTCACGGTCACGTCGCGCTGGCCGAAGAGGGAGTTCCAGAAGCCCTTGTGGTACATCCCGTAGTAGTTGTACTGCTCGATGATGAGCCCCGCGGAATAGACGTGGTCCACCCACGCGGGCACCTGCTCGCAGTATTCGCATGCGCCGGTGATCGCGTTGACCAGCACCGCGCCGCGGTTGTCGTCGCCGCCGAAGAGCCCGATGGTCTTCTCCCGCTTGGCGCAGACCCACCAGGGCGTGCCGTTCTCGTCGATCTCGAAAACGGGCGTGTCGAACATCATGGTCGGATAATGGAAGCGCAGATGGCGCGGCAGGTTGCGGGAAAAGTGCTCCGCCGTCGTATACTTCATCCCCTCGGCGAGGCGCACGACCTCGACGCCCTGCGTGACCATGTCGATGACCAGATACGCGGGCAGGCCGTTTGCGCGGTTGTTGAACCATTTGATCACATCGCCGTAGCGCAGCGGCGTGACGCGCACGGGGCGGCCCTGATAGTTGATCTGGGTGTAATCCTCCGCGACCTCGAACTGCGAGACCATGTCCGCCAGCTCGCCGAGCTTGCGGTCACCGAGGCGCTGGGCGCTGGCGCCGTCCAGCATGGGGATCTGATCGTAGCTGATCTCGTCGATCTCGGAGGCAAAGTCGCCGGGCTGCACGGTCAGCAGCTTCTGATACGAGTTCGCCCGCAGCACGACCCAGGAGCTCAGCGCGCCGACGAGCGAGACGAGCACCACCGCAAGGATGAGAAAGAACGGGACCGCGCACTGCTCCCGGACGAACTTGAAGTAGCCCTTTGCCCCTTCGCCCTGGAAGCCGGCGGTCGTCATCGCGCAGACGCAGTAGACCAGGCAGAGCAGGAGGAGGAAGCCGTAAAACTCCGATGCGTGGGGATTGAGCGCGGGCAGGCTGACGTAGAAGTAGACAAACCCCACGGCAAGCGTGACGGCGAGGTTGATCGCGAAGCGCGCGCCCTTGCCGCCGATCGGCTTGCGGGGCTTTTTCGCACCCGCCGGACGGCTGCGTCCCATGCCGCCCATATTCACCTGAAAGCCGCCCGCGGACGGATCGTACTTAAATTCCATGCTGGCACGCTCCTTTTGCGCCGAAACGCCGATCGTACTGCCGCGGCCGGGGACGGCCGCTTTGTTAGTATCTGCAAAGAATTATCGCATATCCGCACGGCGAAAGCAAGAGCGGACTTTTGCCCGCGAGAGGATGGATTCGACATTTTTCCCAGTTGCGATTTTGGGAAAAATGTGCTACACTGAGCTTTACCCGGCAAGCGGAAAGGCGGCGAGAGAATGGCGGAGGACAGACAACAGGACAAGGAGCTGGATTTTGACGCCGTTTTGGCCGATCTGCACCGGCAGGCGCACGACAAGGAGCTGGAGGCGCTGGCGAATCTGACCCTGCTGCGCACGAGCTTCGGCAGCGAGGACGGACTGAGCGCGAACGACCAGAAGCAGAAAGAGCTGGACGACCGGCTGATGAAGATCATCAGCGACCTGGACAAGGACTGACGGAGCGCGGCGCGGAAGGAAAAAAGCATGCGTTACGCGGCAGAGGGACAAAGGTTCCCCCTGCCGCGTTTTCTATTCGGCCTTTCCTCCCGGCGCGGGAAGGCGGGCGACCAGCAGCACCGCCAGCAGGCCCGAGAGCAGCTTGCACACGACGTAGGCGGCGGACTGCCCCGGCGTGGCGAGAGAGGAGACAAAGGCGAACTGTCCCCCGACCACATAGGCTCCGCAGACGGAGAACGCCGCGTTCATGACCTGCCCCTTTTTGTCCATGCGCGAAAAGAGCGGCAGCATGGCGAGACTCTGCGTGCAGCTGAGAAGCAGGCCCATGACCGCCTCGTTGTTGACGCCGAGCCGCTCCCCGACCCAGCGCACCTGACGCGGGAAGCGGCTGAGAATGATATGCGAGAGCACCATGCCCCCGCAGGCGACGACCACCATGCGCAGCACCATGAACAGGATATCCCGCACGAGCGCGTTGTCCGCCGGCGCGTGCTCCGGCACGAAGACGCCGAAGACGGCGAGCGCGAAGAGGAGATAGCTCACGACGCGAATGAAGCCGCCGAACGCTGTCAGCACGCGCACGGTCCCCTCCGGCGCGAGGCGGAACGCCGCGATCAGCGCCGCGCAGAGCAGCAGAATGGGGATCAGGTTGCGCAGCAGCACCGCAGGGGAAAGCCCCAGCAGCAAGCCTCCGGCGATCAGGCCCGCCGGCAGCGTGAGCAGGCCGAAGACGAACCCGCGCATCAGGACCGAAATCTCCTCCCGCCTGACCGCCGCCAGAAACACGGGAAGCTGATAGCCCACCGTCATGCCGAGCCCGCCCGCCACCATCGCGCCGGTGAAGACCGCGAGCGCCGGCGTCGCGGCAAGGCTGAGCGCGATGCCGAGCGCGCCCATGTCCGGGGCGAGCAGGCTGCCGACGATCAGCGAGGGGTCGAAGGGGAGGGACGCCGTCCGCGCGGCGATCGCCTCCGCGTGGCTCTGCACGAAGGAGACGCCGATGGCGTAGAAGCCGACCACGGAGAGGCAGAGCCCGCCCATGGTCTCGAGCCCGCGCTTAAACTCCTCCCGCAGGCCGAGCCTTCCGCCGAGGATTTCATCCGCGAGTCCCAGCCCGGCAAAAAACAGCATCGCCCCGATAAAGATGTTCACGGCGTCGCCCTCCCGGCTTTTTTGCTCACATTATACACGAAGCGGCCGCGTTTGCAAGCGGAAGGGATATGCCGGGCGTTTTGCGATGCTTGCGCCGAACACCGGCGGGTAAAAAAGGAAAACTGCCGCGTCACACGAGGCGCTCCACATCATACAGCGCGTGGAGCAGCGTCCAGTTCTGCGGCATGGCGCGCATGAGGCTCCAGTAGCCGACGCCGCGCAGGCGGTACTCCGATACGAGCCGGAGCTTTGCCTCGATGCTGCGCGCGTCCTCGAACCAGACGGCGTGCTCCTGCCCGGCGGGCGACGTGTAGTAAAAGTACGGCGATTGTGCGGCCTCGTCGTAGCGGATGTCCGTGCGCGTGCGCAGCGCCAGCTCAACCGCGTACTGCGGGGAGATCGACTCCGCCCGCGTCGTGCCCCGGACATAGGGCAGAGGCCAGTCATAGCCGTAGAGCGGCACGCCGAGATATATTTTGCTCCGCTCGATGACGCTCACGGCGTAGTCCAGCACCGCGCGCACCTGCGGCAGCGGCGCCACCGCCATCGGCGGCCCGTAGGTATAGCCCCACTCATATGACAAGGGTTGGTAGCACACATTTGTTTTGATAATCTGTCGTTTTTGGTAAAGTCACAACTTTGTCGCAAAAAGTGGTGTGCTAATATCCCCGCTCACCCCGAAAAACGGTCAAAAGTGTGCTAATGACCGCACTCGTCCAAAACCGCTTCGTTGCAGGCAAAGTTGAGGATTTGTTCCCGCGTGGGAGAGTATTTGACAAAGACATCGACGTGCTCGGCGTCGCGGAACTCCACACGGTCGAGCAGCTGGGCGAGCACGCTGCGGTCAATGTGCTCCAGGCTGCCGTATCGCGCAAAGTATGCGACAAATTCATCGTCCTGTCGGCGCGTCTCCTGCATTTCGGACAAGCTCTTTTGCAAGTGCTTGACGTTCTCGTCCTGCTCCGCGATCTGCTGTTCGTAGCGGTCGCGGAACATGGCATAGTCCTCTTTGTCAATCACACCGCTTTGGAAATCGTTGTAGAGCCTGAATTTCGCGTCCTGCAAGCGTTCCTTTTCGCGCTGCGCTCGTTCGATGGCACGGGTAAACTCGCCGCGGCGGTAGCTTGCGTCGTTGCGCTCCCGCGCGGCGTCGATGACCGCTTTCGCGTCCACCAACGCTTGCAGCTCCCGCTGGATCACCTCGAATACCACCGCTTCCAGAAACGCCTCCTTGACCGAGGAGCCGTCGCATCGCTCCGGCGCGCGGATGCGCGTCATACACCGATAGCGCGCCACGCCATTCGATACACAGCGGTTCATGCGCCCGCCGCATTTCGCGCAGCGCACATAGCCCGAAAGCAAGTGCGGCGCTTCGTCTCCGGGCGCGACGCGGGTATGCCGCGCAAAGCGTTCGTGGACAATGGCAAACTGCTCGTCCGTGATGATCGGCTCATGCGTGCCCTCCACCACCGTCCACTCGCTCACGTCCGCCTGCACCAGCTTTTTCGTGCGGTAGGACGCGCTTTTGTACTTGCCCTGCACGAGATTGCCGATGTAGACCTCGTCCTTGAGAATGCTGTTGACCGTGGTAAGCGCCCAGACGCCCTGCTTGATGCCGCCGCTGGAATGGGCGTCGAAGCCCTTGCAGCCGTTGCGCTGCTTATAGACGGACGGCGGCTCGATGTGCAGGGCGTTGAGTTGCTTGACGATCGCGCTGGCGGAGCTGCCGCTCTCGTACCAGCGGTAGATCATGCGGACGACCTCGGCGGCCTCCGGGTCGATGACGAGCCTGTGCTTGTCCTCGGCGCTTTTGGCGTAGCCGTATGGCGCGTAGTTGCCGAGGAACTCGCCGCGCTCCCGCTTCATGGCAAAGGTGCTTTTGATTTTCACGGAGAGCTGGCGGATGTAGTCGTCGTTCATGATGTTGGAGAACGACACAAGGGCGCTGCAATAGGTCTGCGGGTCGCGCTGGCTGTCGATGTTGTTCAGCACCGAGATGACGCGCACGCGCTTTTGCGGGAAGTAGTCCTCCATGAGCTTGCCAAGCTCCGGGTAGTTTCTGCCCAGGCGCGAATTGTCCTTGAAGATCACGCAGTTGATCTTGCCCGCCTCGATGTCCGCAATCATGCGCCGGTACGCGGGACGCTCGAAATTGCCGCCGGAATAGCCGTCGTCGGGGTAGACCTCGACGGAGGCGATGACCTCGCCCTGCTCCTGCAAATGCCTGATATGGTTTTCTATGATTTTGCGCTGGTTTTGGATACTGTCGCTTTCCGCTTTATCCCCGTCCTCTTTACTCAAACGTAAGTAAACGGCGATATGCCATTCTATTTTAGATACAACACTTCTCTCTTTCTGGTTGTTTCGCACAAAGGTCATGGATTCTCCTTTCTGCTGAAACCTTCGGATTTGCGAAACAATATCTGCTACAATAAGTATAGCAAATACTGAAAGAATCGTCAAAAATTCGTGCTGGAGAGATGCGCGGACAGGACGGCGGCCATCTTGTCCGCGAGCGTTTCCCCGTCCGGCGCGTAGTGGATGGTGACGGTCGTGCCGCCCTGTAAGGTCAAGTCTTTTGTGTTCTGCGCGGTCTGTTCCATGATGGACACCCCCTGTTGAAGCGTATTGGCGC
>CAMVAV010000112.1 GCA_947165595.1 uncultured Clostridia bacterium | reverse complement strand
GAAACCATTTCTTCCTTTTGGCAAGACAAAAGGAAGAAACGGTGTCAGAAAACGTCTCCCCGCAAGGGGCAAACGCGGTGTCAGAAAGCGTTTTCCCCTTTATTTGCTCTCAATAATAGCAGTGTTGCTCGCCTCGTCGTAGGCGACGCCGTAGCTGATGTACGGCGCCAGCTCGCGCAGGCCGAAGAATGTGACGCCCTTCTGCGCGTCCGTCACGCCGTCGGGCTGATAGGCGGTGACCGTCAGCTTTTCCGAGGCGCTCGGCGCAAGGGTCAGCTCGGTCTTGTTGAGCGTGATGCCCGTGACCGCCAAATCCTTGAAGGCCGCCGTCACCGACACCGCCTCACTCGGCATGGTGAATTTCGCGGTCGCGCTCTTCGCGCTCGTCCCATTCACAAAGGTCACGCCCGGCGTAATCGTCCACTCGTCGAACATCTTGCCCTCGGGCGCGGCCTGCGTCGCCTTGGTGATGGTAAAATTGCAAGTCTTATTCGGTATCAGGCAGCTTGTAGTCGGCGTTGCCAAGTCCCGTCACTTCTGCGGTGTAGTTGTTCGCCTCTCCGCCGGACAGCGTTCCGTTCGTGATCGTGCCGCCCCTGACGTTGCCGCTGACGACGGCGTCCCCGGAAACAGTGAATGTATTTTGACTGCTGGCAAGGTACACGCCGCCGCCTTTGCCTTTTCCGCTGTTGGTGCTGGCGGTGGTGTTTTGACGGATCGTGCCGCCGGTCATATTCAGCGTACCAGTCATACCAGGAACAGAATTAAGGCATACACCGCCGCCATCACCGCCTTTATCGGCATCTCCACCGGCGGTGTTTCGCTCGATCGTGCCGCCGCTCAGGAACAGCACGCAATCAGCCGCCTCACAGCAGCTCCGCCAGCTCGTAGATCAGCCGCTCCGTCTTCTCCCAGCCCAGGCAGGCGTCCGTGATCGACTTGCCGTAGCAGCCGCCGTCGACCTCCTGACAGCCGTCCTCGAGGTAGCTCTCCACCATGAAGCCCTTGACAAGCCGTTTCACCTCCGCGCTCCAGCGGCAGGAGGCGAGCACCTCCCGGACGATGCGCGGCTGCTCGAAGGGGTTCTTGCCCGAGTTCGCATGGTTGCAGTCGATGATGACGCCGGGGTTTTGCAGCTCCCACCTCTCGTAGAGCGAGGAGAGATAGATCAAATCCTCGTAGTGGTAATTGGGGTGCGTCACGCCCTGTCGGTTTACATAACCCCGCAGGATCGCGTGCGCGTGCGGGTTGCCGAAGGAGTGCGCCTCCCAGCCGCGGTAGATAAAGTCGTGCGCGTGCTGCGCGGCGAGGATGCTGTTCATCATCACCGTCAGATCGCCGCTGGTGGGGTTTTTCATCCCCACGGGCGTCTCGACGCCGCTGGCGGTCAGGCGGTGCTGCTGATCCTCCACGCTGCGCGCGCCCACGGCGGTGTAGGCGAGCAGATCGTCGAGGTACTTGTGGTTCTCCGGATAGAGCATCTCGTCCGCGCAGGCAAAGCCCGTCTCCTTGACGACGCGCATGTGCAGCTCGCGCATGGCGATGATGCCCTTGTAAAGGTCGGGACCCGCGTGGGGGTCCGGCTGGTGGATCAGGCCCTTGTAGCCCTCCCCCGTCGTGCGCGGCTTGCCCGTGTAGACGCGCGGGACGAGGAAGAGCTTGTCGCGCACCCGCTCCTGTACGGGGATGAGGCGCGCGACGTAGTCGAGGACGCTGTCCTCGCGGTCGGCGGAGCAGGGGCCAACAATGAGCACGAGCCGGTCGCTCTTGCCCTCGAAAATGCGCTTGAGCTCCGCGCGCCGCCGCTCCACCGTCGCCTCCATTTCGGGGGTCATGGGGTAGAGACGCTTGGTCTCCATCGGGATCGTGAGCTTGCGCTTGAAATCCATGTTCATGCGTCGTTTCTCCTTTGCGGCGGCTGCTTTACCACCAGCGCGAGCCGCGGCAGCAGCGCCTCCGGCGCGACGGTCTCGAGCGTCGCGGTCCCCGGCTCGTCGACGCACACGACGGTCAGCGTGCCGCCCGACGCCTTCTTGTCGTGCAGCAGCGCGCGGTAGACCGCCTCGCGGTCCGCCTCCGCGCTTGTCGGCAGGCACAGCGCCTCCAGCACCGGCAGCAGCCGCGCGCGCACCGCGTCCGAGCACATCGCCAGCATCCCCAGCGCCACGCATTCGCCGTGGCGGAGGCCCGTCACGCTCTCGATGCCGTGGCCGATCGTGTGTCCGAGGTTGAGGACGCGGCGCTCGCCGCGCTCCTTTTCATCCCGCTCCACGACCGCCTTCTTGACGCGCAGCGACGCGCCGATCGCCGCCTCGACGTCGATCTCCGCGCCCTCGCGCTCGAAGCGTTCAAAGAGCGCCGCGTCGCCGATGAGCGCGGTCTTCACCACCTCGGCAAGCCCTTCCGCGCGCTCGCGGTCCGGCAGCGTTCGCAGCGTATCCGGGTCGATGAGCACGCCCCGCGGCTGATAAAACGCGCCCACGGCGTTCTTGATCCCGTCGAGGTTCACCGCCGTCTTGCCGCCGAGGGAGGAATCCGCCTGGCTGAGCACCGTGGTCGGAGCGTTGTAGAAATCCACGCCGCGCATGTAGCACGACGCCGCGAAGCCCGCCAGATCGCCGACCATGCCGCCGCCCACGGCGACGACGCAGTCCGCGCGCGTAAAACCCTCGCGCAGCATGTGGGAGAGGATCGTGCCGAGGCTCTCCAGACTCTTGCTCGCCTCGCCCGGGGCGACGGTATGCAGCACGCCCGCGCCGCATTGATCCAGCAGCGAGCGCGCGTATCGGTCCGGGACGCCCGCGTCCGTGACGACCATCACCCTGCGGTCGAGCCGCCAGAGCTCCCCCGCCCGCCGCAGCGCGCCGCGCTCCAGCACAAGCTCATAGCTCGCGGGCCCCAGCTCCACCGTAAGCGTCAGGACGGCTCACCGTCCCCTCTGCTTCGCAGCGCCGTGCGGATCGCGCCGACGAGGTAGAGCGAGCCGAACGCGACCACCGCGCCGTCCTCCCCCGCCGCGGCGAGGGCGGCGTCCAGCCCCTCGTCGATCCCGTGGCAGGCGCGCGCCTTCGCGCCGTGCTTGCGCAGATGCAGGGCAAGCGCACCCGCGCCGAGGGCGCGCCCGCTCCGGGGCGTGAGGCAGATGAACTCCTGCGCCAGCGGCAGCAGCAGCTCCATCATGCGCGGATAATCCTTGTCGGCGAGCACGCCGATCAAAAACACGAGCTTTTTCCCCGGCAGCAGCGCGCGCAGGCTGCTCGAAAGCGCCTCGGCGCACTGCGGGTTGTGTCCGCCGTCGACCAGCACCAGCGGCTTGCGGCGCATGACCTCCATCCGCGCGGGCCACTTGACCTCCGCGAGACCCGCCTTGACCGCGCGCTCCGGAATGTCCCAGCCGCACTCGCGCAGCGCCGCGACGGTCTCGAGCGCGACCGCCGCGTTGTGCAGCTGGTACGCGCCCGGCAGCGCGAGGCGGTACTCCTCTTCTTTCCACAGGAAGCTCTGTCCGTCCAGCGCCTGCGAGATCAGCGTCACCCTGTTGAAGGACGCGACGCGCAGCGGCACGTCCCGCTCCGCGCAGACGTCGCGCACCACCGCCGTCGCCTCCCCCGCGCCGTCGTAGCAGACGACGCGGCAGCCGTGCTTGATGATGCCCGCCTTGGTGCGCGCGATCTTTTCGATCGTGTCGCCGAGATACTCCGTGTGCTCCAGCCCGATGTTCGTGATGACCGCGACGTCGGGACAGTCGATCACGTTGGTCGAGTCCAGCTCGCCGCCCATGCCGACCTCCAGCACCACGAGGTCGCAGCGCTCCTCGGCGAAGTACAGCATCGACGCGGCGGTCACCAGCTCGAACTGGCTCGGATGGTCCGCCATCGTCTCGGCGGCGTCGCGCACGCGCTCCGTCACCCTTGCCAGCGCCTCGCCGGGGATGTTTTCCCCATTGACGCGAATGCGCTCGCAGAAATCCTCGAGATACGGCGAGGTGTAAAGGCCCGTACGAAGCCCCGCCTCCCGCGCGACCGCGTCCAGCATGGCGCAGGTGCTCCCCTTGCCGTTGCTGCCCGCGACGTGGACGAAGCGCAGCTTCTTCTGCGGGTCGCCGAGCTTTTGCAGCAGCTCCCGCGTGCGTCCCAGGCCGAGGCGCGTGGCGCTCCAGCCGTAGCTCTCAATATAGTCGATCGCCTCCTGCGGCGTCATATCCCCACCCCCTGAAAATAGTGTGCGGGCAGCTTCGCGAGCGCCCGGATCGTCACAAACTGCACCACGGACAGGATCGCGCACTGCACCGACCGCGTCGCCAGCAGCGGCGCGAAGGGCGAGCCGTAGAGCAGCGAGATCCACAGCGTGTTGAGCCCCAGCCCCAGCGCGAGCTGCACGATCGCCACCGCGAGCACGGTGTTCCTTACGCTCCGCTCCCCGCGCAGCAGCAGTCCGAAGGTCAGCCCCGTCAGGAACGCCGTGAGCGTAAAACCCGGAAAATACGGCCCGATGGGAAACAGCCACGCGCCCAGAAAGTCGCCCAGCGCCGCGACCGCCGCCGCCGGCAGCGCGCCGTAGAGCATGGCGGCGAGGACGACGGGCACAAAGCTGAACCCGATCTTGACGTTCCACGCGGAAATCGACAGAAAGCGCGAGAGCACGATCTCCATCGCCAGCAGCACGCCCAGCGTCGCCAGCGTCCGGGCGTCCAGCCTCGGTCCGTGCCGCGCCGCCGGCTGTCCGCCGGATTCTTCTTCGTTTTGTTTCATAGCAAAAGCTCCTTTCGCAGCCGTTGCCGCGAAAGGAGCCCTTCTCCCCTTGCAGCAGCGGACGCGGGAAACGCACCGCGGGCAGCCCCTCCTGCCCTTCGTCCGCCGGCAACTTCCCATCCGGCGGCACTTGACGCGCGATCCCCTACTCTGTTGCCTATAATATTGTTTCGCGGAAACGGTCCCGCCGCGGGCGGCCTTATCCGCTGTAGCTCTGATAGATGTCCTCGTAGACCTTCTCGGCGACGGGCCAATACTTCGCCATGCCCTCGTCGATATGGGCGTTGATCTTCTCCGCGTAATCGCGGTCCTTCATCGGCTTGGTGTTGACCTTGACGTTGACCGCCGCGCCGTACATGGCGCTCCAGCAGAACACCACGCCGGTCGCCGCGTCGGAGAGCATGAGCCGGCTGCCCTTCTCCGCGAACTCCCGCTGCAGCTCGATGCACTCGCAGGAGAGGTCGAAGATCTCCAGCGGCACCGCCGCCGCGTCGCGCAGGCATTTTTCCATGATCTCGTCCCGCGCGGGGTCGTCCTTCGGAATGCCGTAGGCACGGCTCAAGGGCTCAAACGCCTCGGCGTCCTTCCCGATGCAGGCAAGCAACCTGACGCGAAGCTCCTGCGCGCGCGCCATCAGCGCCCGGACGTCGTCCTCCACATCGGCGTATTTCTTCTTGCCGACGGTCAGCTCTCCGACCATGTCGCCCAGCGCAACGCCGATCGCGGCGACGAGCGCGCTCGCGCCGCCGCCCCCCGGTACGGGCGCGGGGGAGGCGAGCCGCTCGGTAAATTCGGAAACGCTGCTGTTCAACAGTTCCATCACAAGCCTCTCAGAAAAGTCCCGAGATGACGCCGTTTTCGTCCACGTCGATCTTCTCCGCGGCGGGGACCTTCGGCAGTCCCGGCATCGTCATGATGTCGCCCGTCAGCGCCACCAGGAAGCCCGCGCCGGTGCACGCCTTCAGGCTGCGCACCGTCACGGTGAAGCCGTCCGGCGCGCCGAGCAGCGACGGGTCGTCCGAGAACGAATACTGCGTCTTCGCCATGCAGATCGGCAGCTTGTCGAGGCCCAGCGACGTCAGCAGCGCGCACTGCTTTTTTGCGTTCGCGTCCAGGAGGACTCCCTTTGCGTGATACACCTTTTTGCAGATCGTGTCAAGCTTTTCCTCGATGGGACGGGTCTCGTCGTAGGCGAAGCGGAAGTCCGCCGGCGTCTCGCACAGGCGCACGACCTCCTCCGCCAGCGCCTTGCCGCCCTCGCCGCCCTTTGCCCAGACCTCGCTGAGCGCGACGTTGACGCCGAGCTCCCGGCACTTCTTCTCCACGAGCGCAAGCTCCGCGTCCGTATCCTTCGGGAACGCGTTGACCGCCACCACGCAGGGCAGGCCGAACACGTCCCGGATGTTGGACACATGCCGCAGCAGGTTCGGAAGGCCCTTCTCCAGCGCCGCGAGATTTTCCCCGTCCAGCTCCGTCTTCGGCACGCCGCCGTGGTACTTGAGCGCGCGCACCGTCGCGACCACGACCACCGCGTCCGGCTTGAGCCCCGCCATGCGGCACTTGATGTCGAAGAACTTCTCCGCGCCGAGGTCCGCGGCGAAGCCCGCCTCGGTCACGGTGTAATCGGAGAGCTTGAGCGCCATGCGCGTCGCCATCACGCTGTTGCAGCCGTGGGCGATGTTCGCGAACGGTCCGCCGTGGACGAACGCGGGCGTACCCTCCAGCGTCTGCACGAGGTTGGGCTTGATCGCGTCCTTCAGCAGCGCCGCCATCGCGCCCTCCGCCTTCAGGTCGTGCGCCGTGACGGGCCTGCCGTCGTAGGTGTAGCCCACGGTGATGCGCCCGAGGCGCGCCTTGAGGTCGACGATGCCGGAGGCGAGGCACAGCACCGCCATGATCTCGCTCGCGACCGTGATCTCGAAGCCGTCCTCCCGCGGCACGCCCTGCGCGCGCCCGCCGAGTCCGCTGACAATGTGGCGGAGCTGGCGGTCGTTCATGTCCACCGCGCGCTTCCAGGTGATTGCCTTGGGGTCGATGCCCAGCGCGTTGCCCTGCTGGATGTGGTTGTCGAGCATGGCGGCGAGCAGGTTGTTCGCCGCGCCGATGGCGTGGAA
>CAMVAV010000111.1 GCA_947165595.1 uncultured Clostridia bacterium | reverse complement strand
TACATCGCCGCGGGCAGCGACGTGATCTACGCCAACACCTTCGGCGCGAACGCGCTCAAGCTCTCGCGCACGGGCAGGAGCGTGCGGGAGATCGTGACCGCCGCCGTCGCGCTGGCAAGGGAGGCCGCCGCCGGCACGGGCGTGCGCGTCGCGCTGGACGTCGGGCCGCTGGGCGAGCTGCTGGAGCCGATGGGCACGCTGCCCTTCGAGCGCGCGTACGAGCTCTTCCGCGAGGTCGCCCTTGCGGGGGCGGAGGCGGGCGCGGACCTCGCCGTCATCGAGACGATGACCGACCTGTACGAGACGAAGGCGGCGCTGCTGGCGGTGAAGGAGAACACGGCGCTGCCCGTCCTCGTCACCATGTCATTCGAGGCGTCGGGCCGCACGTTCACGGGCTGCACCGTCGCGTCCATGGCGCACACGCTCACGGGCCTGGGCGCGGACGCGATCGGGCTCAACTGCTCGCTGGGGCCGGACAAGCTGGCGCCGCTGCTGCGCGAGCTGTGCGAGAACACGCCGCTGCCGGTGATCGCCAAGCCCAACGCGGGGCTGCCCGACCCGGTGGACGGGCACTACGACATGGACGCCGCCGCGTTCGCGGACTGCCTCGCCCCGCTCACAGGCGCGGGCGTCGGCGTGTTCGGCGGCTGCTGCGGCACCTCGCCGGACTATGTGCGCGCGGTCGCGGAGCGGGTCAGGGGCCGGACGATATCCGCTCGCGCGCCGCGGCGGGAGAGCTTCGTCTGCACGCCCGTCACGCCGCTTCGCATCGACGGCGTGCGCGTCATCGGCGAGCGCATCAACCCCACGGGGAAAAAGCGCTTCCAGCAGGCGCTGCTGGAAAACGACCTCGACTACATCCTCGACGTCGCCGCGGCGCAGGAGGACGCGGGCGCGGACATCCTCGACATCAACGTGGGCTACCCCGGCGTGGACGAGGCTGCAATGCTGCCGCGCGTCGTCAAGGCGCTGCAGGGCACGGTGTCGCTGCCGCTGATGCTCGACTCCTCCAACGCCGCCGCGCTGGAGGCGGGGCTTCGGGTCTACAACGGCAAGGCGGCGGTCAACAGCGTCAACGGCGACGCGGACGTTTTGGAGCGCGTGCTGCCGCTCATCAAAAAATACGGCGCGTCGGTCGTGGGGCTGACGCTGGACAAAAACGGCGTGCCGCAGACGGCGGAGGAGCGCTTCGCCATCGCGGAGCGCATCCTGAACGCGGCGCTCTCCCACGGCATCCCGCGCGAGGACGTGTGGATCGACTGCCTGACGCTGACGGTCTCGGCGCAGCAGGAGCAGGCGCGGGAGACGCTGCGCGCGCTGCGCATGGTGCGCGAGCGGCTGGGGCTTCAGACGGTGCTGGGCGTGTCGAACATCTCCTTCGGCCTGCCGAACCGCCCGCTGGTGACGCGGACGTTTCTCGTCGAGGCGCTCCACGCGGGGCTGACGCTGCCGATCCTCAACCCCAACCAGCGCGAGTTGCTGGACGCCGTGGCGGCGTTCCGCGTCCTCTCGGGCGAGGACGAGAGCTGCCGCGCCTACATCGAGCGCTTCGCGGACTGGCAGCCGCCGCAGAGCGCGCCGGGTCCGGCCGCCGCGCCGCGTCCGGCGGAGCAAAAGGGCGAGACCGGGGAAAAACGCGACCCGCTGGACGAGGCGATCGTGCGCGGGCTTCGGGCGGAGGCGGCGGCGCTGGCGAGGGAGGCGCTCAAGACCGGGGACGAGCTTTCGATCGTCGACGGACATCTGATCCCGGCGCTGGACCGCGTGGGCGAGGGCTACGAGAAGGGGCGCGTGTTCCTGCCGCAGCTGCTCTCCGCGGCGCAGGCGGCGCAGGCGGTGTTCGAGGTCCTGCGCGAGAGCGCGGCGGAGAAGGGGACCCAGAGCGTCAGGCGCGGCACGCTGCTGGTGGCGACGGTGCGCGGCGACGTGCACGACATCGGCAAGAACATCGTCAAGACGGTGCTGGAGAACTACGGCTTCGACGTGCTCGACCTCGGGCGCGACGTGGCGCCGGAGAGGATCGCGGACGCGGTGCGGGAGAAGGGCGTCCGGCTCGTCGGGCTCTCGGCGCTCATGACCACGACGCTGCCCGCCATGGAGGAGACCGTGGCGCTGCTGCGAAAGCTCCCGGACCCGCCCAAAACCTTCGTCGGCGGCGCGGTGGTGACGCCGGAGTACGCCGCTCGCATCGGAGCGGACTACTACGCGAAGGACGCGAAGGAGAGCGTCGAAATCGCGCGGCAGGTGCTTTCGGAATGATTCGGAACCCTAATAACAGGCAAGGGAGCCGGCGCGCGCCGGCTCCCCCGTTGTTTCGTTTCGGTCTGTTCAGATTTTCGTGATCTGCTTCATGTTGAGCCGTTCGTCGATCCCGCGGCACGCGCGGTAGACCTCATCCTCGTCGATGGTGGTGAGCCGCCGATCCTTCATAAGAACCTTTCCGTCGACAAGCACCGTGTCGACCTCGCTGCCGTTGGAGGAGTAGACGAGGCCGGAGAGGATGCTGTTCGCGGGGATGAACTGCGGCTCGCTGAGATTGATCAGGATGAGGTCGGCGAGCGCGCCCTCGCGGACGACGCCGAGCTCGCCCTCGCGCCCGATCGCCTTCGCACCGTTCACGGTCGCCATTTTCAGCACGTCGGACGCGTCCACGCACTGCGCCTGCCGGTTCGCGCCCTTGTAGACCAGGGCGGCGGCGTTCATCTCCTGAAACATGTTGAGGCAGTTGTTGCTGCCGCAGCCGTCGGTCCCGAGGCAGACGTTGACGCCCGCGTTCAGGAATTTTTGAACCGGGGCGAAGCCGTTGCCGAGCTTCATGTTGCTCTTGGGGTTGATGGCTATGCTGACGTGCTTGTCCGCCATGAGGCGGATGTCGTCGTCGGTCGCGTAGACGCAGTGCGCCGCGATCACGGGCACGTCGAACACGCCGAGCGAATCGACGTACCGGATGGGCGTCATGCCCTTGTCCTTGGCGAAGGAGTCCATCTCCGCCTGACTTTCGGACAGGTGGATCGTCTGGCCGATCCTGTGCTCCCTGCACGAGCGCGTCAGCTTTTGGAGATAGTCCGCCATGCAGCTGTAGGGCGCGTGGGGGCCGTGCATGAATTGGATCCGGTCCTCGTCCGCGAACAGCTCCATCTCGCGCACGGCCTGGCCGTACTTCATCAGGGATTCCTCGGAGTCGGAGACCCCGGCAAGCCCTCTTGTGATGACCGCCCGGATGCCGGAGGCAAGGGCGGCGCCCGCGGCGGCGGAGCGCGGCCCGGACTTCTCCTGCGCGGATTTGATCGTCATGTCGACAAAGCAGGTCGTCCCGGTTTTGAGCATCTCGACGACGGCGAGCATCGTCGTCCAGTAGACGTCCTCCTCGGTCATGCCGTCCTCCACCTTCTGGACCTTGTCCAGCCAGTCGAAGAAGGCGAGGTCGTCCGCGTAATTGCGGTGGATCGTCATATAGGCGTGCGTATGGGCGTTGATGAGGCCGGGCATGACGAGCTTTCCGGCGGCGTCGATGACAGAGGCGTCCTCCGCCGCGACCGACGCCGCGATGCGCGCGATGCGGTTCCCGTCGATGAGGATATCCAGTTTTTCGTATCTCCAGCCGTTTTCGTCCCGGAGGAGGACCAGGCCGTTTTGAATCAGTGTTTTCATGCTTTTTCCCGCCTTTGCCGCCTCGTCAGACGGACGAGCTGTTGAGATACGCCTCCTGCTCGCTCGTCAGCGTGTCGAGGCGGACGCCGAGGGAGGAGAGCTTGCGGTTCGCCACCTCAAGGTCGACCTCCCGAGGCACGTCGAGAAGCATCTCCGTCAGCTTGCCCTCGTTTTCGACAAGGTATTTCGCGCTCAGCGCCTGAATGGCGAAGCTCATGTCCATGATCTCCGCGGGGTGTCCGTCGCCGCAGGCGAGGTTGACGAGCCGCCCCTCGCCCAGCACATAGATGTGCCTGCCGTTGGGGAGCGTGTAGGCGGTGATGTTGCTGCGGATCTCATAGCTTTCCTTCGCGATCTCGCGCAGGCGCTTCATGTCGATCTCAATGTCGAAGTGGCCCGCGTTGCACAGGACGGCGCCCTCCTTCATCTCCGTGAAGTCGCCCTCGGTGATGACGCCGGAGCAGCCCGTGACCGTGACGAAGAAGTCGCCGAGCCTCGCCGCCTCGCGCATGGGCATCACGTCGAAGCCGTCCATGATCGCCTCGATCGCCCGGATGGGATCGATCTCCGTCACAATGATCCTGGCGCCCAGACCCTTTGCGCGCATGGCGACGCCCTTGCCGCACCAGCCGTAGCCCGCGACCACGACGGTCTTCCCGGCGACGATCAGGTTGGTCGTGCGGTTGATGCCGTCCCAGACCGACTGGCCCGTGCCGTAGCGGTTGTCAAAGAGATGCTTGCAGTCGGCGTTGTTCACCTTCACCATGGGGAAGCGCAGCTTGCCCGCCTTGTTCATGGCGGTGAGGCGGGTGATCCCCGTCGTGGTCTCCTCGCATCCGCCGATCACATAGGGCAGCTCGCCCTGCAGCTTCGTGTGCAGCATGTGCACCAGATCGCCGCCGTCGTCGATGATGATGTTCGCGTGGTGCGAGAGCGCCTCGGTGATGTGCGCGTCGTACTCCTCGGGTGTTGCGCCGTGCCAGGCGTAGACGTTCAGCCCCGCCTTGGCCAGCGCGGCGGCGACGTCGTCCTGCGTCGAGAGGGGATTGGATCCGGTGACGAACATCTCGGCGCCGCCCGCCGCCAGCACCTTGCACAGGTACGCCGTCTTGGCCTCCAGATGGATGGACAGGGCAACGCGCTTCCCGGCGAAGGGCCTGGAGGCGAGAAAATCGCTCTCAAGGCCGCGCAGCAGCGGGCAGTTGCGCCGGACCCACTCGATTTTGTTCTCGCCGGACGGCGCAAGGTTGATATCCCGAACGATACTCATGACGGTTTGACCTCCTGTTTTTGCGTTTTGTCGGGAAAAAGCATATAACATTTGCGCATTTCCGTCAAGGCTTTGCGTTGAAAAACGGGAGCGGCTATTTTATAATAGGGAAAAAGGAAAAGGAGCCGCCGTCATGGAAAGGACCGCGCTGACCCACCCCTTCCCGCCGCTGTACGACGCGCGCTCGCGCGTGCTGATCCTCGGGTCGTTCCCGTCGGTCGCCTCGCGGGAGGCGGCGTTTTTCTACGGGCACCCGCAAAACCGCTTCTGGCGCGTGCTCTCGGCGCTGTTCGACGCGGAGACGCCGGCGGGCGTCGACGAAAAGAAGGCGCTCGTGCTGCAAAACCGGCTCGCGCTCTGGGACACGATTGCCGCCTGCGAGATCGCCGGCTCGTCCGACGCGAGCATCACGGGCGTCCGGGCGAACGATCTGCGCCCCATCCTCGCCGCGGCGGATATCCGCGCGATCTTCTGCAACGGCGGCACGTCGTTCAAGTGGTACAATAAGCTCCTGCGCGACGCGCTCGGACGGGAGGCGGGGCTGCTGCCCTCCACCAGTCCCGCCAACGCGCGCTGGACGCCTGAACGTCTGACGGAGGCGTGGGGCGCGGCGATCCTGCCGTATTTAAAGGAATAGGCGTATGAAAATTCAAACGCCCGTCATTGCGGGCAAAAAGGAAATCAGCTTCACCAACCGGGAGCTCGTGTCGCTGATCGCGCCGCTTCTGCTGGAGCAGCTGCTGGCGATCAGCGTGGGGATGGCGGATTCGATGATGGTCGCCTCCGTGGGAGACGCGGCGATCTCAGCGGTGTCGCTGGTGGATTCGATCAGCAACCTGATGATCTACATCTTCTCGGCGATGGCGGCGGGCGGCGCGGCGGTCGCGGGGCAGTACATCGGACGGTGCGAGCGGGACAACGCAAACTCCGCGGGGCAGCATCTCGTGCTGCTGCTGGGCGCGACGTCGCTGCTGTTCGTGTCGCTTTTGTACCTGTTCAAGTCCGCCGTGCTCACCACCGTGTTCGGACACATCGACGCGGACGTCATGGCGGCGACGGACAAGTACTACACGATCGTCATGGCGTCGATCCCCGGCATCGCGCTCTACAACGGCGGGGCGGCGATCTTCCGCACGATGGGGCGCAGCGACGTGTCGCTCAAGGTGTCGCTGCTGATGAACGGCATCAACATCGGGGGCAACGCGCTGCTGATCTTCGTGTTCCACATGGACGTCGCGGGCGTGGCGATCCCGACCCTCGTCTCGCGCACGGTCGCGGCGGCGGTGATCCTGTCGCTGCTGTTCGACGACAAGCTGCCGCTGCATCTCTCCGACGTGCGCGCGTTCCGGCTCAACGGGCGGCTGCTGCACAACATCTTCTATATCGGCATCCCCAGCGGGATCGAGAACGGCATGTTCCACCTCGGGCGGCTGATCCTCTTCAGCCTGATCTCGACCTTCGGCACGGCGTCCATCGTCGCCAACGCCATCGGCAACACGCTGGGCAACTTCCACTGCTTCGCGGGCCAGGCGATCAACCTCGGCCTGACGACGGTCATCAGCCAGTGCGTCGGCGCGGGCGACTTTGACGCGGCGCGGTACTACCTGCGCAAGCTCGTCCGTGCGGCGTACGCGCTCATGGCGGCGGTGAACCTGCTGATCATCGCCCTGCTGCCGCTTATCATGCGCGTCTACGACGTCTCGCCCGAGGCGGAGAGGCTGGCGGTGACGGTGGCGCTGATCCACGGCATTTCCTCCATTTTCCTCTGGCTCCCCTCGTTCATGCTCCCGACCTTCCTGCGCGCCGCGGGCGACGCGCGCTTCACCATGGCCGCGAGTATGCTGACGATGTGGCTGTGCCGCGTGCTGTTTGCCTACATCCTCGGCAAATTCATGGGCTACGGCGTCATCGGCGTCTGGACGGCGCACGCCATCCTGGACTGGACCGTGCGCAGCATCGTCTTTTTCCTGCGCTATCGCGGCGGGAAGTGGACCACCAAGGCGATCACCTCATAATACTACTTTCAAATTAAAAGATTTAATTTGAAAGGCGCGTGCAGCGCACGCTGGTTTTGCGCCAAAGGCGCAAAACACGTCTCATGCGAAATTTAAC
>CAMVAV010000110.1 GCA_947165595.1 uncultured Clostridia bacterium | reverse complement strand
GCGGCGAGCGCCCTGACGTGGCCGCGCGCAAGATCGACGACGTGGATATAGTCGCGCACGCCCGTTCCGTCCGGCGTATCGTAGTCGTCGCCAAAGACGTTGAGGTGATCGAGCTTGCCGACCGCGACCTGCGTGATGTAGGGCATCAGGTTGTTCGGAATGCCCCTCGGGTCCTCCCCGATCCGCCCGGAGGGATGCGCGCCGATGGGATTGAAGTAGCGCAGCAGCACCACGTTCCACGGCTTCGCCTCGCCGTTTTTGACGTCGGCGGTATACAGGTCGCTCATGATCTGCTCCAGCATGGATTTCGTCCAGCCGTAGGGATTCGTGCACTGTCCCTTGGGACACGCCTCGGTGATGGGAATGGTCGCCGGGTCGCCGTAAACCGTGGCGGAGGAGCTGAAGATGATGCTCTTGCAGCCGTTTTTGCGCATCACATCCAGCAGCACGAGCGTGCCGCCGATGTTGTTATCATAATATTCCCACGGCTTGACCACCGATTCCCCCACCGCCTTGAGCCCGGCGAAGTGGATGCAGCAGTCGAAGGGTCCGTGCTCCGCAAACACGCGCTCCAGTCCCGCGCGGTCCCGCAGGTCTACATTGCAGAACGGGATATCCTTCGCGTCCGGCATTTCCGAACGCACGATCTCCGTCACGCGTTCAAGAGAGGTTTCCGCCGCGTTGACCAGATTGTCGACCACGACGGCCCTGTGTCCCGCAAGCAGCAGCTCAAGAACCGTGTGCGAGCCGATATAGCCCGCGCCGCCGGTCACAAGAATGTTCATACCGTATTCTCCTTTCTTCTCCGGATGGCAATGCTCCGATGCGCGCTCTACTGCTTTCCGGCAAGGTAATAGTCACTGTTCCCGGGGCGGTAGAACGGGCAGGACGTGCGGCGGCGCTGCAAAAAGCCCGCCATCTCGTCCTCGTCCAGGTCCTGCTCGCAGGTATAGTCGTCATACTCCTCGTCGTAGGCGTAATAAACGCAGTCCTCGCACATCGTCATTCCGACTCCTCCCCGGCGTAGGCGTGGTGCAGCAGCTCGTGCGCCCGTTCGGAGAGCCCGTCGGCGTACATGGCGTTGATCACGGGGTTTCGCTCGGAGCGTTTGAACAGCGCGCTGCGGTCGATCTCATAGAGCCCCTCCGCGCGCTGGAGCTTGCCCCGCATCAGCGCATAGGGCTGTCCCGCGCCGCCGACGCAGCCGGTGCGGCAGGACATGACCTCCACCAGGTCGAGCTGCACCTCGCCCGCCTCGATCTGATCGAGCAGCTTCGAGGCGTTGGCAAGTCCGTGCACCACCGCGACGCGAACGTCCCGCTCGCCGATCCTGACCGTCGCGAAGCGGATCGGGTCGCTGCCGCGCAGGCCGATGTGCTGGATATAGCGCAGGCCGTTTTTCGATTTGTCGGGCAGGCAGTGGCGCACCACCGCCTCCGCCACGCCGCCGGTCGTTCCGAAGATCTCCGCCGCGCCGGAGCCCATGCCGAACGGCAGGTCGGGCGACTCCTTTTCGAGCATCTGGAAGCGGATGCCGGACTCCTTGATCATCTTGATGATCTCCTGCGTGGTGAGCACCAGATCGACGTTCGGCACGCCGAAGCGTCTGAATTCCGGGCGCGCCGCCTCCATTTTTTTCGCCGTACAGGGCATGATCGCGATGTGGTAGGTCGTGCGGCCGTCCTCCTTGTCCTTCTCCCGATAGCGGTCCTTGAGCACGGTGGCGAACATCTGCATCGGCGAGAGCGCCGAGGAGAGGTTCTTCAAAAACCGCGGGCGCTCCTGCTCGACATAGCGCACCCACGCCGGACAGCAGGAGGTCATCAGCGGCAGATTCTCGCCGCTTTCCAGGCGGCGCAGGAACTCCTCCCCCTCCTCGCGCACGGTGAGGTCCGCGCCGAACACCGTGTCGTAGACCTCGTCCGCGCCCATGATCTTGAGCGCCGCAACGAACTGGTCGAGCACGTTCGTCCCCTTGGGATAGCCGTACGCCTCGCCCACGGCGACGCGCACGGCGGGCGCGATCTGCACGACGACGCGCTTGCTGGGATCGTGCAGCGCCTTCCACGCAAGCCCGATCTCGTTTTTGACCGTGATCGCACCGGTGGTGCACACCGCCGAGCACTGGCCGCAGCTCACGCAGTGCGTGTCCCTGAGCTTCGCGTCGCCCACGGTGGCGATGCGGAAGTCCGGTCCGCGCCCCGCGAAGCGCAGGATATTGACGCCCTGAATCTCCTCGCACACGCGCACACAGTCGCCGCAGAGAATGCACTTGTTCATATCCACGGAGATCGCGGGCGAGGTGTGGTCCTCCTCATAGCGCACGCGCGTATCCTGAAAGCGGATATCGTGGATTCCGAAGCGCATCGCCATCTCCTGCAGGCGGCAGTTGGTGTTCTTCGGACACGCCGTGCAATCCCGGCAGTGCGCCGAGAGGATGAGCTCGAGGATCATGCGGCGATAGCGGAGCAGACGCGAGGTGTTCGTGCGGATCTTCAGCCCGTCGCGCGGCAGCATCTGGCACGCCGCCTCGATATTGCCCTTCTCATCCTCGACCATGCACATGCGGCAGGCGCCGTAGACGGAAAGATCGGAGTGGAAGCAGAAGTTCGGCATCTCAACGCCCGCCTTCTGGCAAACCTCCAGCACGCTCTTGTGCGAATCATCGAATTCCACGCGGATGTTGTCCACATACATGATTCCCTCAGCCATCGACTTCCACCTCCCCGATCGCGCCGAAGGCGCAAAGCTCCATGCAGTTATAGCATTTGACGCACTTGCTCTGGTCGATCACGAACGGGCTCTTGAGCTCGCCCGAGATCGCCGCAGCGTGGCAGGAGCGCGCGCAACGGCTGCAGCCCTTGCACTTCTCCGGGTCGATCCGGAGCTGCTTTCTGTCGTAGGCGATCCCGTCGCCCGGCTCAATGGGCGAGCGCTTCTCCCGTTCGCACAGCGGACAGCGTCCGTCGATGTGGTTCTGGAAATCGTCGCCAAACGCCATCGAGGCGGCGTCAAGCGTGTGGGAGGAATTCTTGCCGAGCGCGCAGAACGCGGTCATGCGCACCACCTCGCCCAGCTCGAGCATCATACCGACGTCCGCGTCGTCCGCCCTGAAGTCCAGCAGCTCGCGGCACAGCTCCGTCATGCGCTTCGTGCCCTCACGGCAGGAAACGCACTTGCCGCAGAAATCCGTCTGCGTCGCCGTGAGGAAGCGGTACACCACGTCCACCATGCAGCGGTCCTCGTCAAGCACCGTGATAACGCCGTCGCCGCGGCGCACGCCGTAGGCGGAAAGCGTCTTGAGGTCAAACGGAAGGTCCAGCTGCTCCGCGGTCAGCAATCCGCCGGAGGGTCCGCCGATCTGTATCGCCTTGAACGCCTTTCCATTCGCCATGCCGCCGCCCAGCTCGTCCAGCACCTGGCGCAGCGTCATGCCCTTTTCGATCTCGACCGTGCCGGGACGGCAGACGTCGCCCTTGAGTAAATATTTTTGCTTCATATCACACTCTTCCTTATCCTTTTTGTCACAGGAATCCGCCTCACGCCATCCTGTTATTTCGCGGGGATCGTCAGCTTCTGGCCGACATAGATCACATAGGGATCGCGGATGCCGTTCGCCTCCGCGATCCTGCCGAACGCCCGGCCCGTTCCGTAATACCGGTACGCAAGGTTCCACAGGCAGTCGCCGGACCTGACGACGTAAATCGTCCCCTCCGCGGCCGGAGCAGGCGCAGGAGCAGGCGCGGGCGTGGGAACCGGCGCGGCGGAAAGGTTCCTTTTGAGCGCCGCGAGCTCGCTGTCGCTCAGGCCGATGCCCTTTATATACTCCTCCGCCAGCGCCGCAAGGTCGGCGGAGCCGAGGTCGGTCACGCCGAACGCGCGCCGGAGGCTCTTGCCGATGTTGCTCTCCGCGATGATATCATAGCGCTCGTCGCCCTTCGTCACGCCGTAATAGTTGGCGTAGCTCGTCATATAGTCGGAGATAACCTCGTCGCGGGACGCGCCCATCAGGCACTCCAGCAGCGCGGCGACAAAGCCGGCGCGGTCCTTGCCCTCGTTGCAGTGGACGGCATAGACGCCCGGATTCTCCGCGAAAAAGCGCAGGCCCTCCGCGAGCTTCGACCGGAACTCCTCCGCGGCAAAGTCGACGCCCATGTTGAGCGCAATGTATTTCGTCGTGGCGTAATAGCTCTCCGCGTAGCCCGCATAGCCCCTGACCGTCGCCTCGTTGTCGGAGAGGTTCATAACCACCGTCACGCCCGCCTTTTTGAAGGCGGCGTCGGCGCAGGCGCTGCGGTTGACGATGGGGTTCACCGGCGACGAGGAACGGTACAGGACGCCGCGTCCCATCCCGGTCGTCGCGACGGCGTGGAAGTTCGCGAACTGCTCGTCCGTCAGGTCCGGATAATCTCCGCGCTCGGTGCTGGCGGTGAGCTGGTGGATAACATACTGGTCGTAATAGCCGCGTGCCTCCTTGAGCGAGATCGTAAAGCTCATCGGCTCCGTGACGCCCTCCGCCCAGCTCCAGACGAAGCTTTTGTCCTCGTTCGTCGTCTTGACCGCCAGTCCGTAGGTCGTGGCAAAATCGCCCATATTGATCGCAAGGCGGACATACTCCTCCTCCGCGCGGGCAAAGAGCGCGGGCGTGCCGGAATCGACGTCGGAGTAGTTGCTGCAAAGCGGCAGGTCCATCGACCGGTCGAGGAACTTCACCGTCACGACGTCACCGTAGGCATAGCCGGCGGCAAGCAGCTTCTCCAGCTTGAGAGAAAGCACGACGTTTCCGTGCTTCTGGATATCCTTCGCCTTCGCCGTCGCGCTCAGCTCCGCCGGACCGTCCGCGGCATAGGCCGGCAGCGCGAGCGTCAGCGCCATCGTCAGCGCAAGCAGCAGGGAGAGACATTTTTTCATCACAGAACCACCTTTCCGTTAGGAAGCACCGTATCGGCGCGATTCACACAACAAATTATATATTAACAAAAAATTCGGCAAAAAGCAAGGATTGCAGCGTTATTGGGACTCCTTTTCCGTTCCCGGCATCTCCTGTCCCGTCCAGAACGCAAATGCCGCCTCTCCCTGACGGCGCAGCATGTCCGCCCCGTTGAACGCCTCGCATCCCGCGATGCGCGCAAGCCGCAGCAGCTCCGTCTCCCGCGGCTCGTAGATCAGATCGGATACGATAAGCCCCTCCCGCAGCAGCGACACGTCCCGCAGCGGGCAACCCGGATTCGACGCCATCCCCACGCTTGTCGCGTTGAGCAGCAACGCGGCGCCATTGGCAGCGTCCCAAAGGCTTTTTGCATCGTCACTGTCATGCAGGATCACTTTACAATCAGTGTTCCCGCTGACACGCTCCGCAAACGCAGCGGCAGCATCCCAGGAGAGGCTTTTCCGCTGAAACACGTCGATCCGCGCCGCGCCGGAGAGCGCGCACTGCGCCATGACGCTCTTGCCCGCGCCGCCCGCGCCGAGCACAACGAGCCGCTGTCCCTCAACGGAGAAGCCGCGATCCCGGGCGACGCGCACCCAGCCGGCGCCGTCCGTCGTGGTCCCGATCAGCCGCCCGCCGCGGTTCGCCACCGTGTTCACGGAGCCGGAAAGCCTCGCGGCGGGCGTCAGCTCGTCGCACAGCGCCGCCATCGCCGTCTTGCAGGGCATCGTCAGATTCCAGCCCCGCGCGCCGAGCGCCCTGAGCCCCTCCACCGCCGCCGGAAGCGTTTTCTCGGTCACGTCAAACGCGAGGTAGCACGCGTCGACGCCGAGTCTGTGAAACGCTTCGTTGTGCATTTTCGGGCTGCCGCTGTGCGTCACGGGACTCCCAAGCAGGCAGTAGAGCTGGGTTTTCCCGGTGATTTCAAGGTCGTCCTTCATTGCAAGGTATTATCCTTTACAGTTTTTTGATATACTTGCACGCGGTCTTCAGCATCAGCTTTTTTGTCCCCACTGTGTCAAACGCGACCTCGAGCAGTACGTCGCCGCCCATCGGCGTCACGGCGGTCACCATTCCGTCGCCGAAGCTGCTGTGGTTCATGCGGTCGCCCGGCTTCAGCTCGGGCAGCTTCGGCGCGGGAGCGGCTGCCAGCGCGGCGGGGCGCGGCGAAGTCTGTTTCCGCTGCGGCGCGGCCTGCGTGGTGCGGACCGGTCCCGCGGCGCGCGGCGCGGTCCTCGCGTGCGAGCCGAAGCCCGACGGCGCGCCGAAGGAGCCGTAGCCGTCGTGCGATTCTTCCCCTCCGAACCCGAAGGCGCGCGTGTTCGGCTCTGTCTTGCCCTGCCATTCGGAATCCTCCGCCGGCACCTCGCTCAGAAACCGCGAGGGCGCATTCGGCGTCGTGTGTCCGAAGAGCATGCGCTGCCGCGCGTTGGTGAGCGTCAGCTTCTCCTTTGCGCGGGTCATGGCGACGTAGCAGAGCCGGCGCTCCTCCTCCAGCTCCTCCTCCTCGCCGATTGCGCGAAGGCCGGGAAATACGCCCTCCTCCATGCCGACGACATAGACGCAGGGAAACTCGAGCCCCTTGGCGCTGTGCATGGTCATCATCGTCACGGCGTTGTCGGTGGTCGCGCTGTCGAGATCGGTGTAGAGCGCGATCTCGTTGAGAAAGCCCGAGAGTGTCGCGTCCTCCGGGTCGTTGTCCAGAAACGCGGCGATGTTCGACTTGAGCTCCTGCACGTTTTCGAGCCTGCCGCGGCTCTCCATGTCGTTTTTCTCCTCCAGCGCGCGGGTGTAGCCGCTTTTTTGGCACACAAGCTCGTAGAACTCCGGCAGCTCCATATTCTCAGCCGCCTCGCTCAGCTCGTCCAGCATGGCGGCAAACTGGCGCAGCTTCGACGCGCCGCGGCTCAGTCCGGCGTACTCGTCCGCGCGGCGGATCACCTCGATCATCGGCACGCCCTGCTCGGCGGCGAGCTTCTGTACGCTCTCGACGCTGGTGCTGCCGATGCCGCGCGGCGGACTGTTGATGATGCGCCGCAGACGCAGGTCGTCCGCGGGATTGTTGATCACGGCGAGGTATGAGAGCATGTCCTTGACCTCGGCGCGCTCGAAGAATTTCATGCCGCCGACCACCTGATACGGCACGCCGTTGCGCTTGAACGCGTATTCCAGCGCGTTCGACTG
>CAMVAV010000109.1 GCA_947165595.1 uncultured Clostridia bacterium | reverse complement strand
TCCATGTTGACGCCCGCCTCACGGAAGCGGCGCATCAGGTCCTGCGACTGCGGGCTTTCCAGCCAGTCGCGCAAAAACCGCGCCGTGATCTCGCCGATGTCGTCGATCGCGGTCAGCTCCTCGACGCTCGCCTTCTCCAGCGCGTCGAAGCTGCCGAAGTGCTGAGCGAGCGTCCGCGCCGCGCGCGCGCCGATCTGCCGGATGCCGAGGCCGCAGATCAGGCGCGAGACGTCGTTTTTCTTGGATTCCTCGATGGCATGGATCGCGTTCTGCGCGGATTTGATCCCCATGCGGTCGAGCTGCGCGATATCCTGCACGGTGAGCCTGTAGAGGTCGGCGGCGGTCTGCACCAGCCCGGCGTCCACCATCTGCCGCAGCACCGCGGGACCCACGCCGTCGATGTCCATCGCCTCGCGGGAGGTAAAGTGCTCCAGATAGCGCAGCAGCTGCGCCGGACACTCCGCGCCCGTGCAGCGCATGGCGGCGCCGTCCTCATCCCGCTCGACCTTCGCGCCGCACACCGGGCAGCGGTCCGGCAGATGATAGGGCTTGAGCCCCTCCGGGCGCTTGTCGAGCTCCACGCGCACGATCTCGGGGATGATCTCCCCCGCCTTCTGCACGATGACCGTGTCGCCGATGCGGATGTCCTTCTCGGTGATGAAATCCTGATTGTGCAGCGTCGCGTTCGTGACCGTCGTTCCGGCGAGGCGCACCGGCTCGACGACCGCCTTCGGGGTCAGCACGCCCGTGCGCCCGACCTGCACGACGATATCGAGCAGCTTGCTCGGCTTCTGCTCAGGCGGATACTTGAACGCGATCGCCCAGCGCGGCACCTTGGACGTGCTGCCGAGGACGCCACGCTCCGCGAGGTCGTTCAGTTTAAGCACCGCGCCGTCCATATCGAAGGGCAGCTCCGCGCGGTCCTCGTTGAGCCGCCGGATCTCGGCGTTGACCGCGTCCAGCTCGCCCGTTCTGAGGTATGGGATCGTCGGAAAACCCTGCGCGCGCATATAGTCGAGGGTATCTGTGTGCTTTTCAAAGCTTTTGCCCTCGGCGAGCTGCAAATTGAAGATGACGATGTCCAGCCGGCGCTGCGCCGCGACCTTGGGGTCCTGCTGGCGGAGCGAGCCCGCGGCGGCGTTGCGCGGGTTGGCGAACAGCGGCTCGCCGGTGATCTCCCGCTCGGCGTTGAGCGCGGCAAACACGGACTTGGACATATAGACCTCGCCGCGTACGATCAGGTGCGGCAGCTTGTCCGGCAGCGTCATGGGCAGGCTTTTGATGGTGCGGATGTTCTCGGTCACATCCTCGCCCGTGCGCCCGTCTCCGCGGGTCGCGCCGCGGACAAAGCGTCCGTCCCGGTACTCGATCGCGACGGAGAGCCCGTCCACCTTCGGCTCAACGCTGTACTCAACGTCCGAAAGCTCACCGCGGATACGCGCATCGAACTCCGCGACCTCGTCCTCGTTGAACACGTCCTGCAGGCTCTCGAGCGGGACCTCGTGCCGGACCGGCGCAAAGCTGTTCGACGCGGTGCCGCCGACGTGCTGCGTCGGAGAGTCCGGCGTGATCTCCTCCGGGTGCGCCGCCTCCAGGTCCTCCAGCTCGCGCAGAAGGCGGTCGTACTCGTAGTCCGGCATCGTCGGCGCGTCCAGATCGTAATAGAGCCTGCTGTTGTATTCGAGAATTTCGCGCAGCTCCCGAATGCGTGCTTTGTAGTCCATAGAGCGGCCTCCCTATCCCTGGTTCATCACATAGTCCTCCGCGGTGCCTGTGATGTCGCTTGAATTGAAGTAAGTATAATTCTCCGGCACGCTGCCGACAATGACGGTCTCGGCGACGTTGAAGCTGTTGCTCACGCGCGTCCCCGTCGAAAAGCCGGGCAGCAGCACGCCGACGGATACGTCGACGACAAGGATGATCTGATGCTTCGTCTGGTTGATCCCGGCGGAGGTAAAGGCGTTTTCAAAGCGCGCGCTCGGCGTGCCGACCGTCTGCATCCGCACCTTGACCGCCGGCCCGCGCCCCGCCAGCAGCGGCGAGCCCGTCAGCGTGCCGACGGGGATGGACAGCTCGCGCGTGTCGACCTCGCTCATGCGCTCCAGCACGCGCTCGAGGATCCGGGATTGCAGGCGGTTGAACTCCGACATATTGCTCTTTACCGCCACGATGCGCCCTTCGTTGTCCTTTTCCAGGGAAATGAGGCTGTCGTAGTCCACGTCCCCGGCGTATACGGTCTCGTTGACCGCGGCGGTGACGATCCGCGTCACCGTGTTGGCGGAGCGCGCGGTCGCCAGGCTTGACAGCACCGGCTTGAGATGCGACGCCGCGACCAGCGCCAGCGTCAGCAGCGCCAGAAGGGCCGCCGCCAGCCACAGCAGCAGCCGATCCTTTTTGGAAAGCGTTCGATGCATATATCTGCGCATGATCCCACCTCACGGCAGGGTATGCGCGCCCGGCTTATCCCTATTCCGGCAGCGCGTTCACCATCCGCTTGAACGCCTTGCCGCGCTCCATGAAGTTTGCGAACTGGTCGAACGCCGCGCAGGCGGGCGAGAGCGTGACGATATCTCCCTCCCCGGCACGCGCCGCGGCGGCGTCCACCGCGCTTTGCAGCGTTTCGCACTCGACGATCTCCGGCTCGCCGCGGTAGCCCTCCCAAAGCGTCACCGCCGCGCGGATGGCGTCCGCCGTCGCGCCGCAGAGGATCAAAAGCTTGACATGCGCCACGATCTCCGGCGCCAGCGGTGCAAAGGGGATATGCTTGTCATAGCCTCCCGCAATCAGGATCACGCGCCGGTCAAAGGAGCGCAGCCCCGCGATCGTGCGCGTGGGGCTGGAGGCGATGGAATCGTTGTACCATTTCACACCGCGCCGCTCGCGCACCAGCTCGATGCGGTGCTCGACGCCGGCAAATTCCCGCGCGACCTTCCGGATCGCCTCGTCCGGCACCAGTCCGTCGACCGCCGTGATCGCGGCGCAGTAGTTTTCCACATTGTGCTGTCCGGGAATGCGGATGTCCGAGAGCTTCACGACCTCGCGCTCCGCCCCGCCGCCGCGCAGCCAGATCGCGCCGCCGCGCACGAACGCGCCGTCCGCGACCTCCTCGCGTCTGCTGAAGAGGCGCACGCGCCCCTTTGCCCTGTCGGACAGCCCGCGGGTGATGTCGTTGTCCAAATTGAAGATCGCAAGGTCGTCCGCGCTCTGGTGCAGAAAGATGTTCTCCTTCGCCGCGATGTACTCGTCCATATCACGGTGCACGTCCAGATGGTTCGGGGTGAGGTTCGTCAGCACGGCAATGTGCGGCGAGCGCGTCATGTCCAGCAGTTGAAAGGACGAGAGCTCCAGCACCGCGGCGTCCTCCGGCGCGATCTGATCCGCCTCCGCCAGCAGCGGATGCCCGATGTTGCCGCCGACCCAGGTTTTTCTCCCCGCGGCGCGCAGCAGCTCCGCGATGATGCTGGTGGTCGTCGTCTTCCCGTCGCTTCCGGTGACGGCAAGGATTGGGCAGGGACAGACCTGGAAAAACGCCTGCATCTCCGAGGTGACGACGCTCCCCCGCTCCCTTGCCGCCAGCAGCTCCGGAAGATCGGGACGCATCCCCGGCGTGCGGAAGATGACGTCCGCGTCGATATCCCTCAGATAGTCCGCGCCGAGCCGCAGCTCCGCGCCCAGCGCCTCCAGCTCCGCGGCGGTGTCTCCCAGCGCCGCGCGCTCCTTTCGGTCGCAGGCGACGGTGCGCACGCCGTTTCGGCAAAGCAGCGCGACAAGCGGCGTATTGCTCACGCCGATGCCGAGCACCGCGACCGTTTTGCCGCGCAGTGAATCAATATAGTCTTGCAGCTCCATAGAACCGTCCCCTTCCGCAACGCCGTATAGCAATAGTATATCGCGGCTCACAAAAAATAGCAACGCAGACGGCAAAAAATCCATCTTGACAGGGTCCGCCTTTCCCGTTACAATATGCCTGCGAGTAAAACAGACAGTCGCGCGCTTCGGTCGAAAGGCCGCTGCGTGAGGAAAGTCCGGGCTCCGCAGGGCAAGGATAGCGGGTAACGCCCGCCGAGAGCGATCTCAGGAAAAGTGCAACAGAGATAGACCGCCTCCTCGCGCCGCGGCGCGGGGAAGCAAGGGTGGAAAGGTGCGGTAAGAGCGCACCCGACGGCGTGGAAGCGTCCGTCGCTGTAAACTCTATCCGGAGCAACACCGGTATGGGAGCGGGGATCACTAGCCGGATCCCAAGGCCGGCCCGGCCGCTCCCGGGGTGGCTGGACCGCCGTGGCAACACGGCGGCTAGATAGATGACTGTCAGATACAGAACCCGGCTTACAGTTTTGCTCGTCTCTATATGGGAACCGCGGCGCAGACGCGCCGCGGTTCCCTTTTATCCGAGTAAACGGTCAATCCTGGTCCCAGTTGTGCCAGACGTTCTGCACGTCCTCGTTCTCCTCCAGAAAGTCGATCAGCTTCTCCATGTTCTTCACGTCTTCCTCGGTCTTGAGCGTGACATAGTTCTGCGGGACCATCGAGATCTCCGCGCTGACAAAGGCATAGCCCCTGTCCTCCAGCGCCTTGACGACGTCGGGAAACGCGTCGGGATCGGTCGTGATCTCGAACACGGGGCCGTCCGCCTCGAAGTCATCCGCGCCCGCCTCGAGCGCGTCCTCCATGACCTTGTCCTCCTCATAGTCGCCGTCCTCGTTGTCGATGACGATGACGCCCTTGCGGTCGAAGGACCAGCTCACGCAGCCCTGCGCGCCCAGATTGCCGCCGAACTTGTCGAAATAGTGGCGGACCTCCGGCGCGGTGCGCTGGCGGTTGTCGGTCAGCGCCTCGACGATGACCGCGACGCCGCAGGGGCCGTAGCCCTCGTAGGTGACGGACTCGTAGTTGTCGGTGTTGCCGGAGCCGAGCGCCTTGTCGATCGTGCGCTTGATGTTGTCGTTGGGCATGTTCGCCGCCTTCGCCTTGGCAATGACTGTTGCGAGGCGGGAGTTGTTGTTCGGGTCGCCGCTGCCGCCCTGCTTGACGGCGACGATGATCTCCTTCGCGATCTTCGTAAACGCGGCGCTGCGCTTCGCGTCCGCCGCGCCCTTGGTCTTTTGAATGTTATGCCACTTGGAATGTCCGGACATGGGAATCTCTCCTCTTTTTCAGTAAAATATCTGGTTTTTCAAAAAAGCGGATATAGTATAGCACGCCTCCGGCGCAAAAACAAGCCGCAATTTACTGAAATTCGTCCCCGGCGTATTCCCTTCCGCATTCGGCGGGCAAAGCGGGCGCAGCGTCCTCAGCCGAAAAGCGAAATCTGGCTCTCCTTGCTCATGCTGCCGAACGCGCCGAGCGAGCGGAGCTGCTCGATGTGCGTCTTCGAGAGCTTGCTGCAGGTCATGGCGAATTCCTCGATGGAGACGAACTCCCTGCCCTCGCGCTTCTCCACCGTATCCTGCGCCGCCGCCTCGCCGAGTCCGGCGACACTGGTAAGCGGAGGCAGCAGCCCGTTTTCCGTGATGAGGAACTTCGTCGCGTCGGAGCGGAACGCGTCGATGTTGTCGAAGTGGAAGCCGCGCAGATAGAACTCATAGCAGACCTCCAGCGTCCGCATCAGCTCCTCCTCCACCGCGGTCGCGTCCTTCTTGGCGATCTTCTCCTCCAGCTCGCGGATGCGGCGCTTTGCTTTCTCCGCGCCCTCCTCCGCGTTCGGGAAGCAGCACTCCGCGGCGTCGAACGCCTTGGCGCGCACGGAAAAGTATGTCGCGTAGAACGCCAGGGGCTCATGTACCTTGAACCACGCGATGCGAAACGCCATCATCACGTACGCGACCGCGTGCGCCTTCGGGAACAGATAGCCGATCTTCGCGAGCGAGTCGATGTACCACTGCGGGACGTCGTGGTCGTGCATCGCCTCGACCCAGCCCTCCTCGAAGCCGTTCTTCTTGACCTTGCCCTTTCGCACGGACTCCATGATCTTGAAGCTCATCTTCGGCTCCAGACCCTTGGAAATGAGGTAGAGCATGATGTCGTCGCGGCAGCCCACCGTCTCCAGAACGGTCGCCGTACCGTCGAGGATCAGGTCCTTCGCGTTGCCGAGCCACACGTCCGTGCCGTGGGAGAAGCCCGAGAGGCGCAGCAGCGTATTGAAATCCTTCGGCTGCGTGTCGATGAGCATCTGCCGGGTGAAGCGCGTGTTGAACTCCGGGATCGCCACCGCGCCCGTGGGGCCGAGCACCTCGTCGTTCTCAAAGCCGAGGGCCTTCGACGTGGTGAAGAGGCTCAGCGTGTCCGGATCGTCAAGCGGAATCTTTCGCGCGTTGACGCCGGTGAGGTTCTCCATCATGCGGATCATCGTCGGGTCATCGTGGCCGAGCATATCGAGCTTCAGGAGGTTGTCCTCCATGCAGTGATACTCGAAATGCGTGGTGATGATATCGCTGTCCGGGGCGTCCGCGGGATGCTGCACGGGGCAGAAATCCTCCACGTCCATGTCGTCCGGGACGACGACCAGTCCGCCGGGGTGCTGTCCCGTCGTGCGGCGCACGCCGACGCAGCCCATCGCCAGACGGTCCTTCTCCGCGGCGGTGACCTCCATGTTGTTCTCCTCAAGGTACTTGAGCACCATGCCGTAGGCGGTCTTGTCCGCCAGCGTGCCGATGGTGCCCGCGCGGAACACCTGCGTCTCGCCGAACATCTCGATGGCGTGCCGGTGCGCCCGCGCCTGATACTCGCCGGAGAAGTTGAGGTCGATGTCCGGCACCTTGCCGCCGCCGTAGCCGAGAAAGGTCTCGAACGGGATATCGAACCCGTCCTTGATATACTTCTCTCCGCATTTGGGGCAGAGCTTGTCCGGCATGTCCGCGCCGCAGCCGTAGCTGCCGTCCTCGATGAACTCCGAATTTCTGCACTTCGGGCAGCGATAGTGCGGCGGGAGCGAGTTGACCTCGGTGATGCCCGCCATATACGCGACGAGCGACGACCCCACGCTTCCCCGCGAGCCGACCAGGTAGCCGTTTTCGAGCGAGCGCTGCACCAGCTTCTGCGCGCTCATGTACACCACGTCGTACTTGCCGAGGATACCGCCGAGCTCGACGTTCAGGCGGTCCTCGATCAGCTTCGGCAGCTCCTCGCCGTAGAGCTCGTGCGCCTTCTCCCACACCATGCGGTTGAGGTC
>CAMVAV010000108.1 GCA_947165595.1 uncultured Clostridia bacterium | reverse complement strand
GGAGGGCTATAGCTCTCCGAGTTTTATTTTGCCAACGTTTATTTTACACTATGTTCTGTCCGGACACGCGGGATACTCCCCGTTTCTGTTGACAAATCCCCGGCCGGATGTAAAATAGAGGGGAAAACATCAACGGTTGGGAGGTCTGAAAGGCAATGGCGAATCGCAGAGAATTCTTTTTCCCCTCCTCCGACGGAAGGACGCAGATCCACGCGGTCGAATGGACGCCGGACGGCGAGCCGCGGGGCGTTTATCAGATCGCGCACGGCGTGTCGGAGTACGCGCTGCGCTACGAGCCCTTCGCGGAGTTTTTGACGGGCAAGGGCTTCGCCGTCGTCGCCAACGACCACATCGGGCACGGGCAGTCGGTCGCGGAGGGCGCGGCGCCGCTGTGGTTCGGAGAGAAGGACGGCTGGACGCACATGGTCGACGACATGTACGCCCTGCGGAACCTGACGGCGCAGAAGTACCCGAAGCTCCCCTATTTCCTGATGGGGCATTCGATGGGCTCGTTTCTCGCGCGCACGTTCCTCATCCGTCACCCCGGCAAGGTAAGCGCGGCGATCATCATGGGCACGGGGCAGCAGCCCGGCTATATGCTCGCGGGCGGCAGGACGGTCGCGAACGTCATCGGAAAGAAGCACGGCTTTGACAAGTTCAACGCCACGGTGGACAATCTCGCCTTCGGGGCGTACAACAAGCCCTTTGAGCCCAAGCGCACGAATTACGACTGGCTGAGCGCCAACCCGGAGAACGTCGACGCCTATATCGCCGATCCGCTCTGCGGCGGGGAGGTGACCGTGGGGCTCTTCCGCGACATGCTCGGCGGCATCGCCTTCATCGAGAAGGCGTCGAACCTCGCGCAGATGGACATGGACACGCCCGTTCTCTTCATCTCCGGCGCGATGGACCCCGTGGGCGATCTGGGCAAGGGCGTGACGAAGGCATATGAGAGCTTCCGCAGGGCAGGCGTGAAGGACGTGTCGCTCAAGCTCTATCCGGGACTGCGGCACGAAATCCTGAAAGAGAGGGAAGCGGATCAGGTCCGCGCCGATATTCTGGCGTGGGTCGAGCAGCATCTGTGAGGGCGGTTATGGCGGACAGTTGGGAAGCGTTGGAAAAGGAATGCCTCGCCTGCCGCGAGTGCTCGCTGTGGGAGACGCGCAAAAACGTCGTCTTCGGCGTCGGCAGCCGGGACGCCGAGGTGCTGTTCATCGGCGAGGGCCCCGGCGCGAACGAGGACGAGCAGGGCGAGCCCTTCGTGGGGCGCGCGGGCAAGCTGCTCGACGACATGCTGGCGATCATCGGGCTGCGGCGCGAGAGCGTCTATATCGCGAACATCGTCAAGTGCCGCCCGCCCGAGAACCGCGACCCGCTGGGCGTGGAGCAGGACGCGTGCATCGGTTACCTCCGCCGCCAGACGGCGCTGCTGAGGCCGAAGATCATCGTCTGTCTGGGGCGCATCTCGGCGATGAAGATCATCCGCGAGGACTTCAGGATCACGCGCGAGCACGGCCAGTGGTTTGAGAAGGCGGGGGTCCTGATGACGGCGACGTTCCACCCGGCGTATCTGCTGCGCGACCCGCGCAAGCGTCCGGAGTCGTTCGACGACCTCAAGGCGCTGCAGGCGAAGATCAGGGAGGTCTGCGAGCACACGCCGGTCGATTGATCGAAAAAAGATGGGGATATGAAAAAACGTGTGTTTTCTCATATCCCCATCTCATTTTATTCGTTGATGACCCTGATCTGGCAGGACTTCATCGTCTCCAGCGCCGCGCGGTGCTTCTCCGGCGTCACGCCGGCGCAGCAGGCCGCGTCGACCGTGATGGGCGCCTCGGGCATCGCCGCCTTGAACAGCAGCGCGTTCGACACCACGCAGATGTCGGTGCACAGGCCCACGACCTCGATCTCCAGCGCCTCCTGCGCGCGCTCGACCATCAGCTTGCTCGCGAGCTCCACCGAGCCGAAGGTCGGCTTGTCGACGATCGTCGCGCCCTCCGCCGCCTCGGCGACCTCGGCGCGCAGCTGCCAGCCGGGCGTATCCTTGATGCAGTGCTCGACGGGAAGGTTGCGCCCCTCCTGCGTCTCCAGATAGTTCTCATAGTGCGTGTCGCGCGTGAGGTAGATGTTCCACGGGTCGTACTGTCCGAGCTTCTCCACGACCTTCGGCACGATGGCCTCCGCCTCGGGCGTGCCGAGCGCGCCGTCGATAAAGTCGTTCTGCATGTCGACCACGACCAGAATGTTCCGCATGGCTGCTCCCTTCCGCGCTCAAACGCGCTTCCACTTTGCGCCGCCGGGGACGTCGGTCAGCTCGATCCCCTGCGCCTTCAGCTCGTCGCGGATGCGGTCCGCCTCCGCGAAATCCTTCGCCTTCTTCGCCGCGGCGCGCTTGCGGATCAGCTCCTCGACTGCCGCGTCGGGCTCGCCGTCCTCCGCGACGACGGCAAACTCTCCGCCGCCGCTCTGCGCCGCCTTCGCGTTCCTCTCGCGCAGCGCGTCCGCCTTCTCCAGCAGGCTCAGGCTCAGCACCGTGTCGACGTCCGCGAGCAGGGCGCGCTTCGTCGCATCGTTCGTCTTCGCCTTGAGGATGTCGTAGAGCATCGTCACCCCGTTGGGCGTGTTGACGTCGTTGTCCATCTGCTGGATGAACTTCGCGCGATATTCCGCGCGCACCGTGTCATCCACGGCGCCGTCGTCCGGCTTGAGCGCCGCGATGCGCGCGATCAGCTTCTCAAACGCCTTCTGCGCGTTGTCAAGGTTCTCCCACGAGAACACGAGGCTCTTGCGGTAGTGCGACTGGAGGCAGAAGAAGCGGTAGGCGATGGGATCGTAGCCCTTCTCCTCCAGCAGCGAAACAGTCAGGAACTCGCCCTTGGACTTGGACATCTTGCCGTCCGCGGTGTTGAGGTGGGCGACGTGGACCCAGAAGTTCGTCCACTTGTGCCCCAGATAGCTCTCGCTCTGCGCGATCTCGTTGGTGTGGTGCGGGAAGGCGTTGTCGATGCCGCCGCAGTGGATGTCCAGGTCCTCGCCGAGATGCTTCATCGAAATGCCGGAGCATTCGATGTGCCAGCCGGGATAGCCCACGCCCCACGGGGAATCCCACTTGAGCGCCTGATCCTCGAACTTCGACTTGGTGAACCAGAGGACGAAATCATTCTTGTTCCGCTTGTTCGCGTCCTCCTCCACGCCCTCGCGCACGCCGACGGCGAGGTCCTCCTCGTTGTGGTCGTTGAAGATGTAGTAGCGCTTGAGCTTCGAGGTGTCGAAGTACACGTTGCCGCCCGCCTGATAGGCGTAGCCGGTGTCGAGCAGCTTCGTGATGATCTTGATATACTCGTCGATGCAGTTCGTCGCCGGCTCGACGACGTCGGGGCGCTTGATGTTCAGCTTGCGGCAGTCGTCAAAGAACGCGTCGGTGTAGAACCTCGCGATCTCCATGACGCTCTTGTGCTCGCGCTTCGCGCCCTTGAGCATCTTGTCCTCGCCGGTGTCCGCGTCGCTGGAGAGGTGCCCGACGTCGGTGATGTTCATCACGCGCTTGACGTTGTAGCCGAGAAAACGCAGGTACTTCTCCAGCACGTCCTCCATGATATAGCTGCGCAGGTTGCCGATGTGCGCGTAATGGTACACGGTCGGACCGCAGGTATACATCTTGACGATGTCGGGGTGATTGGGGACGAATTCCTCTTTCTTATGGCTTGCCGAATTGTAGAGATACATATCGATGGCTCCTTAATCTACGTTTTTGAAGACGTCGCGGTTTTTGATGAAATACTCGGCGCCGGAATAGAGCGTCGTGGCGGTGATGACCACATTGCTGAGGATCGCGATCCAGTCGGGCGCGGAGCCCGCCGGCGCGTTGAAGAACAGCATCAGGCACAGGCAGACCATCGTGGCGGCGGTCTTGACCTTGCCCGACCAGCCCGCGGCGATCACGCGCCCCTGCTCCACGGCGACGAGCCGCATCCCGGAGACGGCGAATTCGCGCAGCAGCACGACGGCGAGCACCCAGCCGGGCATCCGTCCGCGCTCCACGAACCAGCACATCGCCGCCATCACGAGCACCTTGTCCGCCAGCGGGTCCATGAACTTGCCGAAGTTCGTGACCTGATTGTAGTGCCGCGCGACGTAACCGTCCAGCGTGTCGGTCAGGCTCGCGACGATGAAGACGCCCAGCGCCACGAAGCGCGAGCCCTCGAACCCCGCGTACAGCACGCCGAGGAACACCGGGATCAGCGCCATGCGCAGAAGCGTCAGCTTATTCGCAGTCGTCATTGCTCAATCCTCCTCCACGGCCTCGCCCGTGAGCTCGCCGTCCATCGTGCCGGTGATGCGGACGTTCACAAACTCGCCCGCCTCCCGCTCGCGTTCCGACGAGAAGCAGATTTTGCCGTCGATCTCGACGGATTCGGCATAGCTGCGGCCGATATAGCCCATCGAGGCGGGGTCGAAGCCCTCGCACAGCACCTCGACGACCTCTCCCTGCATCCGCTCGTTGTACTCGTCCATGATGCGGCTCTGCACATCGACCAGCAGCTCCGCGCGGCGGCGCGCCTCCTCCTCGTCAACGCGGTTCTCCATCCGCGCCGCGGCGGTGCCCTCCTCCGGCGAATACGGAAACACGCCCGCGCGCTCGATCTTCACGGTCCGCAGAAAATCGCACAGCTCCTCGAACTCCGCCTCGCCCTCAAAGGGCAGCCCCGCGATGATGCTCGTGCGCAGCACGAGTCCGGGAATGCGCTCGCGCAGCTTGCGGAACAGCGCGAGCAGATACGCCTTGTCCCCGCGCCGGTTCATCGCCGCGAGGATTCTGTCATTGCAGTGCTGGATGGGGATGTCCAGGTACTTGAGCACCTTCGGCTCCCCGGCGATCGCGTCGATCAGCTCGTCGTCAAGCTCATCCGGGTAGAGGTAGTGCAGCCGCACCCAGTGGAAATCAAGTTTACATAATTCATGTATCAGCTCCGGCAGACGGCGCCTGCCGTAGTTGTCGGTGCCGTAGCGCGTGATGTCCTGCGCGATGACGATGATCTCCTTTACGCCGGAATCCGCCAGCTTTTTCGCCTCCGCGAGCACGCTTTCCCACGCGCGGCTGCGGTATTTGCCGCGCAGGCTCGGAATAACGCAGTAGGCGCAGCGGTTGTCGCAGCCCTCCGCGATGCGCAGATACGCCGTGTAGGGCGGCGTCGTGAGGACGCGGTCCAGCTCCTCGACCGGCGCGTGGATGCTGCCGAAGCGCATCGGCGTCTCATCCGCGAGCACCTCCCGCACGGCGGGAACGATCTCGCTGAAGCTGCCCGTGCCGAGCATACCGTCGACCTCGGGCATCGTCTCGCGGATCTCGTCGCGGTAGCGCTGCGAGAGGCAGCCCGTGACGAGGAGCTTTTTGAGCTTTCCCCGCTTCTTGAGCTCCCCCATCGCGAGGATGTTGTCGATCGCCTCCTCCTTCGCGGAGTCGATGAAGCCGCAGGTGTTGACCACCGCCACGTCGGCGCCCTCGGGATCGGAGGCGAGCGTGAAGCCCGCGTCGCGGCACAGCGCCATCATCTGCTCGGTGTTGACGAGGTTCTTCGCGCAGCCGAGGGAGAGAAACGCCACCCTGATCGCCGTACTCATTCCGTTTCCTTCTCCTTTTTCCCCGCCGCCGCTTCTTCCTTTTCCTTCTTCACGATGTTCCGGTAGCTGCGGAGGCTGCGCCCCAGAATGTAAAAGATCGCCGCCACCGTCACGGCGCTGTAGAGCACCGTGCTCGTGCTGCCGCGCCGGATCGCGCTGACCGACGCGGCGACCGCCCAGGCGGCGACCAGCAGCTCCACCGCCAGCAGCATCCGGAAGCCCTTTTTATCGTTGCTGAATTTGATCAGGTCTCTTGCCATGTTTCCTCCTCCGTGATCTCCGCGCCGAGCGCGTTGAGCGCCGCCTTGACGTCGCGCCACGCGAAGCCCCGGCGCAGCAGCAGGCCGGAGAGCTTTTTTCGCGCCTTTTCATCCTGCGGCAGTCCCTTCGTCCGCGCCGCGATCACGCGCGCGATGGTCTCCCGCGCGTCCGGCGCGGAGGCGAGCGCCTCGTCCCACAGCTCCCGCGGCACGCCCCGGCGGCACAGCTCGTCGCGCAGCTTCGCCTCGCCGTAGCCGTTCGCGCTGTAGTGCCGCACGACCGTTTTGGCGTAGGCGAGATCATCCAGCGCGCCGATATCCTCCAGCCAGTCCGCCGCCGCCTCCGCGTCCCGGTCGTCCGCGCCCTTGCCGCGCAGGCGCTTCGTCAGCTCCTTCTTGCTCAGCGGGCGCGCCGCGATCATACCGGCGGCGCGCTGCCGCGCCTCGCTCTGCGCGGCATGTTTCTGACATTCTACCACAGTCTCGGGGCTGATGTCCAGTCCCGTATACAAGTCGAAACGCAGGAGCTCGTCCTCGGTGATCCGAAGGAGGTCTCCCCCCTCCAGATGCACCAGGATGCGCCCCTGCCGATGCTTCGGTTTTTCGATCTTCTCGATCCGCATTACCCTTCAAAATCGTCCGCCGAAACATCGACCGCGCGCCCCGCCGCCTTCGCGGCAATGCGCTGCTGACCGGTCATCAGCTTGTCGAAGTTGGCGCGGATATCCGCCTCCAGCTTGTCGGCGACCTCCGGGTTGTCCCTGAGGTACTGCTTCGCCGCGTCGCGGCCCTGGCCGATGCGCGTCTCGCCCATGGAGTACCACGAGCCGCTCTTCTGCACGAAATCGAGCTTGACGCCGAGGTCGAGCAGCTCGCCGAGCAGGGAGATGCCCTCGCCGTACATGATGTCGAACTCCGCCTCGCGGAACGGCGGCGCCATCTTGTTCTTGACGACCTTGGCGCGCGTGCGGTTGCCGATCATCTCGCTGCCGCTCTTGAGCGTCTCCACCCTGCGCACGTCGATGCGCACGGAGGCGTAGAACTTGAGCGCGCGCCCGCCGGTGGTGACCTCGGGGTTGCCGTACATGACGCCGACCTTCTCGCGCAGCTGGTTGATAAAGATGACGATGGTGTTCGTCTTGTTGATCGCGCCGGTCAACTTGCGCAGCGCCTGCGACATCAGCCGCGCGTGCAGGCCGACAAAGCTGTCGCCCATCTCGCCCTCGATCTCCGCGCGCGGCACCAGCGCCGCCACGGAGTCCACCACGATGACGTCGATCGCGCCGGAGCGCACCAGCGCCTCGCAGATTTCCAGCGCCTGCTCGCCGGTGTCCGGCTGGGAGATCAGCATGTCCTCGATCCGCACGCCCAGCGCGCGCGCGTAGGTGACGTCCAGCGCGTGCTCGGCGTCGATGAAGGCGACCTCGCCGCCCTGCTTCTGCGCCTGCGC
>CAMVAV010000107.1 GCA_947165595.1 uncultured Clostridia bacterium | reverse complement strand
GCGTGAGGTCGTGGTGTTCGCCCTCGAGCTGCTGGGCGATGGCGTAGCCGACCTTTCCGAGGCCGACGATCAGTATTTTCATAGCGATTCAAACCTTTCCGACGGGGCGGGCCTCCGGCTCAGCCGGCGGGCTCCGCGCAGTTTGCGTGAGAAGTGTGGATCATGACGCTGTTGAACTCCGCGCCCATAATGAGTGTGGTCGCGGTGAGATAGAGCCACAGCAGCGCGACGATCACGCCGCCGATGGAGCCGTAGATCACGGAGTAGCGCGCGGCGCGCTCCACATAGAGCGAAAAGAGCATCGAAAGCCCCACCCAGGACAGCAGCGACAGCAGCACGCCCGGCCAGATGCCGCGGCGGAAGCTCTTCCCGTCCAGCGAGAGCACGTAGAGCAGGGCGATCATCGCGAACAGCACCGCGCCGAGGAAGACGAAGCGAAGCCATGACCAAAGCCGAATGGCGGTGTCGCTGAGATAGATATAGTTCGACACGAACTCGAGCGTCCGCCTGCCGACCGCGGAGAAGCCGAGCGAGAGCACGATCGTCACGATCAGCAGCAGCGTGTAGAGGATCACGCGGAGCTGGTAGCGCAGAAAATGCGCGGGCATCCCGGCGCCGTACGCCTTCCGCACGGAGCGGAACAGCGCGTTCACCGCGCGGTAGGGAAAGTAGATCGAAAAGACCAGGCTGAACCACATAAGCGTCCGGTTCGATACCCGGGAGACGTAGAGGACGTACTGCTCCAGCAGGTCCACCATGTCCCGGGGAATAAAGGAGCCGAGCTCCCGCAGCAGACCCGTGATGTCGATGGCGAAAAGGGCGACGAGATTGTTGAGAAAGATCAGCAGCGGGAACAGCGCGAAGAGCAGATAGTAGGTCAGCGCCGCGCTGTCGCGGGAAACATGGTGGTCGTAATACCGCCGCGCCAGCAGCGAAAGCCGCTTTGCGAAGCGGAACCGCTCCGGTTGCTCAGCCACACGCGCACGCCCCTTTCCGCTCCGCCCCGTCAGACCGCTATAATCCATTATGATACCACATTTGGGAGAGAAAAGAAAGGGAAAAACATCCCTCCGCAAAGAAAAACCCCCGTCCGGTACGGACGAGGGCATTCAAAAATAGACTTAGTGAGCCATATTCCATGCGGCGATGCGCGTTTGCACATTCTCCGCAAGGCTGTAATAGTACAGCGCGTAGTCGCTGTCATGATAGCTCAGCGCTCCGAAGGGCGCGGACAGGTTTGCATTGTCAACCAGCGTACACGGAATGTTGACATTCGTACACAGGACCACGCCTCGGGAGAGGTCCAGCTGCGCGTCCGCGGTAAACTCGGATGATTCGTAAATCTTTCCGTTCTTTTGGTTTACTATCCTTGATCCGAGGCTTTCCGAGGCGTCTGCGCGGGTTTCGTCGCGCTTCCAGTTGAGCGGATTGATCGCCAGCGCGCCCTCGCGGACGCACAGGTTCTCTCCGTTACCCGGATATTCGCTGTTCCACGAGACGATCACGCCCGTATCATCCGCCCGTTCGGCGAATTTGAGCCAATCAGACGCCTCCAGCGCCTTTTGCGTGACGCTGCAGCCGGGCAGATACGCCGCGATCATGCGCGCGCGGTACGCCGGATGGGCGTCCATGTACTCCTGCAGGGCGATCAGGCCCAGCGCGGAGCCCTGTCCGTGTCCGGCAAGGATGAAGGGGCGATCCGTATTATAATGGGTGAAGTAGTAGTCCAGCGCCGCAAAAAGATCGTCGCGCGGCTCCGCCTTCAACGCCTCGTCCAGCCTGTCGCCGCCCAGCTCCGCCAGCGCGTTCAGGCTGCTTTGCCGGTAGTAGGGGACGAACACGTTGGTCGCCTCAAAGACGCCGCAGGTGTTTTCGACGTTCCGCTGTGCCGCCGTGCGCATTGCCTCATCGTCAACCGGGACGAGCGCGGGGGCGTTTACATCCGTGCGGGTGGTTGGATAGATATAAAACGTATCAATACGTTTGGTTGCCTTTGGAACAACCAGCCAGTTCTCTGGGTTCGCGTAGTCCGTGGCGGCGCCGGAGAGCCGGCTTACGGGGGCGGCGGGAGCGGGGGACGGGATGGGCTCGGGTTCCGTGGGGATCAGGATCTGCAGGGGCTCTTCGGCGGCTGTCTGCGCCGAAGTCTCGGGCTGGGCGGGGGCTGCTTCCGCGGGCGCGGGGGATTTGGCTTCCGCCGGAGGCTCCGCTTCCGCCGGGGCGGGGGTATCGGGCGCTTCGGGCTGCGCGGGCTCCGCCTTTTGCTCCGCTTCCGCCGGGGACTCCTCCGCCGCGGCCGCCGGGTCGGGAACGGCAGGCTCCGTGCTGTCCGTGTCTGCCGCGGCCGAGCCGCTGACCGATTCCGCCGCCGCGGCGTCGGGGACGGGCACGGGCTCTTCGCCGGGACCGTCGTCCGGGATGTCGAAGACCTGTCCGGGATAGATCAGGTCGGGGTCGCGGATCTGGCCTTGATTCAGCCGGTAGATTTCGGGCCAGCGCTCGCCCGCGCCGAGGAACCTGGCCGCGATGCGCCACAGACAGTCGCCTCTGACCACCGTGTAGCTCGCCGCGCAGGCGGGCGCCGTCATCAGGAGGCTCAGCACGAGCGCAAAAAACAGCGGCAGAATGCTGCGGCAGCGCTTCATACGGACACCTCCCCTGACTTTACATAATAATGCACTCTCAATATTGCATGAAAAAACCGGCTTGTCAAGCATTTTTTTGTAGAATCCAAAAATTTTTCCGTCTCGCTCGGAGCGTCGAAGGACGAAACGCCCGTCGCGCGGGAATTCCGCCGGTTCCCTTGACACAACGGGGAAAAAAGCCTACAATTAAATAATTCCGGAGCTGCGCTCCGGCGGAGAGGAGGGAACGGCATGGCGGAATTCGAAGAGCATGAGGAGGAGCTGAAGGCGGAGCTCGCGGAGCTTTTGGAGCGAAAGCAGTACGCCGCGCTGCGCGACCGGCTCGTGCAGCTGGAGCCGGCGGATATCGCCGCGCTCTTCGGAGAGCTGACCGAGACGCAGCTGCCCCTGCTGTTCCGCCTGCTGCCGAAGGAGCCCGCGGCGGAGGTTTTCGTCGAGCTGGACCCCGACCAGCAGGAGCTGCTGATCTGCGGCTTCTCGAACACCGAGCTCAAGGAGGTGCTTGACGAGCTGTACGTCGACGACGCGGCGGACCTGGTGGAGGAGATGCCGGCAAACGTCGTCAAGCGCATCCTGCGCCACGCCGATCCGGAGACGCGCAAGAACATCAACGAGATACTCAAATACCCCGAGGATTCCGCCGGCTCCCTGATGACGACGGAGTTTCTCGACCTCAAGCGGACGATGACCGTCGCGGACGCGTTCAAGCGGATCCGCCGCACCGCCGCCGACATGGAGACGATCAGCGTCTGCTACGTCACCGACGAGGGGCGGCACCTGCTGGGCGTCGTCACCATCCGGGACCTGCTGCTCGCCGAGGAGGAGGACGTCGTCGGCGAGATCATGGACCCCAACGCCATCTCGGTCGGCACGCTGGACGATAAGGAGGAGGTCGCGCAGGCGTTCGGACGCTACGACTTCGTCGCCTTGCCCGTCGTCGACGCCGAGGGGCGGCTCGTCGGCATCGTCACGGTCGACGACGCCATCGACGTCATGGAGGAGGAGGCGACGGAGGATATCGAAAAGATGGCGGCCATGCTGCCCTCCGACAAGCCCTACCTCAAAACCGGCGTGTGGGAGACGTGGAAGGCGCGCATCCCGTGGCTGCTGCTGCTGATGGTCTCCGCCACGTTCACGGGCCAGATCATCGCGGGCTTCGAAAGCGCCCTCGCCGCCGTCGCCATTTTGACGGCGTATATCCCGATGCTGATGGACACCGGCGGCAACTGCGGCGGACAGGCGAGCGTCACGGTCATCCGCGGCATCTCGCTGGACGAGATCGATTTTGCGGACCTGCCGCGCGTCATCTGGAAGGAGATCCGCGTCGGCGTCATCTGCGGCGCGACCCTCTCCACGGCGAACTTTCTGAAGATTATGTTCGTCGACCGGCTGGTATTCCACAACCCGATCACGATCGAGATCGCCTTCGTCATCTGCATCACGATGCTGCTGACCGTCGTGTGCGCGAAGATCATCGGCTGCATCTTGCCCCTGCTGGCAAAGAAGCTGGGCTTCGATCCGGCGGTCATGTCCTCCCCCTTTATCACGACGCTGGTGGACGCGGTTTCCCTGCTGATCTACTTCAATTTCGCCCGTTCCATGCTGGGAATTTAACATTGCCGCAAGCCCTTTGCACAAGCGGATTTGACAGCGTTTTCCGGGTGCGCCGGGGCTGCGATATACCAAACGGTTCAAGCAAAGACAATAAGGAAATCGAATGAAAGAAAATACGCAATATATATAAGTAAATTGACTGAATGGAGGAAGAGATGAACTTTAAGCCTATTGCATCGGACGAGAAGGTGCTCATCCTGCCGGGAGCGCAGGTTTTGGGCGATGTGAGCGTCGGGGAGGAGACCTCGTTCTGGTTCAACTGCGTGTGCCGCGCGGAGAAGGTGCCGGTGACGATCGGCAAGCGCTGCAACGTGCAGGACCTCGCCGTGATCCACAACCGCTGCGTCATCGGGGACGACGTCTCCGTGGGCCACAGCGCCATCGTGCACGGCGCGACCATCGGCGACCGCGTGATCGTCGGCATGGGCGCGGTGATCCTGGACGGGGCGAAGATCGGAAACGACTGTATCATCGGCGCGGGCGCGGTCGTGACGGGCAAGATGGACGCGCCCGACGGCTCCATGATCATCGGCAGCCCCGCCAGGGTGACGCGGCAGCTCACCGACAAGGAGAAGGACTATATCCTCGCCAACCGGGCGGAGTATCTCGAAAAGAGCCGGGAGTACCGCAAATACATGGAGGCGTGACGCCCCGGAGACGAGAGGAGCGACGTTATGGTCCCGACTTCCACGATCGTATGGCTCTGCGCGGGGGCGCTGTTCTGCGCGGCGCTGCCCATCGGTCTTCTGATCTGGTGGCGCAGGACGCGGCGGGCGAAGCTGACGCCGTTTTTTGCCGGCGCGCTGGTGTTCGTCGTGTTCGCGCAGGTGCTGGAGGCGCTGCTGCACTCGGTTTGTCTTATGGGCGACAACGCCGTTGCCCGCGCGATCAACGGCAACCCGTACCTCTATATGCTCTACGGCGCGTTCGCCGCGGGCATATTCGAGGAGACGGGGCGCTTCCTCGCGTTTAAGCTGCTGCTGACGAAGTGGCGCTTTCCCGAGCGCGACACGGCGGTGACGTACGGCATCGGACACGGCGGCGCTGAATCGGTGCTGCTGGCGAGCGTTACCTACGTCCTGTTTGTCGTTCTCGCGCTCTATGCGAACCGGGGGAACTACGCCGCGGCGACGGCGCTCGCGCGCGGCGACGCTGCGGCGCTCGCGCAGCTTTTGGGGCAGTTGGGCCAGCTCACCCCAGCGGTCGTGGCGCTGTCGATGCTGGAGCGGGCGGGCGCGATCATCCTGCACATCGCGCTCTCATGCTTTGTATTTCTCGCGGCGCGGGACAAAACGCAGTGGACCTGGTTCCCGTTCGCCGTTGCGCTCCACGCCATCGTGGATATGCCCGCGGCGCTCCTTCAGCGCGGGATGCTGCCGCAGTGGGCGGCGGAGCTGTGGCTGTGGGTGGTGGCGCTCTACGCGCTGCGCTCGGCAAGAAAATGCTATTTGGAGGAAATGGACCCCTGATTATGAAGGATCGGCTGAGTCCTATAAAAAGAGGAGGATGATCCCATGCCCTATATCGCGGTGGCGGGCGGCGTAAACGTCGACATCGGCGCGCGCCCGTTTGAAAGGCTCCGCACGAAGGATTCCAACCCCGGACACGTCCACACCAGCCTCGGCGGCGTGGGACGCAACATCGCCCACGATCTGCGCCTGCTGGGCGCGGACGTCGAGCTGCTGACCGCGCTGGGGGCGGACGGCTACGCCCGCTCGATGCGGGAGTCCTGCAAGTGGCTCGGCATCGGCCTGACCCACGCTCTGCGCGTGGACGACGCGCCGACGTCGACCTATGTGTACATCACGGACGAGCGCGGCGACATGTCGGTGGCGGTGTCCGACATGGCGGTCTGCGAGAAGCTGTCGCCGGACTACTTCGCGGAGAAGCTGGACGTGCTCAACGGCGCGGCGCTGGTCGTGGCGGATACAAACCTTCCCGCGTCCTCGCTGGAGTATCTTGCCGAACATCTGACCGTGCCGCTGTTCGTCGATCCGGTCTCGGTGTCCAAGGCGGAGAAGCTGCTGCCGATCCTGCCGAAGCTCCACACGCTCAAGCCGAACGGACTGGAGGCGGAGCTGCTCTCCGGCGTGCCGGTGGTGGACCGCAACAGCGCGCGCCGCGCGGCGCGGAAGCTGATCGACCTCGGCGTGGAGCGCGTGTTTCTCTCTCTCGGGAAGGAGGGCTTCCTTGCCGCGGCGGAGGATGAAACGGTCTGGCAGCCCGCGCCGCAGGCGGAGCTGGTCAGCACCACCGGCGCGGGGGACGCCCTGATGGCGGCGATCGCGTGGTCGTGGCTGCGGGGCGAGAACCTCTCCAGGACCGCGGCGCTCGCCGCGGCGGCAGCGGCGATCACCATCGAGTGCGAGGAGACGATCAACCCCGCGCTGTCGGCGGCGGCGGTGCTGGCGCGCGCGGAATGAAGCTGACGCTCAGGCGGCCCTATCCGCGCGTGCGGACAGGGGGCTCGCTCTCCTGCGGAGGCAGCCAGAACTGGTTCGGCGACCGCAGCTTCCGCCTGTGCGGCTGCGGGGTCATCGCCTGCGCGGACGTGCTGCTCTACCTGACCGGGCGCGACGATCTGACGCGGGAGGCATATATGGACTACGTGCGCTCTCTGCGCCGCTTTTTCCCGCTGATCCCGCATCACGGCATCGACGGGCTGCGCCTCGCGCTGGGCATGAACCTGTGCCTGCGCCGGGCGGGACTTTCGCTGCGCGCCTCCTGGGGGGCGTCGGGCGGGCGCTTTTGGGAGCGGCTGGAGGCGATGCTGGCGGACGATATTCCCGGCATCATCGCCATCGGGCCGAACTTTCCCAAGCTCTGGGGCAAGGAGCAGCTTCCGCTCTGGCGCTCCGACGGCAGCGGCGGCTATGTCGAGGCGGAGCGCACGAAGGCGCACTTTCTGACCGTCACCGGGCTGGACGGCGAATGGATGCGCGTTTCCACCTGGGGATACGAGCGCTGTCTCTCGCGCAGCGCCTATGAAGCGTATATGCGCGACGAGAGCCTTCCGCTCTTTACGAATCTGCTCTATCTCAAAAGAATGTAAAACAAGGGGGGCTGCCCGGCGGCCCCCCTTGTTTTATCTTGTAAATCTCAGCGGTCGCGCATTGAGTGCTCCTGCATGCCTACATGTTGTGTTTTTGGTATACCATCGGTAGACAAACCGCAAGATGTTGTAGCTGTGGAAAACTGCGTGTCGTATCCCAGGGCGGGATGATGGCGACTGCGTGCCCCGCCCTCTCTCGGTCTCCCATTGTACC
>CAMVAV010000106.1 GCA_947165595.1 uncultured Clostridia bacterium | reverse complement strand
CTCAATAATAGCAGTGTTGCTCGCCTCGTCGTAGGCGACGCCGTAGCCGATGTACGGCGCCAGCTCGCGCAGGCCGAAGAAGTTGTAGCCGCCGATGTTGTACGCCGTCAGCGACACCGACGCGCCGTTGACCGAGATATGCTGCGGCGAGAGCACGATCTCCGCCGCGCCGGGCGCGGGCTGCGCGCCGATGGGCTCGAATTTCGCCTCGACCGCGACCTGCACGCTGGGCATCGTGAACTCGAACACGCCGTTGCCCTTGTCGACCACCGGCACGGGCGCGGTGCCGTTCACGCGCTTGACCGCGAGGCTCGCGAGCCGCTGCCCCGCCGCGGGCGTGACCTTCAGCGTGACCGTGTCGCCCTGCTTGGCGTTCGCGGGCGAGATCGCGACCTTGCCGCCGTCAAACTCCTGCGTCGCGGGAAGCTGCTGCGTGTACGCGGGGGCGGAATCGCCGCCGGAATATCCGCCGCCGTTGCGTCCCGTGTTGTTGGTGTTGTTGTTGCTCGCCGCCTTGACCGTCACCGTGCAGGTCGCCTTGACCGTGCCGCTGCTCTTGCTCGTCGCGGTGATGGTTGCCGTGCCTTCCGCTTTCGCCGTTACCATGCCGTTTTCATCCACGGCGGCGACGCTCGCGTTGCTGCTGCTCCATGTGACGCCCTTCTGCGCGTCCGTCACGCCGGACGGCTGGTAGGAAACCGTCAGCGTCGCCGTTTCGTTCGGAGCGAGGGAAAGCGTGGTCTTGTCCAGCGTCACGCCCGTGACCGTCGCATCCACGAAGCTCGCCGTCAGCGTTACGGCGTTGTCGGGCATGGTAATGGTGAGGTTCGCGGTGGTTTTCTGCTCGTCGATCAGGTCGATACCCGTCGCCGTCCACTCTTTGAACTTCTCGCCCGCGGGCGCGGTCGCGCTGACGGACACCTGCGCGTCCTTCGCATAACTGCCGCTGCCCGTGCCGCCCGTGACGGTGAGGGCGTAGGCGGAGACAAGTTTTGCCTGGTTGTTGTCCAACACCACGGCATAGGCGGCGTTGTCGCTCGTAAACTTCGCCGCGTCGGCGGCGGTGATGGTGTAGTTGCTGTCGTTTTCGTTTAGCTTGCCGCCCTGTGCGACGGTCGCGTCCGCGTTCTTGGTGACGCCGATGCTTGCGCCGGTCGTCAGCGCGCCGGTGACGGTGACGGTCATGCTGCTTATCAGATGCACGTTGTTCGCCGTGCCGCCAGTCAGGCTGCCGTTTTCAAACGTGCCGCCGTTCAGGGTGAACCTGCTGACGCCAGTGACGTACACACCGCCGCCGTCGCCATAAGGCAGACCGCCGGTGATGTAACCGCCGGTGACGGCGAGGTAGTCCGTGCCTTCTACGCCCTCGGGCGTGACGGTGTTGACCTCCGTGCCGTGGACCTTGTCGCCACCATCAGATATTTCCCCCAGCGTGATATAGCGGAGGGTCCCGTTCGCCGCGGTATCTTTCAGCGTAAACGCCGCGTCGTCGCTGACGCTGATGACACTGAATGTGTTGTTTGAATAGTTCGCATCTGCCCGGATGCCGTGGTCGTTCAGGTCGAGGGTGACATTGCCCGTGACTTCAATCGTCGCGGTGGTGGTGATGTCGCTGCCAAGCTGATAGCTGCCCGCCGGAAGTGTCAGCTTGCTGTCGGTCACTGTCCATTCCGCGCCGTCTATTTGCAGCGTCTCACCATTCATTTGAATGACGGTCGGACTCCCCGCCGCCCGCGCGGGCAGCACCGTCCACGGGATCAGGCCCACGATCAGGCAGACCGTGAGCAGGACGGACAGGAGTTTGTTTGTCTGCTTCATCATAAAAACCTCCTTCAAGGTTTGGAAATACAGATCCATTTGATCTGCCGGGCAGGCAAATACCACATACTAAGCATTATGTGGTAAGCTGCCCGGCAAAGCGGCTTGATTGCCGCCGAAACGCTCCCGTCAACAGATATGTCACAAGCCGGATGCGCGTTTTTTGCGCCTCCGGCTGAATATGTATGCCCTCAGACCGCGAATGAGCGGATGCCCTTTCAAAAAAGTGTTGCCATCCGGCAAAATTGCCGTTATAATTATTCTGTTAGAGTATGTAAATACCACATAATGCTTAGTATGTGCTTTTTCACAAAATCAGGCGGAGCTGACCGAGCTGCCGCCTTTCTTCTTTGCCAGAGCGCGCCGTGTAGATGCGCGTCGTGTCCACGCTGCTGTGGCCGAGGATGTCCGCGAGGCGAACAATGTCATAATGCGTCCGGGCGAACAGGTGGCGGAGGTTGTGCGGAAAGGCCTTTTTCGCCAGCACCTTCGCCGCCTGCGCCAGTTTTTTGAGCATCTTCCAGACGTTCGAGCGGTCAAGCGGCCTGCCTGTCCGGGTGACGAACACGCTCCCGCTGACGATGCCGCGCCTGCGGCAGTAGGCGGCGAGCTTGCGGCACAGCGCGTCCGGCAGAAGGATCGTCCGCAGCTTGCCCTTGTTTTGGATATGCGCCTCGCCGGTTTTGAGGCTTTCGACCGTGACGGCGCGCAGCTCGCTCACGCGCAGGCCGAGCGCGCAGAGCGTCTGCGTCAAGAGCGCAAGCCGCTCGTCGCCTTTCGCGTCGGCGGCGCGGACAAGGCGCTCATACTCGGCCTGGGACAGCTCTTTTTCGGCGGGCAGGAAGGTCTTGCGCTGGACGCGGACGTATTTGAGCCGCCAGTCGGAGCCGGGGAACGCTAAAAAGAGGTTGTCCGTGCCGAGTATGGAATTGACGCTCGCGCCGGAGTAGCCGCGCTGTTCAAGATGGGCGCGAAACCCGACGAGCTTTGCCTTGTCCGCGATCCCCTCCGGGGCGTAGGCGAGCAAAAGGCGCGCGTCGTGGGCGTACTTGGCGACGGTCGCGGGGCTGTATTCCCGCTCAGTGAGCGAGGCGGTAAACGCGCTGATCGCCGCTTCGGTGATGGTGAGCATGATAAAGTCTCCTTTGCAAGGTGGTATAAGGAAACTTTAGCATTTGCGGAAAGAGCGGGATTATGCGGCAAAAAAAGCGTCTCGCGGTAAGAGACGCTTTTTCATATAAGGGCCGAAAGGAAAAATTTCCACGCTGCGAGCAGGCGGCGGGAAGCACGTCCCGGCTCGCATCAGTCGATGATCGTCGGGACCGCGTCGGGCGGGATCGGGCAGACGTAGCCCGCCGCCGTGCGCCGCTCGAATTCCTCCCGCGCCGCCGCGAGCAGCGACGGGTCGGACAGGAGGTCGATCGCGGCGGCGCAGAGCACCTTGCCCGCGTGCAGCGCCGCCTTGTGCCCGATGCTCGTCGCGCCGCAGGACACGTTCTGCCAGCTGTGCCCCGGACAGCCGTTCGGCCAGGACGCGACGTGGCACTGCACCGTCGGCGTCAGCCAGCTCACGTCCCCGACGTCGGTGGAGCCGGGGCTGAACGCGTCGCCCGTATAGCGCGGGAGCAGGAAGTCGTTCATCGCCCCGCCCGGCTCGCCGCGCAGACGCCGCACCTTCGCGGCATACGCCTCATCCGCGTCCGAGCCGATGCCCGGCGTCTTGTCGCGCCCGGGGCAGGTCCTCCACAGCGCCTCCGCGAAGCGGCGCTCCTCCTCCGTGTAGGACGGGACGCCCAGCGCCTCGAAGTTGCGCCAGACAACCTCCTCCAGCACACGGTTGGTCACGGTGTCTGCCGTTCCGTCGATGAATTTGCGCTCGCAGGAGGTCTCCGTCATCAGCGCCGCGCCGTCCGCGATCTTATCGACGCGGCGAAGCAGCTCGACCGCCTCCGCGACGTGGTTCGAGCGCACCATGTAAAGCACTGTCGCCTTCGCCTGCACGACGTTTGCGCTTCTGCCGCCCGCGTCGGTGATCGCATAATGCACGCGGGCGCGGTCGGGCATGTGCTCGCGCAGGAACTGCGCGCCGACGTTCATCAGCTCCGCCGCGTCCAGCGCGCTGCGCCCAAGCTCCGGCGCTCCGGCGGCGTGCGAGGCGACGCCGTGGAAGGTGTACTGCACCTGCAGCGTCGAATTGCACGAGCCGGTCGCAACCTCGTTGCAGTCCTCCGGATGCCAGGTGAGCGCCGCGTCCAGCCCCTTCCAAAGCCCGTCGCGCGCCATGAACGCCTTGGCGGCGCCGCCCTCCTCGCCGGGGCAGCCGTAGAGCACGACCGTTCCGGCGGCGCCGGTCGCCTCCAGCCACGCCTTGACGCCCAGCGCCGCGGCCAGCGCGCCCGCGCCGAGCAGGTTGTGCCCGCAGCCGTGGCCCGGTCCGCCCTCCCGAAGCGGCTCCGGCTCCGTCGCGCCGCCGCGCTGCGAAAGGCCGGAGAGCGCGTCGTACTCGGCGAGTATGCCGAGCATGGGGCGTCCCCTGCCGAAGGAGGCGGCAAATGCGGTCGGGATGCCGCAGATGCCCCGCTCCACCGCAAAGCCCTCGCGCTCCAGCGTCTCGCAGTAGAGCGCGGCGGATCTCTCCTCCTGCAGCGACAGCTCCGCGTATTCCCATATTTTATCCGCGACGGAGCAGATCAGCTCCTTTTTCTCGTCGATTTGCGCGACGGCACGCTCCTTTTCCCTTTCCATATCTTTCTCCTTATCAAAAAGAGCGGCTTTGCCGCTCTTTTACTTTCAAAAAAGCGGCAAAGCCGCTTTTTTGTTGATTACAATACCTTGCTGAGGAAATCCTGCAATCGCGGGTTCTTCGGGTGCGTGAACAGCTCGCCGGGGGTGTTCTCCTCCAGCAGCTTGCCGTCCGCCATGAAGAGGACGCGGCTGCCCACCTCGCGGGCGAAGCCCATCTCGTGCGTGACGACGACCATCGTCATGCCCTGACGCGCCAGCTCCTTCATCACGTCCAGCACCTCGCCCACCATCTCGGGGTCGAGCGCGCTGGTCGGCTCGTCGAAGAGCATGACCTCCGGCTCCATCATCAGCGCGCGCACGATGGCGATGCGCTGCTTCTGCCCGCCGGAGAGCTGGATCGGGTACGCGTCCGCGCGATCCTCCAGCCCCACGCGCTTCAACAGGGCGGCGGCCTTTTCCTCCGCCTCCGCCCGAGCGACCTTTTTGACCTCGATCGGGGCGAGGGTCATGTTCTCCAGGATCGTCTTGTGCGGGAACAGGTTGAAGTGCTGGAACACCATGCCCATCTTCTGCCGGTGTTCGTCGATGTTGAGCTTGACGAGCTTGCCGTCCGCGCCGCGCACCTTCTTCCGCGTGATGTCCACGCCGTTGAAGACGATGCTGCCGCTCGTCGGCTGCTCCAGCAGGTTCAGCGAGCGCAGAAAGGTCGACTTGCCGGAGCCGGAGGGCCCGATGACGACCATGACGTCGCCGCGGCAGATATCGACCGTCACGCCGTCGAGCGCCTTGATCGCGCCGCGGTTGTAGTACTTTTTGAGGTCGGTGACCTCGATCAGCTTATCGCCTGTCGCCACGGCTCATCCTCCTCTCAAAGTACGCGATGACCTTGCTCGTCGGGAAGCAGAGGCAGAAGTAGATGGCGGTCGCCACCAGCAGCGGCTCGATGATGATGAAGGAGGCGCTGCGCACGGCGTTGACCATCGACATGATATCCTGCACGCCGATGGTGTAGGTGATGGCGGACTCCTTGATGATGACGACGAACTCGTTGGCGATGGCGGGCAGGATGTTCTTGATCGCCTGCGGCAGGATGATGAAGCGCATGTTCTGGAACTGCGTCATGCCCAGCGAGCGCGCCGCCTCGGTCTGCCCGCCGTCGATGGACTGGATGCCGGAGCGGATGATCTCGCACAGATACGCGCCCGAGTTCATCCCCAGCGCCACGACGCCGGGGAAAAAGCGCTCGAACTTGATGAAGCCGAAGATCGTGAATTTCGGCAGCGTCACGAGCGCGGAGAACACGCCGTAGTAGATGATCGCGATCTGCACGATCACCGGCGTCGAGCGCAGGATCTCCACATACGCGGTGGCAAGAAAGCTGAGCGGGTTGAATTTGCTGATCGCCAGCAGGACGCCGCCGTCGCGCAGCTTCCCCTCCCGATCCGTGCCGAGAAACGCCAGCGGATAGCATTTGGAAAGGCGCATCGCCGAGAGCAGCAGCGCAAGCACAAAGCCGATCGCCACCGTGAAGACCGAAAGCAGCACCGTCACCGCCGTTCCCTGGAGGAACAGCGTCCTGAACGGCGCGATCTTGCCAAAGTTTTCCGCTTGAATGAAATGTTCCATACGCACTCCAAAATTAGCGCAGATTCCCCCCTCCGCGCGGGAGGGAGGAATCTCCCTGATACGGTTTGTGTCCCGGTCAGTCCAGCAGGCCCTCGATGATCTCGCCGGTGGCAAGCTCGTTCGCCTCCGCGACGAAGCGGTCCATGCTGCCGTCGGAGAGCGCCTTGCCGATCGCCGCGTTCACGGCGGCCAGCAGCTCGGCGTTGCCCTTGGAAACGCCCACCGCGGAACCCTCGGACTCCGTGTACGGCACGTCGACGACGATCGCGAGCTCGGGATAGTTCTTGGAGTAGCTCTGCGCCACAGCGGTCTCGATGTACGCGCCGTCCAGCTTGCCCGCCAGCAGCTCCGCGATGATCTCCGTCACCTTCGCGAGCTGGATGATGTCGGTGTCCGCGCTGTACTGCTGGGCGAGGTCGACCTGAATGGAGCCGGTCTGCGCGCCGACGGAAATGCCGGACTGGTTGAGGGAGGCGAGGTCGGGGAACTTCGCCTCATTTCCCTTGACCGTCACGAAGGACTGTCCGCCCTTGTAGTAGAGCTGCGAGAAATCCATGATGTTCTCGCGCTTGGGGTCGGCGGAAAGGCCCGCGAGGCCGATGTCCACGCTCTTGGTCTGCAGGGACATCAGCACGCCGTCAAAGTCCATGGGGACGATCTCAAGCTCCAGGCCCATGTCGTCGGCGATGTACTGCGCGAGCGCCATGTCGAAGCCCGCGATATGGGGCGTGCCGCTCTCGTCCACGGCATAGAACTCATAGGGCGCGAAATCCGGGGACGTCGCCACGGTCAGCTTCCCCTCCGCAACCGTGCTGATCTTCTTCTCATTCGCGGCGGGAGCATTGGTCTTGCCGCCTCCGCAGGCGCTCAGGGCAAAAACCATGACTGCCGCGAGCAGCAGCGATACGATCCTTTTCATCTTTGTTTTCCTCCAATCTCATTGCGGCGGACCCTCGTACCATGCGGTCTGCCGCCTAATAAATGAATAATAATCCGAATTATTCAAAAATGCAATCCGCATTTCCCATAAATATGTAGAAAAGCTTAAGAGCCTCTTGTGCATCCTGCACAAGAGGCTCTTTTTCATTCAAAATATGCAATTATTATGCAGTCATATTGCATTCCGGCGGCGCGTCAGCCGAGGATATCGGAAAGATTATCCAGGATTGCCCTGGCGACGACGGGGTTGTTCATCGAATAGACATGCACCGAGCGGATGCCGTTGGCAAAGAGGTCGATGATCTGGTCGGTGGCGTAGGCGATGCCCGCCTGCCGCATGGCCTCCGGCGTCTCGCCGAAGGTGTCGAGGATGCGGCGGAAGCGCTCGGGCAGCGTCGTGCCGGAGAGCTTGA
>CAMVAV010000105.1 GCA_947165595.1 uncultured Clostridia bacterium | reverse complement strand
CTCGGCCCCATCATCATGAACATCGGCAATATCCTCTATGTGCTCATTGCGGTGCTCGGCGGCGCGTACCTGCTCGCAGGGCTGCCGAACCCGTCGATCTCCGGCAAGGCGCTGGATATCTCGATCCTCATCGCCTTTCTCAACATGACCAAGCAGTTCACCGGCAACCTCAACCAGCTCACCCAGCAGGTCAACGCCATTGTCATGGGTATGGCGGGCGCGGACCGCGTGTTCTCCCTCATGGACGAGCCCGCCGAGGCGGACGACGGCTATGTCACCCTCGTCAACGCGGAGATCGCGCCCAACGGCGAGATCACGGAGTCGGAGCGCCGCACGGGTCATTGGGCGTGGAAGCACCCCCACGGCGACGGCACGCTGACCTACACCGAGCTCAAGGGCGACGTGCGGCTTGTGGACGTGGATTTCTCCTATGTCGAGGGCAAACAGGTGCTCACGGACGTAAACGTCTTTGCCGAGCCCGGTCAGAAGGTCGCCTTCGTCGGCGCGACCGGCGCGGGCAAAACGACCATTACCAACCTCATCAACCGCTTCTACGACATTGAGGACGGGAAAATCCGCTACGACGGCATCAACATCAACAAGATCAAAAAGGCGGACCTCCGCCGCTCGCTCGGACTGGTGCTGCAGGAGACGAACCTCTTCACCGGCACGGTGATGGACAACATCCGCTACGGAAAGCTCGACGCCACGGATGAGGAGTGCCGCGCCGCCGCCAGGCTCGCCGGAGCGGACAGCTTCATCGAGCGCCTGCCGCAGGGTTACGGCACGGAGCTGACAAACAACGGCTCGAACCTCTCGCAGGGGCAACGCCAGCTGCTTGCCATCGCGCGCGCCGCGGTCGCCGATCCGCCGGTGATGATCCTCGACGAGGCGACAAGCTCCATCGACACGCGCACGGAGGCGATCGTCCAGCGCGGCATGGACAAGCTGATGGAGGGGCGCACGGTCTTTGTCATCGCGCACCGGCTCTCGACGGTCATGAACTCGGACGTCATCATGGTCCTGGACCACGGAAGGATCATCGAGCGCGGCAGCCACGACCAGCTCATTGCCGAAAAGGGCACCTACTACCGTCTCTATACCGGAGCCTTTGAACTCGAATAACCAAACAGCACCGCCGAAAGGCGGTGCCGGATAAAAGCAGTTTCTCTTTCTGGCGATGTTGCTGTGAAAAAACTCGCGTTTTTTCACAGCAACATATTTTTTGGTATTCCGGTGAAAGTACGTTTTCACCGACCTTGCTGCAAATGATTTCAAGCTTCTGCACGGCGCTCCTCGGCATCGTCCACGGCGGCGGTCGATTCCACGTCCGGTCTGAGCCTGTCCCGCGTTTTGCTGATCCCGTTGTGTGTCAAGCTGCCTACGCTTCCGCGTCAAGCGCCGCGCGGCGGCGCTTCTCCTGCGCTTCCGATTCCTGCGTCATGACATACGCCTGCGTCCCGAAGTGCGGCGTTGCGCTTGCGGAGGAATGCTCGCTCTCCGCCTTCGGCACGTCCGGCTTCGCGGGCTTATCCGTCTCCGCGGCGTTCCCAACGTGAGGGTCGGCCTTTTCCGGCTCCGTGTCCTCGCTCGGCGCGGCGACCTCCGCTTTTTCCGCCTTTTCCGTCCGCTCCGGCTTCCCGGCGTCGGAGAACTTCGGCTCCTGTCCGGCCTGCTCCGCTTCTTTCTGCTCATTGCGCCTGAGCGCCTGCTCCGCTTCTGTGGAGAGCTTCTTGTATTCGTCCGTCTCCGTGAAAGCGGTCATGCTCTCGGTCATGCGGTTCATGCGGTACGCCGCCGTGCCGTCGCCGTTCTTCGCCGCCTGCATCGCTTCGCCCACGCGCGCCATGTGCAGACGCTGCGCCTCGTCCTTCGACTTGCAGCGGCGCAGGGCCTCCTCATAGGCTTTCTGCTCCTTTTCGATCTGGCGGAGCTTTTCATAGAGCTGGGGATTCTTCTCCCTGAGATACTCCATCTCCTTCTCGGTCAGCTTCGCGCCGGCGTCCACCTTAGCCGTGATCTTCTGCATCTTCTTGTTGTCGGCTTCCTCCGGCGTTTTCGCCGCAATGCTGCCGGCGGAAAGAAAATCGTCCAGACCTTTTTTGTGAGCGGTCACGTCGCCGCTTTTCTTCTTCAGGTTCCACTGCGTTTTGAGCGCGACGCCCTTCGCGTACTGGTTGATCGAGCCGATCGTTGACAAATCCATAGTGTGCGCCTCCTTAAAATCGACAGGCCATGTCAAAGACTATAGTCCTGTTTTCTTATCGGCTGCATCACAGAATTATTTATATGCTTTGTGGCAAGAGACAGCCTCCTGCGCCGAAAGGGGCTGTGTTCGGTCGCCGTTGCGTCAAACGGCGACCTTTTTCACAGTCCCTGCTTTTTTCGGTTTTTTCAGCGAGCGAGCTTCAGCTCCACGTCTCCGCTGGTGGTATGGACGGCGCAGAGCCCCGCGCCCGTATGGCTCGCCGGCACGTCGATCTCGCCGCTGGCGGTGTGGACGTCGAAGCGCTTGGGCGTCAACAGCGTTCCCTCGATCTCGCCGCTCGTCGTATGCAGTTCGAGCTCGCCCGCGTCGCAGTACTCCAGCTCCACGTCTCCGCTGACGGTGGTGACGGAAAGCTTCCCTGCGGCGCGCACGTCCTCCAGGTCCGCCTTGCCGCTGACCGTCGCCAGCGTGAGCTGCTCCGCGGCAATGCCCCTGAGCTTCACGTCGCCGCTGACCGTTGCGATCATCAGTTCCCCGCACTGTGCGAAAAACCGGATCTCCCCGCTGGCGGTCGCAAGCTCCGCGCGGTCAAAGGTCAGCTCCGCGGGAATCTCCATGTCTCCGCTCGCCGTCTGGACCGTCAGCGCCTCATAGGCGGCGTCGGGGAGGTAGATCGTCACGCTGTCCTCGTGCGAGCCAAAGACGCCGAAGTGCCCAAACCGGCCTTTTTGATCCCCCCTGGACACGCGGAGGATGCCGTTACTGATCTCCACGGTCTCCTTGTCGGTCTCCTCATGGCTCGTCACCACGCGGGTCTTTCCGTCTTCGGCGCGCAAAAGCCGTATGTCCGCGGACGGGACGCGCACCTCGATCCGGCGAAACTCCCCGGCGGGCTCATAGGTCTCGCCGACCGTCCTGGAAGCGTCCAGCTTCCCGATGTCGAACTGCATGAGCCAAAGCCCCGCCAGGATCAGCACGATCCCCAGCCCGATCACCGCGGCGGCGCCCAGCAGAAGCCCTCTTTTCCTGTTCATCTTGCCGCCTCCTTCCGTACAAAGAGCGATTTCACCCACAGCCATATCTGCCCGCTCAGCTTCGCCATCCCCCGCACCGCGGCGATCGAGGCATACAGCATCAGGACCGCAAGCCCGATGCACACCAGTCCCGTACCGAGGCTGAACAGCATCTGCGGGAATCCGGCGCGCACCAGCATCGGCACACAGGCGGACACTCCGAAAACGCCCGCCGCGGCAAGAGAAAGCGTCACGGCAAACGGGACAAGCGCAAAGGCCCAGAGCACGATGTAAAACGCGAACAGGAGCGACAGCGCCGTCACCGCGAGCGAAAACCACAGCGGCGCGCCGAGGATCAGCAGCACGATCTCCCAGACCGGCGGCTTCCGTCCGCCCGTGACCTTCTCATGCACCAGCGTCCGCAGCGGCATATCCGTGAGAATCTGCGCGGCGATGTCCTCCACGCTGCCGAGCGCCGCGACCGCCTCCTCCTCGCTCATGCCGTCCTCCACGCGCTCGTCGATCATCTCGCGGTAGTACGCGATCGAACGCTCGACGTCCTCGATCGGCAAGCCGCGGAGCGCGTCGTAAAGCGCAAGCAGGAACTGTTCCTTATTCATGCTCTCCGCCCTCCCTCATGATGAATTGGTAGATCGACTCGATCTCCCGCCAGTCCGCCGTGAACTGCCGGATGCGCTCCAACCCCGGCGGAAGGATATGATAATACTTTCGCAACCGTCCGTTGTGCTCCACGCTGCGCACACTCAGGCATTCCGCAGCCTCCAGCCGCCGCAGGATCGGATAGAGCGTCGATTCGGATATCTCCACATACGGCTTCATGTCCTTGACGATCTGATAACCGTAGGAATCCTCGTTCTTGATCGCCGCCAGCACGCACACGTCCAGCAGTCCGCGCTTGATCTGATTGTCCATCGCCATACCTCCTTTCGCGTAATACTATACGTCACATAGTATTGCGTGTCAAGTAGTATTTTCTCTTATTTGAAATTTTTTCTTTGCCGGCAAAAAAGAACGCCTCCGCCTTGATGGAAGCGTTCTGTGGGCTCGGAACCGATCGTTTCAGTTTTTCAGGCTGTGCAGCGGCGCGGGTATGCGTCCGCCGCGCGCGATGAAAGCGGCGGAGCTCTGCGGGTGCACCGGCATGACCGGCGCGGAACCGAGCAGGCCGCCCATTTCGAGGGAATCCCCCACCTTTTTCCCCGGCACGGGAAGGATACGCACGGCGGTGGTCTTGTTGTTCACCATGCCGACCGCCGCCTCGTCCGCGATGATGGCGGCGACGGTCTCGGCGCTCGTGTCTCCCGGGACGGCGATCATGTCGAGTCCCACCGAGCACACGCAGGTCATCGCCTCCAGCTTGTCTATCGTCAGCACGCCGGACTTCGCCGCGGCGATCATCCCCTCGTCCTCGCTGACGGGGATGAACGCGCCGGAGAGCCCGCCGACGCTGCTCGACGCCATAACGCCGCCCTTCTTGACCGCGTCGTTCAAGAGCGCCAGCGCGGCGGTCGTGCCGTGCGTGCCGCAGGTCTCCAACCCCATCTCCTCCAGAATGCGCGCCACGCTGTCGCCCACGGCGGGCGTCGGCGCGAGGCTGAGATCCACGATGCCGAACGGCGTGTCGAGCCGCTTCGACGCCTCCTGCGCGACAAGCTGGCCCATCCGCGTGACCCGGAACGCTGTCTTTTTCACCGTTTCCGCCACAACGTCGAAGGGCTCGCCCCGGATCGACTTGAGCGCGTTGTGGACCACGCCGGGACCGGAGACGCCGACGTTGATGACCTTTTCCGCCTCTCCGACGCCGTGGAACGCGCCCGCCATGAAGGGATTGTCCTCCACCGCGTTGCAGAACACCACCAGCTTCGCGCAGCCGAGTCCCGCGCGGTCCTGCGTGCGCTCCGCGGTCTCCTTGATGACGCGGCCCATCAGCGCCACCGCGTCCATGTTGATGCCCGCGCGGGTCGAGCCGACGTTTACGGACGAGCAGACCAGCTCCGTGCGGTCCAGCGCCTCGGGGATGGACCGGATCAGCTTTCGGTCGGCCTCCGTCATGCCCTTGTGCACCAGCGCGGAGTATCCGCCGATGAAGTTGACGCCGCAGGTCTGCGCGGCGCGGTCCAGCGTCAGCGCGAAGGGCACATAGTCCTCGCACTCGCTCGCCGCGGCGACCAGCGCGACCGGCGTGACGGCAATGCGCTTGTTGACGATGGGGATGCCGAACTCACGCTCGATGTCCTCTCCCACGCGCACCAGATTCTCCGCGCAGCGGGTGATCTTGTCGTAGATTTTGCCGCAGGCCTTCTCCGCGTCCGCGTCTGAGCAGGACAGCAGCGAGATGCCCATGGTAATGGTGCGGATATCGAGGTGCTGCCGGCCGATCATGTCCAGCGTGGAGAGTATCTCTTTCTGTGTCAGCATGGCGCACCCCTCAGATCGTGTGCATGGCGTCGAAAATCTCCTGACGCTGCATACGGATGTCCAGCCCCATGCTGTCCCCCAGCTCCGCCAGGCCGCCCTTGATCTCGCCGAAGGAGGCGCTTGCCCGCTCAAGGTCCACCGCCATGATCATCGTGAAGTTGCCCTGCACGATGGTCTGTGTGATGTCGAGGATGTTGATGCTGTAATCCGCCATTTTGGTGCACACGGCGGCGCAGATGCCCACCCGGTCGCGCCCAATGATGCTGACGATCGCTTTCATATGCATATTCTCCTTGGTTTTTTGATAAAGAAATGCTATAATGGCTTTATGCGGCGCAGCAGCGCCGTGCGTTTATGCCGATATGCCTCCGTGATTATACATAATGAGATATCAAATGTAAAGGGCAAGGTGGGCCGATATGAAAGGAATCCGCTACAACTCTCCGTTTGTGCTGACCTTCGCGCTGCTCTCGCTGGCGCTGCTGCCTCTCAATACGCTCACGGGCGGGTGGACGAACCACGCTCTGTTCAGCGTCTACCGCTGCTCCCTGCTCGATCCGCTTGCTTATTTCCGATTCTTCGGGCACGTGCTCGGGCACACCGGTCTGAACCATTACATGAGCAACATCCTTTTGATGCTGCTCGTCGGACCCGCGCTGGAGGAGAAGTACGGCTCGCGCACGCTGTTCCTCTGCGTCGCCATGACGGCGCTCGCCACGGGGCTTGTGGAGTTCGTCTTCTTTCCCGGCGCCGCGCTGCTCGGCGCGTCGGGCGTCGTATTCATGATGATCGTGCTCTCCTCGTTCACCGGCTCCGAGCGCGGCGGCATCCCGCTGACGATGATCCTGGTGGTCGTGCTCTACGTCGGCGGCGAGGTGGTCGCCGGCCTTACGAGCGTCGACAACGTCTCCCAGCTCGCGCACATCGTCGGCGGCATCTGCGGCATCGGCTTCGGCTTCGCGTTTGCGAAAGAATAAAAGCAGAGAGCAGCCTGTCCGGCAAAAAACGCAGGCCCCGCGCGGATCGGCGCGGAGCCTGCACTCATTTTTCAAGGACACGGTCTGTTTTGATCAGATCGCGCACGACCTCGGCGGCGATCATCAGCCCGCCCGCCGGAGGCACAAACGCCGTCGAACCGGGCAGTCCGCGGCGCTCGGTCTCCTCCTCCGGCGGGAGCGGCACGATCGGCTCCTCCCGCGACCAGAGCACCTTGAGATGCTCCACGCCGCGGCGGCGCAGCTCCTTCCGCATCACCCTGGCTAACGGACAAACCGAGGTCTCATAGACGTCGCCGATCGCCAGCATGCCCGGATCGAGCTTGTTTCCCGTTCCGAGCGCGCTGATGATGGGCGTCCCCGCCGCCTGCGCGCCCTGAACGAGCGCCAGCTTGCCCGCGACGGTGTCGATGGCGTCCACAACATAGTCGTATTGGGTGAAATCGAACGCGCCGGACGTCTCCGGAAGGAAAAAGGTCTTGTACGTCCGAACGGCGCAGTCCGGCGCGATGGAGGCGACGCGCTCCGCCGCAACCTCCACCTTGCTGCGTCCGATCGTCTCGTGTGTGGCGATGATCTGACGGTTGAGGTTGCTCAGGCACACGACGTCGTTGTCGACGAGGTCCAGCGCGCCCACGCCGCTTCTTGCGAGCGCCTCGACCGCATAGCCGCCGACGCCGCCGACGCCGAACACGGCAACGCGCGCGCGTTTGAGCCTCTCCATCGCCTGTTCGCCCAGCAGCATACGCGTCCGGGAAAACTGATCCGGCATCGTCCTTCGCCTCCCTATGCCCCTGCATTTACAAAAAAACAAAAAAATTGAAACTTTCTCTTGACAGCAGCGTTTGCTATTCGTATAATATCTATGTTGCGCGTACGGTGCAACCGGGTGTAGCGCAGCTGGTAGCGCGCTTGGTTCGGGACCAAGAGGCCGTGGGTTCAAATCCCGCCACTCGGACCAGAAA
>CAMVAV010000104.1 GCA_947165595.1 uncultured Clostridia bacterium | reverse complement strand
CGTGGCGCGGCAAGATGAAGTACCGCGCGATCGTCTGGTCCTGCCCGGCGCACTATTACGCGAACCTGTCCAACTGGATCGCGAACTGCTGGGGCGTGGACGTGCTGGTGGAGATGGAGAGCCTCAACTTCACCCGCCCGCTGGAGACGGAGGACAAGGAGACAGCGCTGCAGGACCTCGCCCGCCTCTACGAGCGCATGGTCATGCGGCGGCACACGAACGGCGGCTACCACAACGTTGTCAACGAGCTGTGGCGCCAGTGCGAAATCTGGAAGATCGACCTGATCCTCATGTATCAGAACGTCGCGTGCAAGAACATGGCGACGCTGCAGGGCATCCTGGACGAGCAGGCGCGTCAGAAGGACTACAAGATGATCTGGATCGAGCACGATCTGATGGACCCGCGCACCGTCTCGCGCCGCGCCATGCGCGACAAGATCAACGAGTTCATGTATACCGTCATGGGCGCGACGCCCGTCGACGAATCGCTCGTGGATTTCGAGGACGACGCGACATGGTAAATTGCCGAAGGCAGTTTGGTATGTGATGATCGGCGTTTCGCCTGCCGCCGGCGCGGCAGGCGCGAAATATGGCCGCGTGCCGTGATGTGATCGCGGCGCGGAAAACCGTGAAAAAACTAAAAATTTCAATATTGGGGGAAAATGCACTATGAAATACTTTGGCGGCTGCGACGTAGGCTCCACCTACACCAAGGCGATCATCCTCGACGAGACGGGCAAAATCGTCGCCGACACCACCATCCGCTCCAAGATCAACTCCGAGGTCAGCGCCACGCTGGCGATGGAGGAGGTCTGCAAGACCGCGGGTCTCAAGGATTCCAAGGACCTCGCGTACCTCATCGGCACGGGCTACGGCCGCAACAAGGTTCCCTTCGCGGACGAGAACATCTCCGAGATCTCCTGCCACGCGATGGGCGTCCACATCACGAACCCGGACGTCAAGGCGATCATCGACATCGGCGGACAGGACGTCAAGGGCATCAGCATCGACACCGACGGCACCGTGAAGAACTTCGCGATGAACGACAAGTGCGCGGCGGGCACGGGCCGCTTCTATGAGGCGATGGCGCGCTCGTTCGAGATGTCGCTGCCCGAGTTTTCAAAGCTGAGCCTGAACGCGAAGAACGTCATCCCCATCACGGCGCAGTGCACGGTGTTCGCGGAGTCCGAGGTCATCACTCTCGTCGGCGAGGGCAAGCCCATGGACGAGATCGCGGCGGGCATCCAGATGGCGGTCGCCAAGCGCTGCTTCGTCATGGCGAAGAAAGCGGGCGCGGTGGACAGCATCACGCTCACCGGCGGCTGCGCGAAGAACGACGGGCTCAAGCAGGCAATCGAGCACGTGCTCAAGCTCAAGGTCGTCGAGCTCAAGACCGATCCGCAGCTCATGGGCGCGCTCGGCGCGGCGGAGTACGCGCGCCAGAAGGGCATGGCGAAGCAGAGCGCCTGATGATATGTGCCGCCCGCGCGCGGAGAATGAGGAGGAAACATGAAGCTATTTTTGAAGGTCCTGTGGGCTATTTTCAAGGTCCTGTTCGTTGTGGTCGGCGTGCTGTTCGTCGTGTACTTCTGGAACCTGGATCAGAAGGTGATGGGCTGGGTCTACACGCAGGTCAACCGCATCCACGACCGCAAAAACGTGGATATCAAGTTCTAGCGCATGGAGCTCTATGATTCGATCATCACCGCGACGCGCGCCCTGCTTGCGGGGACGGAGCCGCGGCGGTGGGACTATGACCCCGCGCACGTCTGGCGCGACACGGGGGAGAGCGAGCTGGTCATGCTGCGCGACGCGGCGTTCGAGCTCGGCGGCAGCGGCTGCGCATCCGCGAATTTCACCTGCGTCACGAGCAGCGAGGCGCTTGTGGAGCGGGACGAGGTCCTGCTTTACGGCAAGGACCTCGGCGAGCTGAAGGGCGACGTGTCCTTCGCGCGGCTTGCGTTTCTCCTCTCCGACGAGCTCAGCGGGGACGATGAGGCGGCGTATCAGGCGATCCGGGACATGGAGTTCGTCAAGTACCACGTCTTTCCCGAGGGCTATATGGTGCGCATCTCGTCGGAGAGCAACCGCGAGCAGGTGCGCCTGAGCAAGACCGCCGTCGCGCGCGGCGTCAGCTTTCGCGGGATCGGCGGGGCGTACATTGCGGGCTATCACAAAAACCCGCATGTGCGGCGCGTGCAGCTGGTGTTCGTGACGGACAACGGCGCGGTGGCGGAGCTTGCCAAAACCGCGAAGAAGGTCGACGGCATCACGCGCACGCTGACGCACATTCTGGAGGGCATCCCGACCGACTGCGGCTCCTGCGACCTGAAGCCGATCTGCGACGAGGTCGAGGGGATGCGCGAGATGCACTTTGGGATGCGCGCGAAGCAGTGATACAGACAACACAACTCGAAAAGCGCCGCAAGGCGCTTTTCGAGTTGCAGGCGCTTTTCGTCTTGGTAAAGGGAAAAAGACTGCGCGAAAGGAGGCGGGGCGGATGGCAAAACGGCGCGGGGCGGAGCTGCTGCTTGCGCTGGCGACGGCGTTCTGGAGCATTTCCTACTACTTCACGCGCGTCTGCCTTGCCGAGCTGGACGTGCTGACGCTCAATGCGTTCCGCTTTCTCAGCGCCTTTGCGATCCTCGGCGCGGTCTATCGGCGGCGCCTGCGCGCCATGACGCGGGAAACGCTCCGATGGGGCGCGGCCGTGGGCGCGGTGCTGGTGCTCGTCTACATCGGCGCGACCTACGGGGTAAAGTACACCTCGCTGTCCAACGCAGGCTTTATCAGCTGCCTCGCGGTCATCATCACGCCGCTCATCGAGTGGCTCGTCTATCGAAAAAAACCGGAGCCCCGCATGACGGCGGCGCTCCTTCTGTGTACGCTGGGGCTGGCGCTCCTGACGCTCGGGGACGACGGGCTTCACTTCGCCGTCGGCGACGCGCTTTGCCTGCTGTGCTCCGTGTCCTACGCGGTCGATATCGTCGTGACCGACCGCGCCGTGGCGAAGCCGGAGGTCGACCCCGTCGGCATGAGCGTGGCGGAGATCGGCGTGACGGGCGCGCTGTTCCTGCTGCTTGCCTGCCTCTTTGAGAGACCGTGCCTGCCGCGCTCGCCGGAGGTCTGGGGCGCGGCGCTGTTCCTCGGCCTGTTCTGCTCGGGCCTCGCGTTTGTGATCCAGACCACGCAGCAGAAGTTCACCTCGCCCGCCCGCGTGGCGCTGATCTTCACGCTCGAGCCCGTGTTTTCGGCGGCGGTGGCGTATTTCCTCGCCGGGGAGAGGCTCCGGGCGCGCAGTTACTTCGGCGCGCTTTTGATGCTGGCGAGCCTGGTGCTCCCGCAGCTCGATTTCGGAGGGAAAAAGCATGACGACGTTCGAGAAGGTCTATGAGGCGGTGAAGCTGATCCCGAGGGGCAGTGTCGCCTCCTACGGACAGGTCGCGGAGGCGATCGGAAACAGGCGCCTTGCCCGCGTGGTGGGCTACGCCCTGCACGCGAACCCGCTGCCCGGCGTCATCCCGTGTCACCGGGTCGTGATGAAGGACGGCTCGCTGAGCGGGGGCTTTGCCTTCGGGGGACCGGGGCGGCAGGCGGAACTGCTGCGCGCGGAGGGCGTTGTGTTTGTTGACGAGGAGCACGTCGACATGGCGCGCTGCCGTGTGCGCGCGCTGCCGCTGGTCCTGTGACGCGCGGCCGGTCAGCGGTTTTTCCGGCGGTCGATGCCCTTCGCGCGGTAGTATGCCGACTTTTCCTCATACATCCGCTTGTCTGCCAGCTTGGCGAGCTCCGTGATGCTCATGTCCGGGAATTCCGACCGGCTCGCGCAGCCGCAGGCGGTGCTCAGCTCTCTGCCGTGCTTCTTCGTCCATGCCTCCTGGCTTTGCTCGAAATCCTTGCGCAGCGCGTCCAGCCGGTTCTCGCCGGGGGTGAGCAGCGCGGCGAATTCGTCTCCGCCGATGCGGAAGAGCTGTCCGCAGCTGCCGAAGCTGTGCCGCATGCAGTCCGCGGCGCCGCGGATCAGCGCGTCGCCCGCATCATGCCCGAAATTGTCGTTCGTGGTCTTCAGACCGTTGAGGTCGATGGAGAGATAGACGAGCCCGTCCTCACGTGCGTTCTTCGCGTGCTTTTTCAGCGCTTCCTCATAGGCGCGGCGGTTCAAAAGCCCGGTCATGGGGTCTGTGTTGGCGTTGCTCCGTTCCGCCAGAATCTTGTTTGTCATGCGCTGCACGATCATACTGATGACGACCGCCGCGAAGAGAAGATAGAGGAACACCATCAGCATTTCGACGGGCAGATCGCGGTTGACCTCGGCGCGTTCCTGCACGACGGCGATCACATAGTTCTTAAACTCGCCCACCGAGCAGTAGGCCGGCTTTTTCAAAACGAACGCCCGGAAGTCCTGAATCTCGGACAGGTCGAGCTCCTTGACGGAAATGCCGATCCGGGAAAGGCTGCTGCCGACCTGGCCGGAGATCGTGGAGCCGAGTATCTTGCCGCTGTCCCGGTCCGCGACAAGGATATCGATCCCCTCGTAGGAGGGCATGTTCGAGATCACGTCGGAGATTTCGTTGCGGCGCATTTCCTCGATCAGGCGGTGCGGCTCGATGCCGATCTGGATCATCCGCACGCCCGCGTCGTTCCAGCAGATGGCGTACATCATCGACTTGCCCTCCGCCGTGTTCGGGGTCACGTCCTGGCACATGGAGAGCGATTTGTTTTCGAGCATGGGCTTGAAAAACGCCATTTGCTCGCCTGAATCGAAGGTGTAGTTGTAATACGCGGGCACCGTGCCGCTGTAGATAATGCCGCGGTCGTTGAAAATGTGGATCTCGTCGATGGACATCAGCGACGCGATGCGGTTCAGCTCGTCAATGTCATACTCCGTCTCCGGCACCTTGTCGATGATGTAGGACACCGCCTTTGCCTTGGCGCTGTAGTCCTCCTTGAGCGAGTCGACCAGCGACTGCTCCTTTCTTTCATTGCTGAGCAGAACGTTGCGCACCTGGTCGATCAGCACGGTTGAGGTCCGGTATGCCTGTTCCCGCTTGGCATTGACCATAATGAGGTATTCGACCGCCAGCAGCAGCGTCATGATAAGACCGATCGAGAGCACCATGTAAAGCATGCTGCGTCTCAGGCCAATTTTGCCTTTGAATTCCATGGGCACGTCCTCCCGGTAAAAAGAAAGTTTGGACTGTGCTTCAGCGCTTTCTTCTTCCTCTGTAACCGTTGTAGCTGTAGCCGCCGCGGCGTCCGCTGTAGTGCTTGGCGCGGGAGAGCGCCGCGGCGCGCAGGACGACGATGAGAACGATCAGCGCGGCTGTGCCGATCGCCGCGTATTTCACCCAGGGCTTGGCGAGAAAAACCTTCACCTCGCGCTGCTTCGTGAGCAGCCACGAAGCCGAAACGTCGTTGAGCGCCAGCAGCGGCACCGTGCCGTAGACAGTGTCGCCGTAGGAGATGGTGATGGTGCCCAGCTCGTCGCCCTCCGCGATGGGGGCGTCCACGCTCTCGGCGGTCAGCTCGACCGTGCGCGTCAGGTCCTCGGGCGTCAGATCAGCGGGGACCATGCGCTCCAGCCCCTCGGCAGGGTGGACGACGACATAGTTCGTCTCGCTCGAGAGCTCAACGGGGACCTCGCACACCGGCTCGCCGGCGTCGAGCAGCTTCATGCTTTTGAAGTCGTCAAAGCCGTGGTCGAAGAGGCGGATCGTCTCGGAAAAGCTGCGGGTATCGTTGGTGCCGTCCTCCAGCTTGACGCGCTCCGCGCCGAGCACGACGGAGATCAGCTTGCGGCTCCCGCGGTCGGCGGAGGCGACGAGGCAGTAGCCCGCCTCCGGGGTGGAGCCGGTCTTGATGCCGCGCGCGTCCGCGTAGAAGTAGCCGGGCCAGCCGGTGCGCCACGTCGAGATCAGATAGTTCGTCGAATGGAGCTCGCGCGTCTTGGAGAGATTCGTCTCCGGCACGGTGTACGCCTTGCGTCCGCAGATCTCCATGAACTTCTCGTGCTTCATCGCCTCGCAGGTGATCAGATAGATGTCCCACGCGCTCGAATAGTGCCGGTCGTTGTGCAGACCGGAGGGATTGACGAAGTGCGTGTCCGCGCAGCCGAGCTGCTCGGCGCGCTCGTTCATCTGCTGCACGAAGGCCTCCACCGTTCCGGAGACCACCTCGGCGAGGATGTGCGTCGCCTCGTTCGCGGAGACGATGAGCATACAGTTGAGCAGGTTCTCCACCGTCATCGTCTCGCCGGGCTTGATATTCGCGGTGCTGCCGTCGGCGGCGAGATTGTCGAACGCGCTCTCCGACGCGGTGATCTCCTGATCCAGACTCAGCTTTCCGGCGTCCGCCGCCTCCAGCACGAGCAGCGCCGTCATGACCTTCGTGATGCTGGCGGGATAGTTGTGCTCGTGCGCGTTCTTTTCATAGAGCGTTTCGCCCGAGCCGACGTCCACCAGCAGCGCCGCTCTGGCGTTGACCTCGAACGCTCCCGCGGCACGGACCGGCGGCACCAGCGAAACGAACAGGACTAATGCGAAAATAAGAGATAAAATCCGTTCTTTTTTCATGGAAAAATACCTCAGTATATGTTATAATATTCAAATGACGGCGCGGCTGCCCCTTTCTCAAACCTGTGCCCGGATCGGGCGCGCGCCTTTCTTGCTTGGCAAGAGCTGTAATTGACAATTTATTATAACAGAAAACGGAGGGGAGCGCAACTGTGAAACGGCAAGAAAAAATACCGGTCGTGTATTTTTTGCTCGGCACGCTGACGCTCGCGTTCCTCGCCATGCTGTTCTGGTCCGCGCGCGATCCGGGCGCGGAGGCGCAGACGGACGAATACCGCGTCGTGACGGAGCGGACCGTCCCGCGGGAGGCGGCGGCGGAGCGCGGACCGATCGACATCAACACCGCCACGGCGGACGAGCTGCAGGAGCTGATGGGCATCGGACCGGCGCTCGCGCAGGCGATCGTGGACTACCGCGCCGAGCACGGCCCGTTCGCCTCGGTGGACGAGCTGCTGGAGGTCAGCGGCATCGGCGAGGGGAAGCTCGACGGCATCCGGGAGGACGTGACGGTCGGAGGAGGAGACGAATGAAAATACTTGTGGTCGACGACGAGCAGGTGCTCGTGAAGGGACTGAAATTCAATCTGGAAAACGAGGGCTACACCGTCGAGACCGCCGGGGACGGCGCGACGGCGGTGGAGCTTGCCAAAAACGGGGATTTTGACCTGATCCTGCTGGACCTGATGATGCCGGAGGTCGACGGGCTGACCGCCTGTATGCAGATCCGCGAGTTCTCCAACGTGCCGATCATCATGCTGACCGCGCGCGGCGAGGATACGGACAAGCTGCTGGGCTTCGAGTACGGCGCGGACGACTATGTGACCAAGCCCTTCAACATCCTCGAGCTCAAGGCGCGCATCCGCGCACTGCTGCGCCGCTCGGGGAGCGCCGCGTCGCAGGAGAACCGGCGCGAGCTGTTGAGCGCGGGCCCGATCTCGGTCGATTCCGCCCAGCGCGTGGCGCTGCGGGACGGCGAGGTCGTGGAGCTGACGGCGAAGGAGTACGATCTCATCGAGCTGCTCATCAAGAACCCGCGCCGCGTCTACAGCCGCGAAAACC
>CAMVAV010000103.1 GCA_947165595.1 uncultured Clostridia bacterium | reverse complement strand
TGTTCCTCAGCCGCTCATCGAGCGAAGAATCCCCCCGGCTCTGCTCGCGCAGGGCGATTTGGTCCGCGACGCTTTTCGGCGCTTCGCTGCCGGAATGTCCTCCGACGCTGCGCCCCGCAGCGGGTCCAAGCGACCGTCCGCTGCCGCTGTGCGCCGCGCCGCCCGTTGATAGAAACGTGTTTGCTTCGCCCGTGCCGAACGCCCGCGCCTGCCATTCGATCTCATGGTCGAGCGCGCTTCGCTTCGCCGCCTGCCGCGACGCGCTTTCGACGTTCCGCTTGTCCAGCTCGTCCGCGCGCTCCGCTGTGAGGGGCGTCGTTTGCTTTCGTCCGTTCTCGGTCAATCCGTATTTGGTGAAAATATTCGTGCTGCTTTGCGCGGCTTGAAAATCGGGCGCGGCGGACGGCGCTGCCGTGCCCGCCGTGCCGCCGGTCCAGCCCGCCTGCTTGCGGATCGCCTCCGCGCCCTCGTGCGCCTTTTGCGCGGCGTTTCGGTTTCCCGCCGCCATTGCGCTGTCATACTGCTGAGTGTAGGCAACGATCGCGCGCTGCTGCCCGCCGGTCAGATGCTTCTTGTCCCATTCGGAAAGCGCCAAGGTTTCCTCCCCCTCTCCTCGATTTGCCGCATCGTTACAAATCCTCCTTTCATAAGTCTCTCAACAAGTTACCATCTGGGCGCAATTCACCCGTCACGCATTCGCCGCCCCGACCGTTCAAAAGCCAAAGCATGGTAAAGGGCACTGTTAAACGGCAAAACAAGCGCTTGACACATGATAACTTAATACGCTACCATGAGGATAACATGTCAGCGGTAGCTTGTCAAGTCATTTTCGCATATTTTTTCGCTTTTTCCGTTTCAGGCGTATCTGCGTTGGCGCATACGGAAGCCTGAAACCATTTCTACCTTTTGGCAAGAAAAAGGGTAGGAACGGTATCGGAAGGCATCCACCCGGACAAAACATTTCCCCGGCGGGGCATTGCGCTCCGCCGGGGAAAAGCATTATAGAGGATCAGGGGAGATAGTTGATCGGGTTGACGTAGGTGCCGTTGCGCAGGACGCCGAAGTGGCAGTGCGGACCGCTGGAGACGCCGGTGGAGCCGACATAGGCGATCGTCTGGCCCTTGTAGACGTGCGCGCCGGCGGAGACGGCGAAGGAGCTGCAATGCTCGTAATAGGTCTTGAAGCCGTTGCCGTGGTCGATGATGACCGTGTAGCCCATCGCGCCCTTGTAGCCCGTGAACTCGACCGTTCCGCCGTCCGCGGCGCCGATCGGCGTGCCGTAGGAGCAGGCGATGTCGATGCCCTTGTGATCGGTGGACGCGCCGCGGATGCCCGTGTTGCGGTAGCCGAAGCCGGAGGTGATGCGCCCCGATACCGGCCAGCGGAAGCTGCCCGTCGCCATCCAGCTCGGACGCTCCTTCGTGCCGCGGGCGCGCGTCTCGGTCAGCGGCGCGGTCAGCATGACCTTGGAGATGACCGTGCGTTCGGTCTCGATGCCGTTGACATACTCCACATCCGCCACGATGTCCGCCGTGCCGTAGGAGCCCTTCTTGATCACGCGCGTGTCGCCCTGATACATCGAAGCATCGTCCACATAGATGATGTCAAAGTCCACCTCGTCGACGTAGTTCTGCCGCTCCGTCACCTTGACGGTCAGGTAGGGGACCTCCTTGCTGAGCACCAGCTCGTCGCCGATATGGATCCAGTCGATGTTGTAGCCGGGGTTGAGCGCCAGCAGCTCGTCGTTCGTCATGCCGTGGTCATAGGCGATCTGGCTCCAGGTGTCGCCCGAGACGACGGTGTACGTCTCCTCGCCGACCTTTGTGCTGTTGATCACCTCCGCGATCTCGCCGAGGTTGGTCAGGCTCGCCGTCGGAAGATAGCCCGGCACGATGCGCACATCCTCCACAAAGTCGACGGAGAGCGTGTCGGCGGAGGTGCCGATGCGCTTGATCTGGTCGATCAGCGCCTCCAGCGCGCCCTCGTACTGGGTCGAGCCCACCAGCTCGTCGTCGATATAGAGCGAATAGCCGTAGGTCACCAGCCCGATCTGATCGGTCAGCTCCTTCTTGAGGTCCGACACCTCGCCGATCTCGCTGCGGCGCACGAGGCCGCTCGTGTACTGGATCGCGTTCTCGTCGAAGAGGAACGATCCCCCCAGCGTCTGCGAGGTGAAGGTCTCCACCTGCGCGGCGACAAGGCGCGCCTCCTCCACGTCGCGCACCGTCTCAAGCGGCTCGCCCTTGTAGGTGACGGTCGTGGCGGTGGTGTACATCGAGAAAAACGCGGCGATGCCCGCGAAGATGAGCGCCACGGCGACAAAGAGCAGCGGGCGCAGCCGGTTGTGGCGCATCGTATGCGCCGTGACCGTCGTCTCGATGCCCAGGCTCCGCCTGCGGCGGCGGAACAGCCGCTCCTTCGCCAGCGAGCGCCAGAACCGGAACAGGCCCGCCATCAGCAGGAAAAACTGCACGAGCCTCCGGTCGGATTCCGGGAAGTGCCCCGCCCGGTGCTCGCGCACCAGCGTGCGCGTGCGCGGCCCGATGCGGCTGATGCGCCGAAAGAGCGCATCGGGAAAGCTCCCGATCCACCCCAAAAGCGCCTCGAACAGATCGGCGGCGGAAACCGCCCGCTCCCGATCCGTCTTTCGTGCGCGCGCTGATTCTGTTTTTCGCTTTTGATCCGCCTTTGCCATCCAACACGACCTCAAATAATCGCCGCCGGCGGAGGGCTCCGCCTCCGGCAATTTGACAGGGATCGCCGGTCCGAAAAACACGGTAACGAAAATATCCCCAAAATAGTTACAAATTGTAACAAATAGCATGATACAATTTTTTTCGCACCCCGTCAAGCATTATTTTGCGCCGGAAGCGGCGCGGAAATACCGAAAACAAGAAGGTTTTACTATATTTTGGATAAATTGGTTTTTATGACTACCACATGTTCCGCTTTTGCACAAAGTGTAGAATTTTTCAAAAAAGTGCCGCGCAACGGTTGAGACCGCGAAAACAAAGGTGTATACTGAATTCGTGTTTTAATACCGCCGGAGGCGGAATATCAGTGAGGAGGAAAACTGCAATGTTTGGATTTGGCGAAATGATCAAGGGGTTGAAGGCCAACCCGAAGACCATCGTGTTTACCGAGGGCACCGACCCCCGTATCCTTGAGGCCAGCGCGCGCCTGCTCTCCGGCACGTTCCTCAAGCCCCTGCTCATCGGCAAGGAGGAGGAGATCTTCAAGGCGGCGGAGGACGCCGGCTTCAACATCCGCGGCGCGGAGATCATCGACCCCGAGAAGTTCGCGGAGATGGACGATATGGTCGCCAAAATGGTCGAGCTGCGCAAGGGCAAGATGACCGAGGAGCAGTGCCGCGCCGCGCTCAGGCAGGCGAACTACTTCGGCACGATGCTCGTCGCGATGGGCAAGGCGGACTGCCTGCTCGGCGGCGCCACCTACTCCACCGCCGACACGGTGCGTCCGGCGCTGCAGCTCGTCAAGACCAAACCCGGCAACAAGATCGTGTCCTCCTGCTTCATCATGGTGCGTGAGCGCGCCACCGGCGACAACGAGGTGCTCGCCATGGCGGACTGCGCCATCAACATCGACCCCACCGAGGAGGATCTGGTCGAGATCGCGCGCGAGACGGTCCAGTGCTCCCGCGTGTTCGGCATCGACCCCAAGGTCGCGTTCCTGAGCTATTCCACCAAGGGCAGCGGCAAGGGCGAGACCGTGGACAAGATGCGCAACGCCTGCGACAAGGCGAAGCTCCTGATGCCCGACGTTCCGGTGGACGGCGAGATGCAGTTCGACGCGGCGACCTCTCCCGTGGTGGCGCGCACGAAGCACCTCGAAGGCGGCGTCGGCGGCAAGGCGAACGTGTTCATCTTCCCGGACATCAACGCCGGCAACATCGGCTACAAGATCGCGCAGCGCCTCGGCGGCTTCGACGCCTACGGCCCGATCCTGCTCGGCCTGAACGCGCCGATCAACGACCTCTCCCGCGGCTGCAACGGCCAGGAGGTCTATTCCATGGCGATCATCACCGCGTCTCTCGCGTAAGACGGCGCGCCGACGCATCACCGGAAGAAACGAAGCGCAAAATTCTGTGGCACTTTTGGAGGTTTGGAGACCGACATGAAGAGAACGACGTATTTGCTTGCGTGTTTACTGACGCTTTTTCTGCTCCTCTCCGCCTGCGGCGGCGGGGCGAAGCCGCCTGCGGAGCCCGTGACCCCGCCCGCGGAGCCGGAGACGAACCAGCGGGACGATTCCACCCTCGTCATCGCCATCGCGGACGAGGTAGAGGGACTGGACGTGCAGCAGGTCAGCTGGACGAACATGGTGCACGATCTGATCTATGAGCCGCTGGTGGTCTACAGCACCGACCTCTCGCGCATCGACCCCGCGTACGCGGAGTCCTACACCGCGACGGACGAGTATCTGGAGTTCGTTTTGCCCGCGGACGCGAAATTCAGCAACGGCGACCCGCTGGACGCGGAGGCAGTCAAGGCGTCCTTCGAGCGCTTCTGCGAGTTGAGCGACTACGGCGAGGACCTGGACGTCGTGAGCGAGATCAAGGTCATGGACGAGCGGACGGTCCGCTTTATGCTCGACACTCCCGCGCCCTATCTGTGGTCCGACCTCGGCACGATGTACGGCGGCGTCGTCGAGGTGTCGGAGGCGGAGCGCATGGGCGAGTGGGAGTTCAACCGCCATCCCGTCGCCAACGGGTCCTATTACGTCGAGGAATGGGTCGCCGGCTCGCACATCACGCTCAAGCGCAACCCGTATTTCCACACCAACACGCCCGAGCTCAGACAACAGGACGCCGCGAGCATCGAGACGGTCGTGGTCAAGTTTATTTCCGACAGCGCGGCGCGCGTGCAGGCGCTGCTCGACGGCGAGGCGGACATTATCTTCAACGTGCCGGCCACCAGCGTCTCCACGCTCAAGGAGACCGCCGGCGTCACCGTCTACGACTGTATGCTCACGGGCGTGTCCTATCTGAACCTGCAAACGGAGAAGGGCATTTTGAAGGACGCCGCGGTGCGCGAGGCGCTGACCTACGCCGTGGACCGCGACGCGCTCAACGAGGCGCTCGGCGGCATCGTCGTGCCGACGTACGGCCTGATCTCCGAATCGCAGTTCGGCCACAGCGAGGCGGAGGAGGCAAAGCTCGCCGCGGAGTTCGCCTATAACCCCGCGCGCTCGAAGGAGCTGCTGGCGGAGGCGGGCTGGCACGATGCGGACGGCGACGGCATTCTGGAGAAGAGCGGCGACAAGCTGACGCTCGAGATGATGATCCCCTCCGACAACGGCACTTTCCAGGCGGCGGGGCCGATCCTGCGCGAGCAGTTTGCCGCCATCGGCGTCGACGCGCAGATCCGCGAGCTGGAGGCGGACTACATCAAGGAGCTGATGCGCGCGGACGAGTACACCATTGGCTCGCGCACCTATGAATGGATGGACGCGATCATCCTCTCATGGGCGTTTACCACGGAGTCCGGCTACCAGTGGGAGGACCCGGAGCTGACCGCCGTGCTGGACGAGGCGAAGCTGGAGACCGACACGGAGAAGCGCGAGGAGCTCTACGCGAAGGCGTCCGAAATTCTCGCGCACGACTTCAAGGCGATCTCGCTCTATTCGGACGGCATTTACATCGCCGCGAGCGACCGGGTCAACGGCTTCGTGGTCTGCGACGACGGACGCGCCTGGGTCAACGACGTCACCCTGAGCTGAGCACAAATCGAAAAATTATCAAAAATGGCCGGCAGGACAAACCTGCCGGTCATTTTATGCATCGGGCGCGCGCAATATGCTTGCAGGCAAGCGGGAAGCGTGCTATATTATAAAAGAGGAGAGGTGTGTTTTTCAAAAAAGCGCTGCTTTCTTGCAGAGACCGGCAGCACGCGAGCCAACGATATGGAAAAGAGAGGCGGAGAATGAATATGAAGCATTTGCGATCCCTGTTTTTTTTCCTGACGCTTTGCCTGCTCCTGTCCGCCTGCGGCGGAGAGGAAGCGCCGGTCGCCCCGGCGGAGGTCACGCCGCCGGAGGAAAAGACGGCGACGACGGAGAGCGGCATCCCCCTGCCGGACGCGGACACCCTCGTCATCGCCATCCCGGACGAGCCCGAGGGGCTTGACGTGCAGCAGATCAGCTACGGCAACATCTTACAAATGCTGATGGCTGAGCCGCTGATCGCCTACAGCGCCGACCTGACGGAGCTGAACCCCAGCCTCGCGGAGTCCTTTACGCTGACGGATCATTATATTGAGTTCGTCCTGCCCGCGGACGCGAAGTTCAGCAACGGAAACCCGCTGGACGCGGAGGCGGTCAAGGCGTCGACGGAGCGTTTTCTGGAGGTGAGCGACTACAGCGGGGATTTGGACACCATCAGCGACATTGAGGTGATCGACGAGCGCACGGTGCGCTATAACCTCAGCGAGCCCGCACCCTACAGCCTTGCCACCATTGCAAGCCTGTTCTGCGGCATTGTCGACGTGAAGGAGTGCGAACGCGTCGGCGAGTGGGAATTCAACCGCCATCCCGTGATGTGCGGCGCATACACCGCGGAGGAATGGGTGCCGCGTTCTTACATCACGCTTCGCCGCAACGAGTATTTCCGGACGAGCAACCCGGAGGTCGAGAACCACGGCCCCGCGAATTTTGAGCGGGTCGTTTTCCGCTTTGTGGCGGACGGCGCGGAGCGCCTGCGGCTGCTTGACGCGGGGGAGATCGACATCGCGTTCAACGCGCCGACCAACGACTGGGAGCGCCTGAAGGCGGACGGCGCCTATACGGTCTACTCCTACCAGCAGCCCGGCGTGTGCTATCTCAACCTGCAAACGGGCAAGGGGCCGCTGCGGGATATCATCGTGCGTCAGGCGCTGACCTACGCGGTGGACCGCGACGCGCTCAACGAGGCGCTGGGCGGCGTCGTTGTGCCGAGCTACGGCTTCCTCGCCGCCCCGCAGACGGGCTTCAGTCCGGAGGAGGAGGCGGCGCTCAGGGAGAAGCTCGCCTATGACCCCGTGCGCGCGAGGGAGCTGCTGGCGGAGGCGGGCTGGCGCGACACCGACGGCGACGGGATCGTGGAAAAAGCCGGCAAGAAGCTGAGCTTCGGCATGATGCTTCCCTCCGACCGCAGCAATCTCAAGCTGGTGGCGCCCCTGCTGGTGGAGCAGTTCGCCGCCGTCGGCGCGGAGGCGGAGTTGAGCTTGATGGAGGCGGATTACATCAAGGAGCTGATGCGCTCCGACGAGTATGACGTCGGCTCTCGCGCCTATGAGTGGAACGACGCGGACATCCTTTATTGGAGCTTTACCGGGGACGCCGGTTATCAGTGGGACGACCCGGAGCTGACCGAGCTGCTCACCCGCGCGCGGCACACAAACGACCTGACCGCGCGCGTCGAAGTCTACGCCGAGGCGGCCGAGCGGCTGGCGGAGGACTATAAGGCAATCTCGCTTTTCTCCGACGAGTATCTGATTGTCACAAAATCCACCACCCACGGCCTCAAGATCGGTTATGACGACCGCGCCTGGGTCAACGACGTGACCAAGGATTGAAAAGCGCATGAAAAACCGGGCGGAGCGCGCCGCTCCGTCCGGTTTGATATTCTGCGGCAATCGCCTATCCCTCGGGCAGGGCCGCGACCGCCTCGGGGCTGCCGAGCAGCTCGGGACGGAAGAAATCCACGCCGCAGCGCCCATGCTCC
>CAMVAV010000102.1 GCA_947165595.1 uncultured Clostridia bacterium | reverse complement strand
GCTGAACAGCGGCGCAGTATCCTAGTCAGATCTGCCGTCTCCTAAGAAGGGCCTAAAAATCCTTTAAAGGGCACAACTGTGAAACCTTTGGTGCCTGCTTCTTACGCCCAGTTTGGGGTGGGTGCTGAAGGGAGGCTATGCCTTTCGTCGATCGGAAGCTGAGCCTGCGGACTCCGGGCGGCCCCTAATGGCATGGGGGAATCGACCCTGTTTCCGTGGAGACCCGCTTTTGTGCCGGGCGTTCTCCCGCAAGGGTAAGCGACCTCGGTACGGAGCGGGCTATGAACCCGCGATGCGGTGCAAACGACTGCGTGTCACAAACGCTGTGCGCGGAGTAGCCTGCCTTGCGTGGCGGCGGCGAATCGGAGAACACAACCGGATCCCCCGGCCAGGGGAGAGGGCGATCGCTCCGTGAAACCGTCGCTGCAAAAGAGGCTAAGAGACGGTTCGACTGTGGCGGAAATCGCCTAGGCTGTCCACACGGGACGGGATGGGGATTACAGTACGGACTAAGTGGCAATCGGGTACCGCGCGTCGGCGACGGCGCGGCACGGTCCTTAAAGGGGAACCGCCTGACCGGCAACGGGAGGCGGACCGCGGGGAAAACCGACCCGACCTCAAGCCGTAGGATTGCTTCACCCTGTCGCCGCTGTTCAGCTTCAAAAAGCGGCGGAGCCGCTTTTTGAAAGTGATCTGCGAAAAAATCCGAAAAGATGATTTCGCTTCAATTTGACCCAATATCGGAGATAGAGAATGAAAAAGGAAGAGGCCAGGCCGCGAAGTTACCGGCGGTGGGTCGTTCGTATCTTTCTGATGTCCGTGTCGCTCTCGGCGGTGATGAGCCTGCTCTCCGGCGTCGTGCTGGAGGACGCGGGTTATGTGCCGGCGGTGCTGACGCTGGCGTTGTTTGTCATTTTGGGCATTGTGTTTGACATCATCGGCGTTGCCGTGACCGCGGCGGACGCCAAGCCGTTTCACTCGATGGCGTCGCACCGCGAGCGCGGCGCGAAGGAGGCGCTGTATCTCCTGAAAAACGCGGAAAAGGTGTCCAGCTTCTGCAACGACGTGGTGGGAGACATCTGCGGCATCGTCAGCGGTTCGACCGCGGCGGTCATCGTGCTGCGCCTGCAGAGCTCGCTGAACACGCAGAGCATCTTTGTCTCCATCGCCGTGACCGCGCTCATTTCGGGGCTGACCATCGGCGGCAAGGCAATCGGCAAAAAGCTGGCGCTGGACAAAAGCACGGCGGTCGTCTATTTCGCGGCGAAGCTGATGCACGTGTTCGGCATCGGCGGCAAATGATCGGATCAATGAGGGAATTGCCTGTGATTTTGGAAAACATCCGGGGACCGGAGGACGTCAAGGCGCTCACGAGGCGGCAGACGGAGCTCCTGTGCGAGGAACTGCATCACTTTCTGCTTCGGAGCGTCGCGGAGACGGGCGGGCATCTCGCCTCGAACCTCGGCGCGGTGGAGCTGACGGTCGCGATCCATCGCGTGTTCGACACGTCGCGCGACCGTCTCGTCTTTGATGTGGGGCACCAGTGCTACGCGCACAAGGCGCTGACCGGGCGCATGGCGCAGTTCCCGACGCTTCGGCAGTACGGCGGCCTTTCGGGCTTTCCCAAGCCGAACGAGAGCGTGCATGACGCCTTTGTCGCGGGACACGCGTCAAACTCGGTGTCCGTCGCGCTGGGCATGGCGCGCGCGCGCACGCTGCTGGGCGAGGATTACAGCGTGCTGGCGCTGATCGGCGACGGCGCTCTCTCCGGCGGGCTCGCCTACGAGGGGCTCAACAACGCGGGCGCGTCGGGCGAGCCGCTGATCGTCATCCTGAATGACAACGGCATGTCCATCTCCCGCAACGTCGGGGCGATGAGCGCGCACCTTTCGCAGCTGCGCAGCAAGCCGGCGTACTACGAATTTAAGAAGCAATACCGCCGCGTTCTGCTCGCGAGCGAGCCGGGGAAGCTGCTCTACCGCTTCAACCATGAGCTCAAGACGGGACTCAAGAACGCGCTGCTGCCCAACGCGACGCTGTTCGAGGACATGGGCTTCACCTACATCGGCCCCGTCGACGGACATGACGAGCCGCAGGTCGAAAACGCGCTCGAATGGGCAAAGGAGCTCAAATGCCCCGTGATCCTGCATGTGCGCACGGTCAAGGGCAAGGGCTACCCTCCTGCGGAGCGCGAGCCGGGCAGGTGGCACGGCGTCGGTCCCTTCGATCTGGCGACGGGGGAGCGGAAGGACGAGGGAGAGTCGTTTTCCTCCGTCTTCGGCGAGACGCTTTGCGAGCTGGCGGCGGAGGATCGCCGCGTGTGCGCGATCACCGCTGCAATGACGGACGGTACGGGCCTTTCCGGGTTTGCGGAGCGCTGGCCCGAGCGCTTTTTCGACGTCGGCATCGCGGAGGCACAGGCGGCGGCGATGGCGGCGGGCATGGCAAAGCAGGGGCTGATCCCCGTGTTCGCCGTGTATTCGACGTTTTTGCAGCGCGCCTATGACCAGCTGCTGCACGACACGGCGCTCAGCGGGCTGCACGTCGTTTTCGCGGTCGACCGCGCCGGCTTTGTCGGAGCGGACGGCGAAACGCACCACGGCATCTTCGACGCGACATTTCTCTCCGATATCCCGAACATGACGGTGCTCTGCCCCGCGAGCTTTCGGGAGCTGCGCTCCATGCTGCGCCGCGCGGTCTTCGAGATCGACGGCCCTGTCGCCGTCCGCTATCCGCGCGGCGGGGAGGGGAGCTATCACGACGACCGGAGCGACGGCGCGTTCGCGGAGCTTTGCCCCGGAACGGATATCACGCTGTGCGCCTACGGCACGATGATCGAGAACGTGCTCGACGCGGCGGAGCTGCTGAAAAAGCAGGGCGTTTCGGCAAGGGTAATCAAGGTCAACCGCATCTCGCCCTTTATCGACCCCGACGTCCGCGCCGCCTTTTCGGGGACGCGGAAGCTGATCGTGGCGGAGGAGTGCGCCAGCGTCGGCTGCGTCGGGCAGCGCCTTGCCGCGATCCTGACCGAGGAGGGCACGCCGCTCGAAAAGCTGTATCTGTGCAATCTCGGCAAGCGCTTTCCGCCCCACGGCGGGGCAAAGCAGCTGCGCGAGGCTTTCAAGCTGGACGCTGAGTCTATTGCAAAAAAGGCGATGGAGGTCCTGCGGTGATGGCAAAGCAGCGTTTGGACGTTGCGCTGGTCGGGCGCGGGCTTGCCGAGACGCGGCAGAAGGCGCTCTCGACGATCATGAGCGGCGTCGTATATGTGAACGGGCAGAAGGTCGACAAGGCGGGCACCCCCGTCGCGGACGACGCGGTGATCGAGGTGCGCGGAAATGCGCTGCCCTATGTGAGCCGCGGCGGGCTGAAGCTGGAAAAGGCGATGCACGCGTTTGCGCTGACGCTGGAGAGGCTGGTCTGCGCGGACATCGGCGCGTCGACGGGCGGGTTTACCGACTGTATGCTGCAAAACGGCGCGGCGCGGGTCTACGCCGTGGACGTCGGCTACGGACAGCTGGACTGGAGGCTGCGCAACGACCCGCGCGTGGTCTGCCTCGAGCGCACGAACGCGCGCTACCTGACCCATGAGCAGATCCCGGACGAGCTGGACTTTGCCTCGATCGACGTCTCGTTCATCTCGCTTCGCCTGATCCTGCCCGCGGTGAACGGGCTGCTCAAGCCGGACGGGCGCGTCGCATGCCTTGTCAAGCCGCAGTTCGAGGCGGGGCGCGAGAAGGTCGGCAAAAAGGGCGTCGTCCGCGATCCGGCGGTGCATCGGGAGGTGCTGGAGCATTTTCTGGCGCACGCGGCGGAGAGCGGCTTTGCCGTGCGCGGCCTGACCTATTCCCCGATCCGCGGACCGGAGGGAAACATCGAATACCTGGGCTTTCTCGAAAAGGGGACGCGGGAGGCGCGGGACTTCGACCTTGCGGAGCTGGTCCGGCAGTCCCACGCGGAGCTGGACAACGGATAGAATTAACAATTATAAGTAGGTGAGTCTATTGCTGAAAAAGGTGATACTCTGCCCGAATCCCTACCGCGACACGGAGCTGCGGGTCGCGAAGGAGGCGAAGGCGATCCTCGACGAGATCAAGTGCCCGAACGTGGTGTGCATCCCGTTCCGCGGCAGCGAGGAGCCGGAGGGCTACGGCCTGGAGATCCGCGCGCTGCAGCAGGAGCTGCGCGGGGCGGACATGCTGATCGCCTTCGGGGGCGACGGAACGATCCTGCATCTGTCCAAGACCGCCGCCCATCGGGACATCCCCGTGCTCGGCATCAACCTCGGCAGCCTCGGCTTCATGGCGGAGCTGGAGCAGACGGACCTGCAGAAGCTGCGCGACCTCTGCGCGGAGAAGTACATCGTGGAAAGCCGGATGATGCTGGACGTCTGCGTCCGGCGCGAGGGACGCGTCATTTATTCAAGTCTTGCCCTTAACGAGGCGCTGGTCGCCCGCGGCAACGTGTCCCGCGTGATCCGCCTGCACATCTTTACCGAGAGCGGCAAGCTGGTGGACGTCGCCGGCGACGGCGTCGTGGTCGCGACGCCGACCGGGTCGACCGCCTACTCGCTCAGCGCGGGCGGACCGGTCGTCGAGCCGACGGCAAGGAACTTCGTGGTCAGCCCCATCTGCGCCCACAGCATCCACGCCAACTCCTACGTGCTATCGCCGGAGCGCATCATCACGGTGCAGACCGAGGCAACGGGATACAAGCCCGTTGTGCTGTCTGTCGATGGCGGCAAGGCATTTTCCCTGCGGCATGGCGACGCGGTGGAGATCACGCGCTCGCGCTATGACACAAAGCTGGTGCGGCTGGAGAATCGAAGCTTTTGCGAGGTGCTGCAGCGCAAGATGCTGGGAGGGCTGATCGACAATGAAAAATAACAGGCAGAGGCTGATTCTCGACATTATCGAGAACGAGCCGATCGAAACGCAGGAGCAGCTGATCGAGCGGCTGCGGGAGGAGGGCGTGACCAGCACGCAGGCGACCATCTCCCGGGACATCAAGCAGCTTTGCCTCATCAAGTCGCCCTCCGGCAGCGGGTATCGCTATATGGCGCCCGCGCCGCAGACGCGTTTCAACTTTGCCGAGCGCCTGCGCAGCATCCTGCGCGAGAGCATCATCAGCGTCGACCACGCGCAGAACATCGTTGTGCTCAAGACGATGCCGGGGCTTGCCGGCGCGGCAAACACCGCCATCGAGGGGGTGGAGGACCCGCGGCTCGTCGGTTGTATCGCGGGGGACGACACGCTGATGATCGTCGCGCGCGACGCGCGCAGCGCGGAGGACCTGCACCGCCAGATCGACGCCATGAGGAAGTAACATATGCTGCAGCTGCTGCACATTGAGAATATCGCCATCATCGAGCGCGCGGACATCTCGTTTGCGCGCGGCTTTAACGCGCTCACGGGCGAGACGGGCGCGGGCAAATCCATTGTGATCGACTCGCTCGGCGCGGTGCTGGGGCAGCGTACGTCCCGCGACCTGATCCGCTCCGGCGCGCCGAAGGCGTTCGTCAGCGCCTCCTTCGACGGGGTGGACGGGAGCCTGCCCGCCCTGGCGGAGAACGGCGTCGCGCCGGAGGCGGACGGAACGCTCCTGCTCCAGCGCGAGCTGTATGGCGACGGAAAGAACGTCTGCCGCGCGAACGGCAGACCGATCACGGTATCGCAGCTTAAGTCTATCGGTTCGGCGCTGTTGAACATCCACGGACAGCACGAGGGGACGGCGCTGCTCGACGAGACGCAGCACCTTGCCTACCTGGACCGCTTCGGACACATGGAGCCGCGTCTTGAGGCATACGGCGCTCTGTTCGGCGCGCTGAGCGAAACGCGGCGCGAGATCGAAGGTCTGCGCATGGACGAGGCGGAGAAGGCGCGCCGCGTGGACACCCTGCGCCACCAGATCGCGGAGCTGGAGCGCGCGGAGCTGAAGGAGGGCGAGGAGGAGGCGCTGCTGGCGCGGCGCAACATCCTGCGCAACGGGGAGAAATTCATCGCCGCGATCTCCGAGGCGGATCAGTGTCTCAGCGGTGGGGACGAAGACGGCGGCGCGGCGCCCGCCATTCGGCAGGCGGAGGACGCGCTGCGCTCCCTGCGCTCTCTCGGGGCGGAGTTTGAGGCGCTGTCCGACCGGCTGGAGGCGCTCTACAGCGAGGCGTACGACATTGCGATGACCGTGCGCGACAAGCGCGAGGAATTCGATTTTTCTCCCGAGGAGCTGGACGCGGTGGAAAGCCGCGCCGATCTTCTGTACCGCCTCAAAAAGAAGTACGGCGGCTCGGTGGAGGAGATGCTCGCGTATCTGGCGCGCTCAAAGGAGGAGCTGGACCGCATCGAATACGCGGACGACCGCATCGCGCTGCTGGAAAAGAAGCTCGCGGAGCGGAAGGAGGCGATCACCGCGGCGGCGCGGGAGCTTACGCAGGCGCGGCGGAAGGCGGCGAAAAAGCTGGAGGAGAGTATCCAGCGCGAGCTGCGAGAGCTGGATATGCCCAAGGTGCGCTTTGTCATCGACTTCGCGGAAAAGGAGCCGGAGGCGGACGGCGCGGACGAGGTGCGCTTTCTGATGTCCGCCAACGTGGGCGAGGAGCTCAAGCCCATCCACAGGATCGCCTCCGGCGGCGAGCTGGCGCGCATCATGCTGGCGCTCAAAAACGTGTTCGCCGCGCAGGAGAGCGTGATGACGATGGTGTTCGACGAGGTGGACACCGGCGTTTCCGGACGCGCGGCGCAGCGCGTCGCGGAAAAGCTTGCCCGCGTGTCGCGCGAGAAGCAGGTGCTCTGCGTGACGCATCTGCCGCAGCTTGCGGCGATGGCGGATACGCACTTCTCGGTCGAAAAGGGCGAGGAGGGCGGACGCACGCTCACAAGGGTGACGGAGCTCTCCCGCTCGGAGCGGGCACGGGAGCTTGCCCGCCTGACCGGGGGCGAGGCCGTCAGCGAGACGATGCTGCGCGGGGCGGAGGAGCTGCTGGACGCGGCGGAGCGCTTTAAGGCGCAGCTGCCGGAGGTCGGAGCATGAGCCGGTACGCCGAACGCATCGCGCGGGAATACCCCGTCCGGCGAAAGCCGCGGGAGAAGGAGCATTTCCGCATCTGGCTGATGGGGACGCTGCGCGAGCTGGGCTATGACCCGAAGCTCCAGACCCGGGAGACGGCGCTGCAGTTCGGCTCCCCGGTGACCAATGTGGTCGTGGGCGACCCCGGAACGGCTAAGCTGATCTTTACCGCGCATTACGATACGGGGGTTCGGACCCTGCTTCCGCCGCTCATCATGCCGACCCGTCCGCTGACCGCCCTGCTCTATCTGGCGCTCACGCCCGTGATGGCCCTGCTGGGGAGCCTGGTGCTCTCCTTCGCGGTCACCTTCCCGCTCAACGCGCCGCAGTGGACGCTGCCGCTCTTTTTGCTTTTGCTTGCCGCCGCGCTGACGTACCTGCGCTTCGGCCCCTCGGAGACGAAAAACCTCAACGACAACGACTCCGGCGTCGCCGCGCTGCTGGAGACCGCCGCCGCGCTGACACCCCGGTATCGCGGAGAGGTCGCCTTTGCCTTTCTCGACGGCGGTTTTGACGCTCTGGGCGGGGCGAAGGGCCTGCGCGCGCGCTATCCGGCGATGAAGGGAAAGACCGTGTTCAACGTCAACTGCGTCGCGCGCGGCGACGAGATCCTGGTTCTGCCGGACAAACAGGGGCGCTGGAACGCCGCGGCGCTCGACGCGGTGCTCGACAGCTTCGACTGCGCGGAAAACAAGCTCGTCTATCTCAAAACGGACGGGCTGGTGTACTATCCCTCCGACAACCGCGCGTTTCGCGGCGCGTTCACGCTCTGCGCCTGCGAAAAGCTCAGGGGCTTCGGGCGCATCATCCGTCCGCGCCGGGCGGAGGGGATGGATGAAGAAAACATAAAGATTATAAAAGATGGATTATGTAAACTTGCGGAAAAATATCAGCATAGTGTAAAATAAACGTTGGCAAAAAAACTCGGAGAGCTATAGCCCTCCGAGA